>DATARI010000069.1:0-17040 GCA_036264255.1 Acidimicrobiales bacterium | reverse complement strand
GGTCCTGGCCACCGCGCTGATAGCCGCCGCCTGCAGCAGTAATTCCAGCTCCAGCACGACGACCACAGCCGGTTCCAGCACCAACAACGGCGGAGCAACCGCGCCCGGGGTGACCGCTACCAGCATCACCATCGGGGCGACCACGCCGCTGACAGGGCCGGCCGCCCCCGGCTACGACGAGATCGCCGCGGCTTCCAACGCGGTCTTCAAGTGGGCTAACGCCAACGGTGGCGTCAACGGGCGTCAGATCAACTACATCATCAAAGACGACGCCTACAACCCGGTCAACACGGTCACCCTCACCCGGCAGCTGGTCCAGCAGAACAACATCTTTGCCGACGTCGGTTCCCTGGGCACGCCCACCCAAGCGGCCGTCGAGGGCTTCCTCAACTCCAACAAGGTGCCCCAACTCTTCGTGGAATCGGGCTGCAACTGCTGGTCGCAGTCAAGCAGTCCCTGGACATTCGGCTGGCAGCCGAACTACACGGTGGAAGGGAAGATCCTCGGCCAGTACATCAACCAGAAATTCGCCGGCCAGAAGGTCGGCTATCTCTACCAGGCTGACGAGTTCGGTCAGGACTTCATCAAGGGTCTCGACGCCGAGCTTCCGGCCACCGCGGTGGTATCCCGGCAGAACTACGACGCCGCCACCCTGGCTGGCCCGATGAGCAACCAGATCGCGGCGTTGAAGTCCGCCGGTGCCCAGGTGGTCGCGCTGGCCACGGTGCCGGCCGCCACTGCGCTGGCGCTGCTCCCCGCTGCCTCGATTGGGTACTCACCCCAATGGGTGAGCTCCAACGTGGGCTCTGATCCCCCGACGGTTGCCGCCCTGCTGAACTCGTTCTCCAAGGGTGCCGCCGGGGCCTCGCTCCTCAACGGGATGATCTCGGATGCCTACGCACCGCCGGAGGCCGACACCTCCAACGCCTGGATCCAGGCCATCCAGAAGGTCCTCACCAAGTACGACCCGGGGGCGCCGCTGGACGGCAACACCGAATACGGGGTCGCTCTTGGCTACACCTTCATCCAGGCGCTCCAGAAGGCTGGCCCGAACCTCACCCGGGCCGGCATCGTGTCCGCCATCGAGTCGAGCGGATCCAAATTCGTGACCGCGGGTCTGGTGCCGCTCACCTATACCAAGAGCGTTCACTTCGGGTACTCGGGGGCCCAGTTGGTCACCATCAACAATGGGGCGGCGACCACCATGGGCCCGGTCTTGACGACGACCATCAACGGTCCGATCAAGACCTACACCGGTCCGACCACGCCGCCACCGGCTTCGATGCTCAACATCTCGTAACCGGCCGGCACCGGTCGTAGCCACGACGGCTGCGCCGGTCGTACTCGCCACCTCGGGCGGCGGGGGCGTCCTCCGAACGGAGGCGACCCCCGCCGTTCGCTGTGGGCTTCGCACTCTCACCCCTCACCCCTCACCTCACGAGGTCACCCCTCGGTGGCGGCCGCCTCCTGGGTGACCCGCACCAGCGCGTCGAGCACCTGGGCGGCGCGGCCATCGTCGATCACCGTGCAGGCGAGGGCCACCCCGCTCGGGAAGTCGGGGGCCTGCCCGATCACCACCAGGGCGGCGGCGGCATTCAGCACCGCGATGTCCCGATGGGGTGACGGGTCCCCGGCCACCACCCTGCGGATGGCCTCGGCGTTGACCGAGGCGTCCCCGCCCCGCAGGTCGTCGAGGGAGGCCGGGGCGAAGCCCAGCTCCGCCGGGTCGACCCGGAAGGTGCTCATCTCGTACTCGGTGCCACTGCCGGTCAGGTTCCGCCGCAGCTCGTGGACGGTGGAAGGTCCGGTGGTGCTCAGCTCGTCGAGGCCGTCGTCCCCGTAGACGATCATGGCCCGCTCCGCCTGGTTGGCGGCCAGAACGCCGAGCATCTTGTCGGCCATCGAGCGGTCGCTGACCCCCACCACCTGGTAGCGCGCCCGCCCCGGATTGGCCAGCGGCCCGAGGAAATTGAAGACGGTGGGGATGCCCAGCTCCTGGCGGACCGGCCCGGCGTAGCGCATGGCCGGATGGAACCGGGGGGCGAAACAGAATCCCATCCCCACCTCGTCGATGCAGCGGACCACCCCCTCGGGGCCGAGGTCGGCCACCACTCCGAGGGCTTCGAGGACATCGGCCGCCCCCACCGCCGACGATGACGCCCGGCCGCCGTGCTTGCACACCTTGGCCCCGGTGGCCGCCACCACCAGCGCGGCGATGGTGGAGACGTTGATGCTGCGCAGCCGGTCACCGCCGGTGCCGCAGGTATCGATGACGTCGACCCCCGCCGGGAGGGGCAAGGGCACCCCCAGGGAGACCATGGCCCGCACGAAGCCGGTCATCTCCTCCACCGACTCCCCCTTGGCCCGCAGGGCGATCAGGAGGGCGGCTATCTGGGTCGGGGCGGCCTCACCCGACCACACCTTGCCGAGCACCGCTTCGGCCTCGTCGGCGGTGAGCGACGTCCCGGCCAGCAGGCGGGTGAGGACGCCGGGCCAGCCGCCCAGATCCTCGAAGTCCACCGGCACCGTCAGTCCCACCACAGGTCATGGGCCAACACGCCCCGGGCGATCAGCCCCAGTTGCACCTGGGAGGTCCCTTCCACGATGGTCAGCTGACGGGCGTCGCGATACCAGAGCTCGGTCGGATGGTCCTCCATGTAGCCGGCCGCCCCCAGCAACTGCACGGCGAGGCCGGAGGCCCGCACCGCCAGCTCGGTGGCGTAGTACTTGGCCATGGACAGGAACGGCACGTACTCCTTGGTGAACTTGCCCTGGTCGGCCAGCCAGGCGGACCGGTAGGTCAGCAACCGGGCCGCTTCGATGTCCACCGCCACCTTGGCGATCTCCCACTGGATCCCCTGGAAGTCGGCGATCACCCCACCGAAGGCCTCACGCTGCTGCACGTAGTCGGTGGCGTACATGAGGGCGCCCTCGGCCAGCCCGATCCCCCGGGCCGCCACGATCGGCCGCATGGCGTTGAGGCCGAGCATGGCCAGCCGGAAGCCACCCACCTCACCGATCACGTTCTCGGCCGGGACCCTGACGCTGTCGAGCACCAGTTCTCCGGTGTCCACCCCGTGGACACCCATCTTGTGGTCGGTCCGACCGACCGAGACGCCTTCCCAGTTGCGCTCCACGATGAAGGCGGTGATCGAATCGTGCTGGCGGGAGGACGGGTCGCCGGTCTTGGCGAACACCGTGTACCAGTCGGCCTCCCGGACTCCGGACATCCAGCACTTGGTGCCGGAGAGGATCCAGCCGCCGGATCCGTCGGGGTCGGGGACGGCCTTGGTCCGCATGCCGGCCACATCGCTCCCGGCCTGGACCTCGGACAGTCCGAAGGCGGCCCGCACTTCCCCGGTGGCGATCCCGGGCAGGTACCGCTTCTTCTGATCGTCGTTGCCGGCGATGAGGACAGGGCCCACCGGCAGCCGGGTGAGCAGCAGCATCAGCGCCGCCGAGTTGGAATACTTGGCCACCTCCTCGATGGCGATGGTGAGGCCGAGGATCCCGGCCCCCGAGCCGCCCAGCTCGGTGGGAAGGCACAAGCCCAGCAAGTCTGCGTCACGGAAGGCGTCGAAGACGTCCTGGGGGTACTCGCTGGTGGTGTCGATCTCCCGAGCCCGCGGCTTGATCTTGTCCTGGGCCAGGCGGCGCACGCTTTCCTGGAGGGCGGTCAGTTCGGGAGACAGGTCGAAGTCCACGGTCGCCGAGGCTACCTGAGCTCCACCCCGGTGTCGGTTGAGGGCTTCCTCGATCGGCCGTGGGGATCGGTCGGAAGACCCACTGAGCTGTGGAGGTGGGCGGATTCATATCCGGGCGATTTCGGGTAGAACGGACTCATGCCGAATGAGAATGCCACCGCCAATCCCATCGCCCAGTCTGGGACCTTCGAACTGGGGGATCTGACCGTCCACCGCCTCGGCTTCGGAGCCATGCGGATCACCGGACCCGGTATCTGGGGCGAGCCCGCCGATCGAGCCGAATGCGTGCGCGTCCTCCGCCGGGCGGTCGAGCTCGGCGTCGACCTCATCGATACCGCCGACTCCTACGGTCCGGAAGTGAGCGAAGACATCATCCGCGAGGCGCTCCACCCCTATCCCGACGGGTTGGTCATCGCCACCAAGGCCGGCCTGGTGCGGACCGGGCCCAATATCTGGTGGCCGGTGGGGCGTCCGGAGTATCTCCGCCAGGAGTGCGAAATGAGCCTGCGTCGGCTTGGGGTCGATCAAATCGACCTCTTCCAACTCCACCGCATCGACGCCAAGGTTCCCGCCGAAGAGCAATTCGGGCTGTTGGCTGATCTCGTCTCGGAAGGCAAGGTCCGCCATGTGGGACTGTCCGAGGTGTCGGTCGACGAGATCAAGGCGGCGCAGGCGACGGTGCCGCTGGTCAGCGTCCAGAACCTCTACAACCTCACCAACCGCCAGTCAGAAGCCGTGCTCGACTACTGCGAGTCTCAGAATCTCGGCTTCATCCCCTGGGCGCCCATCGCCTCCGGCGACCTGGCCAAGCCGGGCGGCGCCGTGGACCAGATCGCCAAGTCCACCGGGGCAACGGCATCGCAGGTGGCGCTGGCCTGGCTGCTCCACCGCTCGCCGGTGATCCTCCCCATCCCCGGCACGTCGTCGGTCGACCACCTGGAAGAGAACTGCGGTGGCGCCGCCGTGGAGTTGAGCGACGAGCAGGTGAAGACGCTGTCCGAGGCCAGCTAACGCTGGCCGAGACGGTTAGTGGTTAGCCGGTCGGTGCCGGCGATCGGCTGGATCACGGGCGTCGGGCGAATCACGAAGTCGGCGCACCGAAGACCATCGGCGCCGATCGGACGCCGGCGATCACCGGCGACGCGGTCCGGATGACCGGGCCGGCCGACTCCACCGATCCGAAGCGGGCCAGCAGCTCCTCCAGCACGATCCGCCCCTCCAGGCGGGCCAGCACGGCCCCGATGCAGAAATGGGCACCGAACCCGAAGGCTAGATGCGGGTTGGGGTCGCGGGCGCTGTCGAACTGGTCCCCGGTCGACCCGAATACCGCCTCGTCCCGGTTGGCGGAGGCGTACAACATCAGGACCGGGTCACCCTCGGAGATCTCCTGATCGCCCACGACGGTGTCCCGGGTGGCGGTTCGCATGAAGGACACCACCGGGGTCGTCCAGCGCAGCATCTCCTCGGTGGCGATGGCCAAGGTCCGTGGCGCCGACTCCTCCACCCGGGTGCGCAGCGCCCCCCACTCCCCCGATGTCTCGGCGAAACCCAGCAGACCACCCGACATCATGTTCCGGGTGGTCTCGTTGCCGGCCACCAGCAGCTGGACCAGGAACATCGCCAGTTCGGCATCGGAGAGGCGATCGCCGTCGATCTCGGCCGCCGCCAACTCCGAGATGATGTCCTGGCCCGGCGACGCCCGGCGATCGGCGGCCGCCGTCAACAGGTAATGAACCATCTCCGCGCTCAGCGCCTGACGTTCCTCTTCCGGCCAGTCGGTGGCGCCGGGAATCACGGCTTCGGACCATCGGAAGAACCGGGGCCATTCATCTTCCGGCACCCCGAGGAGATCGCTGATGACTTGCAACGGGAGGGGTACTGCCAGCTCCGCCACGATGTCCACCGGCACGCCGGGTTCGAGCCGGTCCACCAGGGCTCGGGTCCGAGCCCGAATGGAGTCCTCCAGCCCCCGCATGAACTTCGGTCGGAAACCGGGCTGCACCAACGACCGGTACCGGGTGTGGTCGGGCGGATCGGTGTGCATCATCGTCGGTGGCGTCGGGTACTCGCTCCCGATCTCGAAGACCATGATCCCCTTCTTCGAACAGAAGGTCTCCGGGTCCCGGGACACGGCGGTGACATCGGCGTGGCGGCTGACCACCCAAAAGCCAAGCGTGGGGTTGCGGACGACCGGCGCCTCTGCCCGCAGCCGGGCATAGAGCGGGAACGGGTCGCCGGCATAGAAGTCCGGATCGAGGAGCGGAGCGGTGAGGTCGGTGGGGTCGGTCGCGGGGCTGGCCGCCGAGGTGGCAGAGGTCACGGGAGCTGCCGACTCACCCGATCAGGACGCCGGTGGGTGGGTCGAATCCCTGGGCCGCCGCCAGAGCTTCGTAGGCCGCCAACGTGCCGGCCCCGTCGGTGACGCTCTCCACCGAGCCGTCGGCGGCCAGGTTCAGGTTGACCCCCTCCATCACGAAGAGCACGTCGGTGATCCCGTCGTTGTCCTCGGGGACATCGAGGGTGTGAACCGAACCCGCTGGCTCCCGGATGTAGGACCCGGCGTTGTTGAAGAAGTCGTACTCGAGGTAGTGCCACCGCCCCGAAATGGTGAACCCGTCGACCGGGCCGGTATGCCGGTGGGTCTGGAGCCGGACTCCGGGCTCGAACCGGTTGCGCACCACCCAGACACCGTTGGCGACGTCGACCCGAAGGACCTTCAGCCAGATACCCCCGGTGGCATCCACCCACGGTAGGTCGTCCTCCGCCGCATGGCGGACCACATCTTCAGTCCCGAGCAATGCCATCCTGTTCCCTCCCCTGCATCCGGTCCCGGACGCGCCTGACAGATTGTCTCCGACGACTCAGTACTGGCCAATCCGCTGGTCGGGATTGGTGTCGATCAGGTGCTGTCCGCTCAGGGACACCTGGGATGTCCACACCGTTCCATCCCACCACCGGTAATGGAACCTTCCGCTCGGGTCCGGATGCCAACCCGGAGGGGGCAGGACCGGTTGCCCCGTTTGGGCGGCCGGCGGTGTCTCGGGGACTGGTCGGTTCTGGGCGGGTATTTGCGATTCGTGGATCGGTGGGGATCCGGGCACCGCCGGTGGCCCCGACGGTGATCCCGGCTCGGGTGGCGATGGACGCTGCGAGTGCTCGGGCTCGCCCAGGCCGGGCGAATTGGCCGGGCGCGGATAAGCCGGAAACTGTGAACCCGCCCGAATCGGCTTCGCCATCGGTGCCGGGGGCGGCGCCCCGAGCGGGGCGGCCGGGGTACCTAGATTGTCGGGTCCCATCCGTACCGACTTCCGGGCGTCGGTGAATCGGGCAATCAGGTACAGCACCAGGCCCAGCAGCACGAACAGGAACCACAACAACGCCCACACTGCCGAGGGGAGCCCCCACGGGGTTCGACCCGTCGCCCTCCGGGTCCCTTCGGAAAGGCGGTAGCCGATGAAGGCCCAGACGATGGACAGCACCCCGCTCACGATCAGTGTGGTTGTCGATGGGTGGGTCACCTCCACAAGACTAGATCGGCCTGCCATGCCGGTACTCTTCATGCCTCCGACCAGTCTTCGCCGAGGTCAACGGGTAACATGACGGCAGTGCCCGTGCTCCCGGAGCTGCCCTGGTTTGACCGCCTCGACGGCTGGCGACGTCAGCTCACCTCGGAGGTCATCGCGCTCCCGTCCACTCTCCAGGAATTCCGGGAGGGTGTCTCCAACTTCCAGCGCATCACCTCCCGCCTCCTCGACGCCACCGACGCCCTCGAACAGTTCACCCGGCTCTATATGAACGGCATGGCCGACACCCGACGCCAGGTGGATGAGGTCAATCGCATGTTGCGAGAAGGGGTGGGGTCTCCGGCCAGCGACCTGGTCATCGGTGCAGTGAGCGAACTGACCGACGCGCTGTCCTCCATGGCTCGCCTCAACCCGTTGTTGAGGCGACCGCCGTCACCGGGCCCGGAGCCGTCATCGCCGACCGAGGAAGGCGACTGACCCTCCCCGCCGGCTAAGGCGCGCCTCGGCTTGCATCTGTCGGGACCGAGGACGGGGCCCGGGCCGACGATCTTTCGGCTGGGTGTCCCAGCGAGCCCTGACTCACCTGGCCTGAACCGACCAGACCGTCGGGTGTTCGCCGGATCACCGGTCGCTTGCCTTCCGGGTCGGACTCACCGCCAACGCAACCTGATTGCCCGCGGTCGCTTGACATGTCACCATATGGTTACATATCATGTGGAGTGGTGAGCGACGACAACCAGGTGTTCAAGGCGCTCGCCGACCCAACCCGGCGCTTCCTGCTCGATCTCCTGTTCGAACGAGAAGGGCGAACACTCACCGAGCTGGAGCAAGAAGTGGCGATGACCCGAATCGGCGTCATGAAACACCTTCGGATCCTCGAGGATGCCGGGCTGGTGGTGACCGAGCGTTCCGGACGTGAAAAGTTGCACTTCCTGAACCCGGTGCCGATTCGTCTCATCCATGACCGTTGGATCAACAAATACACCGAGCACCGGGTGTCGGCGCTCGTCGAGCTCAAACAGCGATTGGAGACACGAGGATGACCACAACCACCGATTCCGGAGATACGACCCAGGTCTATCGGATCTACATCAAGGCGAGTGCCGAGGCGATCTGGGAGGCCATCACCGACCCGGAATGGACCAACCGCTACGGGTACACCGGATACGCGCACTACGACCTGCGACCGGGCGGCTCCTACACTGTCGTCGCCAACGAAGAGTTCAAGGCCGCCGCCGAAGCCCAGGGCTACCCCTGTCCCGATGTGGTTGTCGACGGCGAAGTCATCGAGTCCGACCCCCCTCACCGACTGGTGACGACCTGGCGGATGCTCATGGACCCCACCTGTATCGCCGAAGGGTTCACGACCATCACCCACGAGATCAAGGCGCTTGACAACGGAGCCTGCCTGTTGACGCTGACCCACAAGCTCGACTCGTCCCACAAGGCGATTGCCGAGCTGGTGTCGGGCCAGAATGAAGCTCGGGGCGAAGGCGGCGGTGGCGGCCACCCCTGGGTGCTGAGCGATCTCAAGTCGCTGCTGGAGACGGGCTCTGGGCTGGGCGGTTAGGCGCACCGCTGACGGAGCCGGGGTCCAGTTGAGGCCCGGGCGGTGACCCTGCGACCGGATGGCGGTGTCACCGCCCGTCCGCCCACCATGGCCCCCGAAGGACGCAGGGCCCGCTCCCGATAGCCTCCGAAGCAACCCAATTGAACTGGCCCTCGCGGCAACGGAATCCCGCCCGCGTTGACCCGAGAATGGAGGCCAAGATGGCGAAGATCCTTTACACCGCGGAGGCGACGGTCACTGGCGGTCGCATAAACGGTCACGGCGTCACCAGTGACGGAGCCCTCGACGTACAGCTCCGGATGCCGAAGGAAATGGGCGGCGAAGGCGGCGGCACCAATCCAGAGCAGCTCTTCGCTGTCGGGTATGCCGCCTGTTTCGAGAGTGCGCTGGGGGTCGTGGCTCGTCGGGAGAAGGTCGAAGTGGGTGACGTGTCGATCGACAGTCGAGTCAACCTCCTTCCCACTGAGGAGCGCGGCTTCAAGCTGTCGGTAGAGCTCGATGTGACCCTGCCCGGCGTCCAGGATGCCGGCGAGGCGGTCAAGATCGTGGCTGCCTCCCATCAGGTGTGCCCCTATTCGAATGCCACCCGGGGCAACATCGACGTCAAGCTGACCGCCAACGGTCACGAGGTCGGCTGACGGCGTTCTCGACGGGCGCCCGTCCGGGTCCCGGCTGGACCAGCAGAGCCCGGGGAAGGTTCCGCGTTTAAGCCGATCGGTAGACTCGGCTCCATGCCCCAGCCGCCCCTCACCCCTCGTGGTGAACGCACGCGGGAGGCGCTGCGGCGGGCCGCACAGGTCCGGTTCTTGGCCCAGGGGGTGGAGGCAACCTCAGCCGAACAGATCGCCGACGATGCCGGCGTCACCCTCCGCACCTTCTACCGACACTTCGCGTCGAAGCGCGAACTCCTCTTCAGCGACTACGACGCCAGTCTCCAGTGGTTCCGTTCGGCCCTCCAATCCCGCCCGGCCGGCGAGACGCTCAGCCAAGCCGTCCTGGCCGCCATCGACTCCTTCCCCCATGACCGGGAGAGCATGTTCGAGATCGCCGAACTGCGCGCCCGGGAGCTGGACCGGGAACAGGTGGAGCGGCACATCCACCAGGTGCAAGCCGAGTTCGCCATGGAGGTGGAGCGTCACTTGTTGCGGCAGGACGGCCTGGTCGATGACGACGCCAGGTTCCTGGCCACCGTGGCCGCCCAGTGTGTTGCGGCGGCCACCTTCGCCGCCATGGACACCTGGATGCGGGGCGACCACTCCGACCTCGAAGAGCTGTCCCGGTTGACTGAGCGGGCGCTGAGCCTGCTCGACTCCGGCCTGGCGCCAACTCCAAGAGTGTCAAATTTGACATAAGCGGGACCTCCTGGATAGGTTGCCGACAATGCCGGACTACGACGCCATCGTCATCGGTGCCGGCCACAATGGCCTCACCGCCGCGGTCGTCATGGCACGAGGCGGCATGCGGGTCCTGTGCCTCGAGAAGAACCACTTCATCGGCGGGATGGCCTCCACCACCGAGTTGGTGAAGGACTACCACTTCGAACTGGCCGGCTCGATCCAGTTCCCCATCCCCAATGAGATCTACGACGACTTGGGCTTTGACGCCTGCCCGATCTACGAACCCGAAGTCCAGTCAGCGAGCATCCAGCCCGGGGGCAAGGCACCCATCCTGCTCTACACCGATCCCACCCGGCTCCTCGACCATCTCAACGAGACGCTCGGGTTGGATGCGGTTATGGGAATGGCGGAGGTTGCGGCCTGGGCCGAAGCCCCGGCCCGGGCCATCGGGCGGTTCGACGTGCGCAAGCCCCCGAAGTCCCTGGATGAAATGTGGGCCTGCGCCGCCAACGAGCAGGAGCGGGAGGCGATCCGCACCGCCATGTTCGGCAGTGTGATGGACGTCATCGACCGCTATCTGCCCGACCCCGTGCAACACGCACCCGTCCGCAGCATGCTGAGCTTCCTGGCCGTCAACTCCACCTATCGGGGCCCCTATACCCCGGGCAGCGCCCTCTGCCTGGCCTTTGCTCTCGCCTCCCCCGGGGAAGCCACGATGTCAAAGGTCAAAGGCGGCATCGGGGCCATGTCCGACCACCTCCGGATCCAATTCGAGCACCACGGGGGCGAGCTTCGTCGGCATGTCAAGGTCTCGAAGATCCTGACCAACGGAGGAACGGCCAAGGGGGTGATGCTGGGGGATGGAGAGGTGGTGACCGCGCCGGTCGTGGTATCGAACCTGGACCCGACCGCCACCTTCACCCTCCTCGATCGCGCCGACCTCCCGGACGCATTCGTCCAACGAGTCGACGCCATCGACCATCGGGCCGCCTACTTCCAGATCCACTTCGCCCTCAACGGGCTGCCGGAATTCATCGGACCCAACGAGGGGCTCAACCAGTCTGATCTCCGCCGGAACGTCACCTTCTTCGGCACCGCCCAGCAGATGCAACTCGACTACGAGGGCTGCCTCCGCGGCGAGGTGCCGGCGTCACCGTCTTTCAACCTGCAGATCCCGACGCTCACTGAACCGGGGATGGCGCCGGCCGGCAAGCATGCCGCCAGCGGCTTCGCCTTCTACTTCCCGATCGGCGCCACCCACGCTGAGCGCGCCCGACTGCGCGACGAGATGGCCGCTCGCCTGGTGGAAATGATCACCGCGGTAGCGCCCAACTTCCCCGACCTCATCGATCGGCAGTTCAACTACCCGGCCTACACCTACGAGTTGATGTTCGGCTGTACCGGCGGCGACTTCACCCACGGCCTCCTCCAGCCCGAGTTCATGGGGCCCTTTCGGCCCGGCCCCAGAGGCTGGCCCGACAATCCGATCCCGGTCGAAGGGCTCTACCTGTGTGGCGCCGGCTGCCATGGCGGCCCGGGCGTCACGTTCATCCCCGGCTACAACTGCGGCTACGAGGTGCTCGACACCGCCGGTTCCTCGCGGTCGGATCCCTCCCGGTTGTAACGGATCTGCCGCTCCACGAACGCCAGGTAGACGGCCATGGAGAAGGCCAGGCTGGTGAACAGGCTCATGACGAAGAAGATCCACGGCACCCGTAGGCTCCGTCGCCTTCCGTCGACGATCGTCCACAGCGGGAGAAGGACCAGATTGACCATGATGTAGTCCTGCGCCGCCGAGTCCGAGGCCCAGTTCGAAAACAGCGCCTTGGTGTAGTTGACGTAACTGGCGTGGGGGTCGGCGTGGGTGTACCGGATGTTGAAGTACCAGCCGAGGCCGAGCGACACCAGGCCGAACAGGTAGAACAGGCCCTCCAGCAGCGAGACCCTTCCCGCCTGTCGACCGGTGAAGAGCCGGCGATTGGCCCAACATGCGAATGCGGTGCTCACCACTCCGAGCACCCCGTAGCCGACCAGTGAAGCAGTCATCGTCCTCCCCCGAACATTTCCGGGCAGGTTCGCACGACGGCTCCCAATTGTCAATATTGACATTCGGGTCGGCGACGGTGTCGCATGGGCATCAAGCCGACTCGAAGCACCCCGCGGCCGCGGTCCGTGGCTAGGGGCTAGCCCATGATCCTCGAAACATTCTTACCTGGTCGCAGAGCCACGGTTTAGCCGGGGAAGTCGATGATGGCGAGGCTCTGGGGAAGTTGGTCCTTCCGAGGTTGTCCGGTCTGGAGCCGTGTCTGAAAGAAGGTGCCGGACACGAAGTCGTCGGCGTTGAGGATCTCTTGCAGCGGCACCTGACCTCGGTACACGAAGTTGTCGAATACGTAGGGCAACGGGTTGGCGGTGACGAAGTTAGCGCTGTCCATGAGCTGGAAGTGAAGGTGCGATACGTTGGCGTTGCCGGTGTTGCCGAGGAGTGCGATCTCCTGGCCCTTCTCCACCTTCTCGCCCAGCTTGACCTTGATGGAACCCTTCTGGAAGTGGGCGTACATGGCATAGACGCCGCCGCCGAGGTCGAGGACGACATGGTTCCCGTCGGCGTTCTGAATCTTCAGCTTCGCCGCCTCGGCCGGGATCTGTATCGGCTGGATACCCGGCGCGTTGGCGTCGACGCCGTCGAGGATGCCGACGACGGTCCCATCGGCGACGGCGTAGACCGGCGATCCGTAGTCGACATAGCTCGAATTCTGGTTCTTATCGCCGGTGTAGAAGGCGCCCTGGTCGTTCGTCCGCTTGAAGTCGATGGCAAATATCTGGCTGTTTCCGATCTTTCCCCCGGCGGGGAGGAGGGCGTCGCGGTGGGGGAACCCCGGCTCGCAGCACCCGTTCAATGCCACCCAGTTGGTGCCCTTCACCGGTGGGCTGATGACCCGGGGCTGGCCGTCGGAGATGTCGAAGGGCGTGGTGAGGTAGTCGAGGGGCCCGGGGGTGGCACTCAGGGTGTTCCGGCCGGTCCCGTAGATGTGGTGCAACACGGCCTTGGGAGCCGCGGCGAGGGAATCGAAGGTGTAGTCGACGTAGAGGGCACGGCTCTGCCCCGGAGGGATCACGGTGTCCGTGACTGGCTGGCCGGTTACTTCGCGCAGGCGGTTGCAGTCACCAAAGGGACAGGTCGGGTCGACCAGCTGCTTGCCCGAGTATGAGGCAACCACCTTCGTCGGGTCCTTGGCATCGACGACGTCGAGCTGGTTGAGAGTTGCCGGCTGATTGGAGGCGTTGGCGATGATCAGGTCGTAGGCGACGTGGTACTTGCCGTCGGTCTCGAGGAACGGGAACGTTCCCGGTTCGACCGGTGTGACAACCAAGGCGGTCAAATTGCTCGGCACGCTGATACCCTTGAGGGCCGCGCTGACGCTGGAGGCTCCGGTCGTAGCGGTGGTTGAGGTTGAACCCGACGAGCACGCCGCCAAGACAATGGCGAGCACCGCCACAAGCGGTAGGAACCGACGCATCGCTCTTCTCCCTTACGATCACCGAAGCTGGACCTAAGCAACGTTCACCCGAAGGTTGCCGCGAACTCTGCGTCGCCAGGGAGAACGTAGTACCCGAGAAGCGGGTCCGCTAGTTTCGACGAGGTCGACGAACGACTCCGAGGATCTTCGCTCAACCACCTCCAGCTCGCCACTTTGTCTTACCCGGTGGTCCACCGGAGGGGGTCAACCACAGTGGGTGGGGACGGAGGGATTCGAACCCTCACTGGAGGCGGTTTAAGCGCCCTGCCTCTACCTGTTGGGCTACGTCCCCGGGTGGCGATGGGGGTCAGATGGACACCCCCCCTTGCCGGCAGCACTCTAACGGGGCTCGGGAACCGGATCCCGGTTCGCACTGAGCCTGCCAGTGGTCTTCGGAGAGATTCAGCTCTCCGCCACCGCCGGTACCACCGCCGGCACCAGGGCAGGCGCTAACGCCTCCAGTTCTCCGTCGCGAGGACCGGCGACCTCGTGCCACATTCCCTCGGCGCGGGGCCAAGGTCCGAACACCATGGTTGGGCGCTGGTCCGGCTCCCAGGCCGGCCACTCCCCGACGGTGCCGTTGGTCGGCACCCCCGATCGGGCGAAGGCGGCCCACGAAGCCCGCATCCCGTCCGACAGCCGGAAGGCAAGATCTCCCCCGCCCGAGAACAGCTGCACCGCCGGGTTCCGGACGGTCCCGAAGACGAACGGCATCTCCAGTCCGTGGCACGAGCCCAAGATCCCTCCGAGGGCGGGGGTCTCCCAGGTGAAGAGGTACACGTAGGTTCCGACGCCGGGTGCCGCCGCTGCGGCATGGGTGTCGGCAAACCGGACCGACGGCAGCCGGAAGATGACGTCGCTGGCGATGGCCGACCAGAGGTCGGGCGGCTGGGCCGACTCCCCCCGACCGGTCCGAATGTCCCGGTAGGCGGCGATCACCGCCGGTGCGTCGTCTTGGCTCAGCGTCGCCCTCTCCACCCAGCGGACCAGACCGGCGTCGTCGAGGTTGTTGATCTGGGGAACCCCGACCGCGAAGAAGGCCGCCTCGTCGCGGTTGGTCCCGATCATCAGGGGAACATCCCGCACCGCTCCCGCCGCCACCTCCTGTTCGGGAAGGTCGACCAACAATCCTCCGTCCACCGTCGGCAACAACGGCAACGGCAGCCCGTCCCCGAGTTGCACGGTCTTGCTCAGTTCCGCCACACCGGCCACCAGTTGGTCGGATGACACGCCCTCCATCCCGGCCCGGGTCATCGGTACACCCAGTAGTGCCGCCAATCCTTCCGCCCGGGCCCCGGCCTGTTCGGCGCCATGGGTGTAGGGAGGACCGCTTTCGACGATCGCCCGATGGAACAGCCCCCGAGCCTCTCGGACCCCTAGCAACGCCGACACGCTCATGCCTCCGGCCGACTCCCCGAAGATGGTGACGTTGCCCGGGTCACCTCCGAACGAGGCGATGTGGTCCCGCACCCAGGCCAAGGCGGCCACCTGGTCGGCCAGGCCCCAGTTGCCGCACCCCGCCCACGGGTCGCCTCCCAGCCAGGTCTGACCCGGGTCGGCCAGGGACGGGTGGGCCAGGAACCCGAGGGCACCCAGCCGGTAGTTGATCGTCACCACCACCACGTCCTCGTCCCGGGCCAGCATCCCGCCCCGGTAGAGACCGCTCGAACCCGATCCGGTGGTGAATCCCCCACCGTGAATCCAGACCATCACCGGACGCCGACCGGTATCGAGGCCCGGGGTCCACACGTTGAGATACAGGCAGTCCTCCGAGTGTTCCTCCACCTCCCCGGCCAGGGACATTCCCGCCACCATCGGTGGCTGGGGGGCGCTCGGTGAGAAGGCACCGCACTCCCGGGTCCCCATCCAGGCTTCGGGCTCGACCGGAGGTCGCCATCGGCGGTGGCCCACCGGCGGGGCGGCATAGGGGATGCCCGAGAACGACCAGACGCCGTTCCTCGCCACCCCATGGAGCCGACCACTCCGGACTTCGACGATGCCGTCCATCATCAATTCCTCCAAAATCCGCTCGCGACCTGCACTGCAACCTACAGGCTGCCCGTGAGGGGCTGCTTGGAACTTGGGAGTCAGGGGACTACTGTTTCTCAAGTGGCTGATGTGAGTATCGGACAATCGGCCGGTACGAAGCACGCGCCACCTCGGCGCAGGTTCCGTAAACGGCGCCGGGCGATGATTGCCGCGTCCACGGTCACGGTCACCGTGTTGGCGGCAACCCTGACCTCCCTCGGCTCGTCCGGGGTTGCCTCAGCAGCGTCAACGACCACCACGACCACCCAATCACCGGGCCAGGCGCAAATCGGCGCCACCCAGGCCCAGCTGTCGACGATCGAGAACCAGATCGCCCAGCAGCAGAAGACCCTCGACCAGGCCGACGAGAACTACAACCAGGCGGTGGTCAGGCTCACCGCCACCCAGGCATCGTTACAGACCACCGCCGCCTCCCTGGATGCCTACAAGGCCAAGCTGGCGACCGACCGGGCCCGGTTGGCCACCGACGCCATCAACTCCTACGTTGCCGATGCTTCCTCCCGGCCGATCGCCAATCTGTTCGCGGTGCCCGGCGACAGCAACGAGACCCGCCACACCTACGAGAAGGTGGCTGCCGACGGTGTGCAGCGCGACCTGGCCGCGGTCCAGACCGGTCAGAGACTGCTGAAGAAGACCCAAGCCACGTTGCTCGCCGAGCAGCAGGCCGAATCCAGCCAGGTCGCCCAGGAGAGCCAGACCAAGCAGACCGCCACCTTGCTCGCCGGCCAGTCCCAGGCCACCCTCACCCAGGTCCAGGGAACCCTCGCCGCCCAGATTGCCCAGCAGGCGGCCGCTCAGGCTTCGGCGGCGGCCGCCGCGGCGGCGGCCGCCAAGACTCCGAGCGCGGCCCAGACCGCCGCCGCCCAGGCATCACAGGCGGCCCAGGTGGCCAGTTCGGTGGGGGCCGGCTCCGCGGCGGCCACCGCCGCCACCAATTCCGCCAACCAGGCGAACCAGTCAGCTTCCGCCGCCGGGCCGGCGGCAGGCGGCACGACGGTGTCCAGCGGCGGTGCCCCCCAGGCCGCCGGTCTGGCCGCCGTCCACGGGGCCATGAAGTACCTCGGGGTTCCCTACCAATGGGGTGGTACCACCAGCGCCGGACTCGATTGCTCCGGCCTCACCATGCTGGCGTGGGCCCACGCCGGGGTGTCCATGGACCATTCCGCCGCCGACCAGTACGCCTCCTTCCCCCACGTGAGCCTGTCCTCGCTCGAGCCCGGTGATCTGATCTTCTATGACCTCGACGGGAGCGGAATCGACCACGTGGTGATGTACGTCGGTCCGGTGCTCGACGGCCAGGCCACTCAGTACGGGTCGATGACCATCATCCAGGCC
>DATARI010000061.1:0-4579 GCA_036264255.1 Acidimicrobiales bacterium | reverse complement strand
ACCCCCGACGGAGGGGGCTACTGGCTGGTGGCCTCCGATGGGGGGATCTTCGCCTTCGGGAACGCCGGGTTCTTCGGCTCCACCGGGGCGATGACCTTGAACAAGCCGATCGTCGGCATGGACTTCGCCCCCGGGGGCCAGGGCTACTGGCTGGTGGCCTCCGACGGCGGCATCTTCGCCTTCGGGAACGCCTCCTTCTTCGGCTCCACCGGAGCGCAGCGTCTCAACCAGCCGATCGTCGGCATGGTGTCGACTCCCGACGGCGGGGGCTACTGGCTGGTCGCCTCCGACGGGGGCATCTTCGCCTTCGGTGATGCCGGCTACTTCGGCTCCACCGGGGCCCAGACCTTGAACAAGCCGATCGTGGGGATGGCCTCGACCCCCGACGGTGGGGGCTACTGGCTGGTGGCCAGTGACGGGGGCATCTTCGCCTTCGGTGACGCCTCCTTCTTCGGCTCCACCGGCGCCCAGACCTTGAACAAGCCGATCGTCGGGATGGCCTCGACCCCCGATGGTGGGGGCTACTGGCTGGTCGCCTCGGACGGCGGGATCTTCAGCTTCGGGGATGCCCCGTTCATGGGCTCCATGGGCGGCACCCCGCTCAACCAGCCCATCGTAGGGATGAGCACCCGGTTCTGAGCGACGGGCAGGTCAAGCCAGTAAGCCGTCCTGGCTACGCCGGGACCGGCTCGAGCCCTGGAACGGGGCTTGACGACTCGGCTTCGGCGGCCGCTGCCGCCTCCGCCCGGACCTCATCGGCGGTGGCCATTGGGGAGAAGGCGACGATCAACGCGCCGACCAGGGCGACCACCGAACCCACCTTGAAGGCCAGCACCGTCCCCTGGGTATAGGCCCCGGCCGCGGCCGCCCCGTGGGCGATCGAGGCGGTGGCATGCCGGAGGGCGAGGGTGGCCAACACCGCCAGGCCCACCGCTCCGCCCACCTGCTGGGAGGTGGACTGGATACCGGCCGCCAGGCTGGCGTCCTGCCCCGACACGTCGTGCATGGAGGCATTCCCGAAGGCGGCGAAACTGAGCCCGGAACCGAACGCCATCACCACCAGCGCCGGCAGCGTCTGGCTGACATAGGAGCCGTGAACGCTGATCCTCGACAGCAGGAGCACGCCGGCGGCGACGAACAACGACCCGGCGAACAGGAGTGGCTTCAATCCGACCCGGGTGATCAGCGCACTGGAGACGGCGATGCCCAGGCCGATGACCACGCCGAAGGGCAGGTAGGCCAAACCGGTCTCGATGGTCGAGTAGTGCTCCACCTGCTGGAGGTAGAGGGTCAGCAGATAGAAGACGGTGAAGAAGACGCTGGCGAAGAACAGGTTGGCCACGTTGGCGCTCACCCGGGTCCGGTTGGACAGGAAGCCGTGGGGGACCAGGGGAGCGGAGGCGGACCGCTCCCTGGCCACGAAGGCGGCCAGCGCGACGGCACCGAGGCCCAGCGAGGTGACGACCTGGGTGGAGCCCCACGGGTGGTTGCCGGCGGCGATGAACCCGTAGACGACGCCGACCAGTCCGGCGGTGCCGAGGATGGCCCCGGCGAAGTCGGGCCGGACCCGGTTGACGGTGACCACCCGGTTGGCCCGGCTCTCCGACACCAGGCGGAGGGTCACCACCGCCGCGAAGATGCCGATGTGGATGTTGACGAAGAAGATCCACCGCCAGGAGGCCACGCTGATCAACAGGCCGGAGATCACCGGTCCGAGGGTCCCGCCCAACCCGGCGACGCCACCGAAGATGCCGATGGCCTTGGCCCGCTCCTTCGGCTCGGTGAACAGCAGGGCCACCAGACCGAAGGCAGCCGGCGCGGCGATGGCCTCGCCCATGCCCTGGACGAACCGGCTGGCCACCAGCATCGCCGGGTTGATCGCCGCCCCGCTGGCGGCCGATGCCAACGCGAACAGCAGCACGCCGCCGATGAACATCCGTCTCCGCCCGAGCAGGTCCCCGAGGCGACCACCGAGCAGCAGCAAGCCGCCGGCGGTGAGGACGTAGCCGTCGACCACCCAGGCCAACCCGGCCCGGCTGAAGTGGAGGTCGGTCTGGATGTGGGGGAGGGCCACATTGACCACCGTGATGTCGAGCACCAGCATGAACTGCACCAGGGCGATGACGCCGAGTGCCTTCCAGCGGCGGGAGTCCAGAGTCTGCGCGGGGTTCTTGGTCATAGGGTCAACCTAAATCACTATCAGGACAGATTCTGTCCTGATAGTGGAAGAATGTGAAAACTATGGGAGACGCCCCGGGACGCATGCTCGAACTGCTCGGCCTCCTCCAGGGGCGCCCCTCGTGGTCGGGGTTCGATCTGGCCACCCGACTGGAGGTGACCGAGCGGACCATCCGCCGGGACGTGGACCGGTTGCGGGTGCTGGGTTTTCCGGTCGAGGCGGTACCCGGCCGCTTCGGCGGCTACCGCTTGGGTCGGGGGGCCAGCGTGCCACCCCTGATGCTCAACGATGACGAGACGGTGGCGGTGGCCATCGGCCTGCGCTTCGCGGTGGACGGGACCATCGACGGCATCGAGGAGTCGGCGGTGTCGGCGTTGTCCAAACTGGACCAGCTCCTGCCCGTGCACCTGGCCCGGCGGATCCGGTCCGTCCACGACAACACCGCGTCGATGACCCGGGACGGGAAACCGGAGCGGATCGCCGCCTCCCATCTCATCCTCCTGGCCGGTGCCTGTGCCGGCCAGGAGCGGGTCCGCTTCGACTACATCGACAAGGGCGGTCGCCCATCGCGTCGTCTGGTCGAACCGCTCCGGGTGGTGCGGGTGGGGGCGCGCTGGTATCTGGCCGCCCGTGACATCGACCGATCTGACTGGCGCACCTTCCGGCTCGACCGGATCAAGGCCCCCGAGAACGTGGGCACCCGCTTCGAGCGGGTCGACCCGCCCGACCCGGTCACGTTGATCAGCGAGGGTCTGGCGTCGATGCCGTATCCATTCGTCGCCCAGATCCTGCTGCCGGTCTCCTTCGAAGAGGCGGCCAGGATGATTCCCCGGACGGTGGCCATGCTCGAGAGCCAGGAGGGAGGGACGGTGGTCGAACTCGGATCGTCCTCGCTGGAGCGGATGGTCGGCTACCTGGCCGGCCTCCGGCCCCCGTGCCAGGTCCTCGACCCACCCGAACTCCGCCAGGCCCTCGCCGACCACGCTCACCAGATCGCCGCCGCCAACCTCGGCAGCCCGTAGCCCCGGTCACGATCGTCGGCCCCCCGGGCGCGCTTGACCGACGGCGGTGAGGGTACGACGCTGCCTACGGAAATGATGAGGGAGGTCTCGATGGGGACGGAAGCGCCGGGGTTCAACCAAATCAACTTGATCGTCCGGGACATGGACAAGACCGTCGCTTTTTACCGGCGGCTCGGACTCACCATCGACGCCGAGCCGGGGTCCGAACACGTCGGGGTGAGCTTCCCCAACGGTATGTCGATAGACCTCGACACGGTCGGGTTCGTCCCGATGTGGGACTCCGCCTGGAAGGGAGCCACCGGGGGTAGCACCGTCATCGGATTCTCGGTTCCCTCCCGGGAAGCTGTCGACGAGCTCTACGCCACACTGACCGACGATGGCTACACCGGGCGCCAACCGCCCTATGACGCTTTCTGGGGCACCCGTTACGCCATGGTCGAGGACCCTGACGGCAACCCGGTCGGGCTCATGAGCCCCCGCGATCCCGAGCGCAACACCTGGCCACCCTCGCCACCGCCATCGGGGGGGTGAGCGATCCGACTTGACCGGTGGGCTTCGGGGAGCGACGCTGCCTGACATGGACAACGAAAAGGCCCGAGCCCTGGTTGAAGCCGAGAAGGCCCGGGTGCAGCAGTTGCTCGGCGACACCGACCGCGACGCGGCATCCGACCGGGACACGGCCAACGAAGAATTCCCTTACGACGAACCGGCGGAGACGCTGACCTCGGAACAGGGGTCCGACGCGGTGGCCGAAGGCCTCCGTGACCGGTTGGCCGCTCTCCAACGAGCCGAGCAACGGCTGGAGGCCGGGACGTACGGCATCTCCGTCCGCAGCGGGGCAAAGATCCCCGACGAACGACTGGAAGCCGATCCGGCCGCCGAGCTCACCGCCGAGGAGGCGGAGCAAGGGACGCCCGACGGCCGTTTCAGCTGAGGGCGCCCACCTCCGCCTCGGCACCATCGTCGGACCCGGCGCCGACCTCCTCGCCGGCCAGCGCCCCGACCGCCGCCAACCCTTCGGCAGCTTGCGTTGTCAGGGTGCGCTGATGGTGGGCCTGCCCGCCTCCCCGTAGCCAGGAGAAGCCGGCGGCCACGAAGGTCGAGGCGGCGGCCAGGTCGAAGGCCAGGTGCAGCCCGTTCCCGAAGGGTCCCGAGATCAGCTTGGGGAAGAAGCTCCGCCCGGTGAGGAAGGCGGCATGGGTCGGTCCCACCTGGGCCAGCACGTGGGGGCCGAGGAGCTGCTGGATCGGGTTCATTCCGAGGAAGGCGGCGAACAGGCTGCCGATCGGCGGAAGGGTGGAGATCTGTTGCGCCGCCTGGGCCGGCACCCCCTGCGCGGTGAGGCCGCCGAAGAGGGCATGGGGAAGCTGGGAAGCCA
>DATARI010000044.1:0-19188 GCA_036264255.1 Acidimicrobiales bacterium | reverse complement strand
GGTGTGTTCCGGCGGATCGAGGAAGATCATCATGCCCTGGTGTTGAGCCTCTTCCGTCATCATCTCCAGGACGGTGCCGTGGGCGGAGCTATAGATCTTGGGTTCCCGGTGGGCCCGCTCAACATCCTCGAACCGGCTGAGGGCCCAGAAGTCGTAGGTCTCGTTGTAATAGACGGGGGCCTCGTCGCGCAGGCGTCGCCACCGGGGATGAGGGTCGGCCTTCAGCGATTCGTCGAACGGATCCCAGTAGACGCCGTCAGGCGGGATGGGTGTACGGGTTGGCGTTGCCTCTGACCCGATCTCGGCCGTCATGCTGGCTGGCTCGCTTTCTCGACGTAGAACTGTTTGAACCATTGGCGGAACTGCATGATCGGCTTCTCGCTCGCAGCCAGGGCCGGGACCGGCTGGTATCGCTTGTGCTCCCAAATCGGGATGTCCTGGCCGACTTCGGAGGTCACCGAAGAGACGAACGCCTTGGCGATGTTCGCCACGTGCTGGTCGTGGTCAGGGTTCTTCAACGAGAAGAGGAAGGTCAGCTGGGTGGTCTCCTCGTCGATCGGAGTGCTGCAACCGATCAGCGACGCTTCGATGAGGCCGTGGTAACGGGTCACCGCCATGCCCGGTCCGCGTCCGAAGATGTCGATCCGGGCATCCACCGGACCCTTCGACGAGGGGAATTTCTGGGAGGTGAGCACGGTCCGATCAAACCCCTGGAATTCGATTTTCTCGACGGTACCAACCTTGGGATGGCTGTGCACGAACTGGAAATGGGCATGGTCGAAGCCGTTCTCCCCCATCTCCTGGAGACAGGTGCGGATGGTGAAGTCGAATACCTGGTAGTCCCCGTATTCGGGGTCTTCGTACTCGGGGACGGTCATCAGCTCCCAGAGGGGGGCGGCCTCCTGGGGGTGATACCAGGCGAAGACGATGCCGGCATGATGGCGAGTGGGATACGTCCTCAGCCTCGCCTTCCGGTTGGGTCGGTCGGCGTAGGGGATATCCACGTTGTCCCCCTCCGGACCCCAGGCCCAACCGTGAAACGGGCACCGGATGCAGGACGCCTCGACGGTACCGCCGACCCCGAGATGGGCACCGAGGTGCGCGCAGTAGGCCTCCTGGCAGACGACCTGGCCTTCGGCGTCCCGCCACAGCACCACATCGGTCCCGAACAGTCGCCGGGTGACGACGGTCCCGGGGGGGATGTCGTCCGGCATCGCCACCTTGAACCACCCGAACGGCATCGGAAACGGGAACCGGCTCATCCCACCCCCCGAAGGCGAAGCTCCATCGACTTCGGCTCCGGCCGACCCCGGGCCACGCCGCGGGGCGGGTGGGGCGCGGAGATCGCCGACGCAGAAGGCATCACCCCTGCATACTAGAACGGCATTTCGATCCGCGCTGGCCCGATGGCGGCGGTGCAGCGGTGAGCTAGAATTGGCTTCTAGTGCGCGAGGGCCAGGGTTGGATCGGATGGGGAAGGCGGGGACCGAGGGCCGTTCGGCCTTCGGAGCGGTAATGGCAAAGCCCGTCTCGCCGGCCGTGCTCACTGACAACCAACGGGCCCGCCGGCAGCGGGTGATCGACGCCGGACTTACCCTGTTGAAGCGCCGGGACTACGAATCGATCCAGGTCAAGGACGTTGCCGAGGAAGCTGGGGTTGCCCTCGGCACGGTGTACCACTACTTCTCATCCAAGGAGCACATTTTTGCCGAGGTGCTGGTCAAGTGGGCGGCCACCCTCAGGACCAGCATCACCCGGCGTCCACTGGTCGGTGACTCACCGGAGGGGAAGCTCACCGAGGCCCTCCACCGTTCGGTTCGGGCCTTTCAGCGTCAACCCCAGCTGGCTCGGCTGGTGGCCTCCCTCCAACTCTCGGCGGACCCGTTTGCCGCCGAAATCCTCGGGCGGATGGATACCGCGACCACCGGCATCTATCTGGAGCTGCTCGACGGCGTCGACCCGGAGGTGGCCCGCATCATCGTCCGCACCGCCGAATCGGTGTTGGACAGCTCTCTCCGGGCGTGGTCGGCCGGACGACTGTCGCTCAACGAGCTCTACGACCACCTCACCGACGCGGTGGCCCTGCTGTTCAGCCAGGAGCCGGCGAGGGACACCGGCGGGGTGACTGCCTGAGAGGCCCGGGTCAGCGCTGGGCGCAGGCGTCGAGCAGGGCCGCCAACTCGGCGGGGGATCCGGTGGCCACATTGTGGCCGGCATCGATGTCGACCAGGTCGGCACCGCCAACGTTGGAGACCATGACATCGACCAGGGCCGGAGCAATGACGGTGTCGCGAAGGCAGCGAATGTACGTCCTCGGCAATTGGCGGGGAAACCCTTCCCAGCTGAACGGCTCGAACAGCGGCCCGGGTGCCTCCAGCCCGAGTTTCGGCCCGTTGTCGACCAATTCGAGCTCGGTGACGATCGGCGATTCTCCCGGGCGGAGCCCGCCGAGGGTGCGGCCGGAGGTCCGGGCGACGATCGCCTCCCGGTGCTCGATGGTCCTGGACCGCAGGTCGGCCCGCATGAACTCCACCGGAGGTCGACCCTCTGCCGGGAGGTTGGCGGCGACAAAGATCAAGCCTCGGGTCCTCCCGCCGAGGGCGGCGGCCACCCCGGGGATCACGAACCCTCCCGACGAGTGGCCGACCAGGATGATGTCCTCCAGGCCCTCGGCTTCGATGTCGTCGCAAACCGAGCGGACCCAGTCGCCCCGGGTGACCGAGCCGAGATCGGCCGGCTTGTACCGACGCCCGGGGAGGTCGACCGCCAGAGCACCGTGTTCCAGGTGCTCCAGGACACCGTCCCACATCACTGACGTGGACATCGCCCCGTGGACCAGCACCAACGTCGGCTGATCGGCGAGCGACACCCGCCTAGCGCTTTTCGTAGGTCACGCCGGCCGCCTCGGCGTCCCAGGTCGCCGGGGTCACGCCCTCGTCCCGCAATTCCCGCTTGAGGACCCGCCCGACCGGGCTGCGGGGCAGCTCGCGCCGGAACTCCACGTAGCGGGGGAGGACGAAGTAGGGAAGCCGGTCCACGCACCACTCGAACAGTTCTTCCGGCCGGAGCTCGGCGCCCTCCTTGAGGGTGGCCGTCACCTTCAAGTCATCCTCGGTGAGTTGGCTGAGGACCGCATGGACGGCGACATCGGCCAGGGCACCGTGACTCATCAGCACGCTCTCCACTTCGAAGCTCGAGATGTTCTCCCCCCGCCGCCGCAGATAGTCGGCCTTCCGGTCCACGAAGAAGAGATAGCCGTCGTCGTCGATCCGGCCGATATCGCCGGTGTGGTACCACCAGTTTCGGCTGGTCTCCACCGTGACCTCCGGCCGGCCCCAGTACCCCTCGAACATCACGTGGGGGCGCTTGGGCCGCACCACCACCTCGCCGTCGACGCCGGTGGGCAGCTCGGTGTCGTCATCGTCGAAGATGCGCACATCGAAGTACTCGTCGTTGATCTTCCCGGCGGCGTTGGGTTTGTTGGACACCCCGGGAGGCTGCCACGACACCAGGCTCGCCTCGGTGACCCCGTAGGCACCGCTGAAGGTTTTGACGCCGAACCGCTCTCGGATGACGTCGTCGACCTCGACCGGCATGGGAGCGGCACCGATCAGGCGGAGGGTGGTATTCGCCTCCGGCCGTCCCGAGCGCGGCATCTCCGGCCGATCGGCGTCGTGGGCCAGCAGGTAGGCCATGGTGCCCAGGGTGGAGGTGACGGTCGCCCCCACCCGGTTCATCTCCGCCCAGAATTTGGACACCGAGAATTTCCGGTAGATGGCGCCGCGGCCCCCGTAGAGCAGGGTGCCGACCACCACCGTGGTGAGGGCGTTGAAGTGGTAGAGGGGGAGAGGCGTCCACACCACGTCCTCGGCGGTGCGTTGCCAGCAGATCCCGATCTGCCGGGCCAGCGCTTCGTGATAGTTGTGGGTGAGCATGCAACCCTTCGACGGTCCGGTCGTCCCCCCGGTATAGATGAAGGTGGCCAGGTCCGAAGGCCGGATGGTGACCTTCGGTTCCAGATCTTCAACCCCGTCCAGGTCCGTCCAACGGTGGACGGAGACCCGTCCGAGCTCAGGAAGCCCGGTGGCGTCACCCCCCTCGTCGTCGACCACGAGGACATGATCGAGTTCCGGAAGGTCGGCCACCACCTCGACCAGGCGGGGGGCCAGGCTACTGGCCACCACCACCACCTTGGCTCCGCAGTCGGCCAGCTGATGGAGCAGGTAGGAACCCTTGTAGGCGGTGTTCACCGGCACCGCGATCCGGCCGCCCAGTACGATTCCCGCCCAGGACTCGACAGCTTCGGGGGAGTTCTCCAACAGGGTGGCGATGCGATCGTGCTGGACCGAGCCGAGCTCGTCCAGGGCCGTGGCCAGCCGTCGACCCCTCCCGACCACCTGGGAGGCGGTGAGCTTGGTCCCACCGACGTCGAGGTACTCACCGTCGGGATCCTGGGCGAGCCGGCTCTCGAACAGGGACGGGACGGTGGACTGTGCCCCGCCCTTCCAGACCTGGTCAGTCACGCTGGTTGGATCCCTTCTGCCCGTCTGGCAATGGACGGCCATCGAAGGACAGCCGAAGTCGAATATAATGTACAGTCGCCGGTCGAGGGGTGGGACACCACGATGGTGTCGGAGAGGATGTTAGGTGTCCGATTCGTCCGAGGGGGGAGAACCCCGGGCCGTCTGCCCGTCAGATCCGGGACGCCGATGAGCGCGGCAACGGATGGGGGCGCCCCCTGGCCCCCGAAAGTGAGGTGGGTGCCATCAGGGATGTCGTGACTCCGGGCCCCGGGGAGTTGGCCGGCCTGCTGGCCGATCATCCGTTTCCCGACTCCGCCCCACTGATCAGCACGGCGGAACGCACGGTGACCGCCGGTGAGGCTCGCGGCGGCGCGGTCCGTGTCGCCGAACAACTGCGGGCCCGAGGTCTCGAGCCCGGTCAGGCGGTGGTCATCCAGCTTCCCAACGGGCCGGAGTACGTCACGACCATGTTCGGTGCCTGGATGGCCGGGGCGGTGTTCGTCCCCGCCAACCCCCGCCAACCCACAGCCGAACTCGAGCAGATGATCGAAGCAACCGCCCCGGCGGTGGTGATCGACGAGGCGGGGATGCGGGACTCAGGTCATGCTCCCCACCGGTATGGACCCGACATCGCCTTTGTCACCTGGACGTCGGGCACCACCGGGCGGCCGAAGCCCATTCTGCAGACCCATTCGGGCTACATCGAGCTCCTGGACCGGGTCCTCGGGCCTCTGCGCGGACGGGCGGCCGATCCAGCTCGACCCCCCTCTCCCAACCTGGTGCCGGTCTCGCTGGCACTCAACGCCGGGATCTACAACGCGTTGTTCGGATTGCGGGCCGGGGCCCAGCTGGTGATCATGGATCGGTTCTCCACCACCGAGTTCGCCATGCTGGTGGACCGATTCGCCATCCGCTCCACGGTGCTGCCACCGGCGGCGATGGTCATGCTGGCCGATGATGCCCGTGTCACCGACCTGGCTCCTCTCCGCTACGTCCGCAGCATCACCGCCCCGCTGTCGCCGCTGTCGGCCCGTCGGTTCTCCGAGAAGTTCGGAGTCAGCGTGCTCAACGGATACGGACAAGCTGAAATCGGGGAAGTCATCGGGTGGACAGCGGCCGATGCCCGGGAGCACCCCGAGAAGATCGGTGCGGTCGGGCGCCCCCATCCGGGGGTGGCCATCAAGGTGGTCGACGGGGACGGCGCGGTGATCGGTGGCGACGGGGTGGGGGAGCTGCTGGTGAAGCCGCCCAGCATGGCCTCGGGCTACGCCGACGGGGAAGACCTGGAAGACCGGATCGACGAGGGCGGGTACCTCCGGACCGGGGACTACGCCCGGGTCGACGACGACGGGTTCGTCTGGCTGGAGGGACGGGTGAGCGATCTCATCAACCGGGGCGGAAACAAAGTCTTCCCCGGGCAGGTGGAGGAGGTGCTGTGCCTGTCGCCCCAGGTGCGGGAGGCAGCGGTGGTGGGCATACCCGACGAGCGGCTGGGGGAGGTGCCGGTGGCCTTCATCGTCGGTTCCGCTCCCGACGACGAACTCGAACGTCTGTGCCGAGAACACCTGGTCGCCTACAAGATCCCCGTTTCCTTCCACCGCATTGCCGCACTCCCCCGGAGCGAGGTGGGGAAGGTGCTGCGCCGGGAATTGGTCACCCAGACAGGGGAGGACACCGGCCCGACAGGATCGGTCCCATCGACGGCGTCGGAGACCTGAGGGCCATCGATGTCGTTAGGCGGAAATCATCTCCGGATCGAACAGACCTCGTTCGTCGAAGAGCAGCGTCACCCGGTTCCCGATCTGCCGCATCATTTTCCCGTACTCGGCCGAGGCTCTGTCTCCGTCGTTGGCTCGCATCGCCCGCACGATGGCCGCCAAGCCCCGCTTCTCCACGTCCACCGCCCCGGGCACCAATTCGAAGAAGTTCCCCGGGACCAGGGCGGACATCGCCCGCAGCACCACGATGATCCGGGGCGATTCCGCCGCCCGGAGAATCGCACCGTGAAAGGCGATGGACAGCTCCCTTTGGTCCTCAGGATCAGTGGCGGCGGCAAAGTCGGCCTGGATCTCGGCGAGGGCGTCGGGGAGGTCCTTGCTCCCGCGAGCCAGCGCTCGCTTGGCCGCGAACCCATAGATGAGACCGAAGAGCTCGTAGTGGTCGTGGACGGCGCGCTTGTCGAGCGCATTGATGAAGGCGCCGCGGTGCATCTCGATGGTGACCCAGCCCTCCCGCTCCAGCACGATGAGGGCCTCGCGCACCGGGATCCGGCTGACGCCCAGATCTTGAGCGATGGCGTCTTGGGGTACCCGCATGCCGGGTAGCAGCACACCGTCGAAGATGAGCGTCCGGATATGGAGTGCGATGTGCTCGGCACTGCTGGTGCGAACTATTCTGTTGCCGCGATTGGCCGTCGAACGCTGCGAAGTTGTTCGGCGGGAGTTGCCTGAGGGGGATGCCACCTACATATCTTATGCGACTTCGCCGGGGAGGGACGCTCTCGGGAATGTCGCCACCTCCGTCCGGTGCCAATGGGCTTGAGCTTGCCCCTATCGTTCGTTCCAGGTTGGAATGGCCGGTGCTCGCTCCCGAGTGCGTGTCCGATCCGACAGAAGGAAGGACCTCATGACCGACAAGGTGCTGTTCGAGATACGCGGCGCGGTCGCGGTGATCACCAACAACAACCCGGACAAACGAAACGCTTTCGACGACGACATGGACCAGCGGCTCTTCGAGATTCTGGCCGAGCTCAAGGAGCGTCAGGACGTCCGAGCGGTGATTTGGCGGGGGGAGGGCAAGGCCTGGTCATCGGGTCGGGACGTCTCGGTCATCGGGAACAACGTCACTCCCCTCAGCCATCACCAGCTGATGACCCGTGGTCATCGGGGGATCCTTCAGGTCTTCGACCTCGACATACCGATCATCGTGGCCATTCAGGGATGGGCGATCGGAGGGTCCTTCCAACGGGCGCTGCTGTGTGACATCCGGATCGCCGCCGAGGGGGCGAGATTCATGCTTCCCGA
The DNA here is from genome assembly GCA_036264255.1 of Acidimicrobiales bacterium. GTDB lineage: Bacteria > Actinomycetota > Acidimicrobiia > Acidimicrobiales > RAAP-2 > DASZIT01. The sequence goes on along the minus strand of DATARI010000044.1, from coordinate 11,642 downwards.
AGTCGGTCACGGGGTCATCCCCGACACCGGGGGAATGGGCAGGTTGTTCCAGATCTGCGGCACCGGGGTCGCCAGTGATCTGGTCTTGACCGGACGCCCCATGAGCGTGGAGGAGGCATTCGCCCACGGCATCGTTTCGCGGGTGGTGGCGCCGGAGAAGCTCGACGAGACCGCCTGGGAGATGGCCGAGAAGGTCGCCGCCGCTCCCGCCGTCACCATCAAGATGGCCCGCCGGGTGCTGCAGCACCTGAGCGAGCCGGGGATCCGTTCGTCCATGGAGGACGAGCTGATCTATCAGACGTTTGTCAACAAGTCGTCGGACATCGCCGAGCTGAAGGCAGCCACGGCCGAAGGTCGCAAGCCGAACTACACGGGGAGTTGAGCATGACCGAGCTGATGGGACTTCGTGAGCCGCCGCCGCCGGGCAGTTCCGCGCTGACCGAGGGTACTTTCGCCGACACCGGCGTGTTCATCACCGGAGGGGGGACCGGCCTCGGCAAGGCCATCGCCGCCGAGTTCGGGCGGCTGGGAGCTGACCTGGTCATCGCCAGCCGCAAGCCCGAGCATCTGGAGGCGGGGAAGGAATCGGCCGCCGCGCTGGGCTGCCGGGTGCTGTCGGTCAGCTGCGACATTCGCGACCCGGACCAGATCAGCGCAGCCTTCGAGGAGGCCACCGCGGCGTTCGGTTTGCCGGAGGTGCTGATCAACAACGCAGCGGCGAACTTCCCAGTGCCGGCGGAGGACATGTCGCCCAACGCCTGGAGAACGGTGGTCGACATCACCCTCAACGGCACCTTCTTCTGCGCCCGCGAGTTCGCCCGTCGACACCTGGAGGCGGGTACCCCCGGTTCGATCATCAATGTCGGGGCGTCGTACGCCTGGACCGGCGGGCCGGGGTTTGCCCATTCGGCGGCGGCCAAGGCCGGGGTCAAGAACATGGTGGAGACCCTGGCCGTGGAGTGGGGGCCCTATGGCATCCAGGTCAACGGCCTGGTGCCCGGCCTGTTTCCGCATGAGGACATGACCGCCGACATCACCGGCAATCTGGACCGCACCAGCGAGAAGGACGCCTGCCAACCAGCCCTGCGGGTGGGGCGGCTCCGCGAGCTCGGGTGGGCGGCGACCTTTTTGGCCTCCCCCTATGCCCGGTTCATTTCCGGGCACACCCTGGTGGTGGACGGCGCCAACTGGCAACGCCGCACCCTCACCAATCCCTCGGTGGTCACCGTCCGGGACCAGATGGGGCGGGGGCCATTCGACCCGGCTCCCCCCGCCTGAGACGGAAGGCCCGGGAATGACCGACGGCAACGCCCTGGGGAAGGCCGACCGTCTTGCCCAGCTCCTGTCCCCGTCCACGTCGGCGTTGCTGGTGCAGGAGATGCAACGGGGCGTGGTCGGAACCGGCTCAGGCTTGGCGGCCTTGGCGGAAGCCGGGGCCAGCATCGGGCTCATCGACCAGGTGGCGGCGGTGGTGAAGGCGGCTCGTGGCGCCGGGGTGACGGTCGTCCACTGCACCGCCGAGAATCTGCCCGGTGGCTTCGGCGTCAACCGGAACGCCCGGGTCTTCGCCGCCGCCCGGAAGGCGGGGATGGAGAACGCTCCGGGGTCCGAGTCGGTCCGTCCCGTCCCCGAGCTGGGCCCGGAGCCGGGCGATGTCGTGCTGCCCCGGTACCACGGGCTGAGTCCGATGACCGGTTCGCCGCTCGACACCCTGCTTCGCAATCAGGGGGTCACCACCGTCGTGGTGGTGGGCGTCTCCCTCAATGTGGCCGTTCCCAACCTGGTGTTCGACGCGGTGAACCGCTCGTACCAGGTGGTGGTGGTGTCGGATGCGGTGGTCGGAGTCCCGGTGGACTACGGGCGGCAGGTCCTGGCCAACACCTTGTCGTTGGTCGCCACCCTGGCTTTGACCGACGAAGTGACCGCCGCCTGGGCGCCGGAATAGGAACGCTGGTGACCCCATCCGGAGCGAAGCCTCCGAGGTTCGATCGCCCCTCGAGGCGGCCCGCATATAGTATGAAATCCGGTTGATTTGGGCCCGAACGGGCGCGCTCCCGCGCCGATACCTGAACAAGGAGACCCGTCATCGAAAAGACCGAGAACCCATGGCAGGGAGCGGCGGATCCCATCAAGATCGGATGGCTGGGATCGGCACTTGACGGCCCTGACGGCGGCTACAACAAGATTCACCGCATGGCCTTCGAGGAGGCGGGGGAGCAGGGCCTGATCGACCGCCCGGTCGAGTTCGTCCTCCACGCCGAGAACGGGCTGCCCAACGGTTCGGCCCGCAATGCCACCGATGGATTCAAGTACCTGGTCGACCAGGGGTGCATCGGTGTCGCCGGCGCCTACAGCTCCGACAACGCCATGGTGGTGGCTCCCCTCGCCAACGAGTTGAAGGTGCCCCTCATCAGCTGGGCGGGCACCGAGCGGCTCTCCGGCGAATACTGCTTTCGACTCGGGAACGGGGACTGCGGAGGGGACGCGGCGCTGTGTGTCGCCTGGCTCGCCCGCCAGGGATACAAGCGGGTGGCCGTCCTCAGCGAGGTGTCTCCCAACGGAGACGAGTATTTCCGCTTCTTCCGTCAGGAGTGCCAACGGCACGGACTGAGCATCGTGGCGCTCGAGACGGTGAACCAACATCCGACCCGGCTGGCGGACAACCTCGACAACCTCCGGCAGTCGAACCCCGACGCCCTCTGCTACATGGGCTACGGGATGCTGGCGCTCCAGGGCCTGTTGCGGAAGGCCCTCGACGAGTTGGCCTGGGACCCGCCCCGGATCATGAGCACCGCGTTCATGTTCTATCTGATGGGCTTCGAGAAGTTCGAAGGCTGGGTGGGCATCGATCAGTTCGACCCGAGCAATGCGCGTGTCCAGGGGTTCCACGACCGGTTCGTCGACCGGTACGGAGAGAAACCCCCGCTGTGGCCGAACGCCATCCCGGTACTGGCCTACGACACCGCTCGGGTGCTGGCCGAGGGCCTCTTCCGAGCCCCGAGCCTCACCGGGCCGGGCTTGAAGGACGGGCTCGAGCGGATCCGCTTCCTGCCGAGCACCACCGGCGGCCCGCGGACCCACATCGCCTGCGCCCCTTATGAGCACGGCATGTTCCGAGGCGACTGGCTCCTCTATGGACGGGTCCGGGACGGGAAACTCGAATTCGAAGGCCTGTTCGAGCCTTGGGAGTGAGGGCGTACCTCCGATTACGTGTTCTGGCCGGCCGTCATCCCGCCGACGAGGGCTGAGCGATGGATCTGGGGTTGGCGGACGCCGCCGCCGTCGTCAACGGAGGCTCCCGGGGGATGGGCCGGGCGGCGGCCGAGAGCCTGGCCAAAGAGGGCGCCCGGGTCGCGGTGATGGCTCGGACCCAGTCGGCGCTGGACCAGACCGTCGATGCGCTGCTCGGTCTCGGATCACCCGACGCCGTGGGCATTTCCACCGACCTGACGTCCCGGGAGTCGGTGGATCGGGCCTTCGCCTTGGTGGGGGAGCGGTGGGGTTCCCTCAACGTGCTGGTCAATGCGGCCGGACCGGTTGACGTCGGGATCGGGGCGTTCGAGGACATCGATGACGATGAGTGGCACGCCACCTTCGATATCGGCACCCTGAGTGCCGCCCGGTGCGCCCGAGCCGCGCTCCCGCTCATGCGGGCGGCCCCGTGGGCCCGGATGGTGAACGTATCGGCCCATTCCACCAAGCGGCAGTCGCCGGGGCTGGTGGCCTACACCGCGGCCAAAGCCGCCCTCACCAGTTTGAGCAAGAACCTCTCCGCTTCCCTGGCCCCCGAGGGGATCCTGGTGAATACCGTGTCGCCGGGATCGTTCCTCTCTGACGGCATGAAGTCCTATCTGGTGTCCCAGCCGCCAGAGCGGGGCATCGACCCGGACAGCCTGGTCGACGCCATGCGGGTGATCAGCGAGGATTTCGGCCACCCCGCCCACCTCGGCCGGGCCGGAGACCCCGACGAGATCGGCCCGCTGATCGCCTTCCTTTCGTCCCAAGCCAACACCTACATGACCGGGGCGAACCTCAACATCGACGGGGGATCGGACTTCACCTGAGCAGTAGCGTTGATCCGGTGGCCGACCTCGACTCCTCGACCGGAGCCGCCGACACCGAGGCACTCCGGACCCGGTTGTCCCGGGTCACCGCCTTGCGGGCCGATCTCGAGGCTGAACTCGAGGCCATCCGCGAGTCGACCGAGTCAGTGCCCGACGACGAGCACGACCCCGAGGGCTCCACCGTCGGTTAAGAGCGGGCGCGGGTGACCGCGCTCCTGGCCTCGACCCAACAAGAGATCGAGGACCTCACCGCCGGGTTGGAGCGAGCCGCCGCCCACCGCTACGGACGGTGCGAGGAATGCGGCCAGGACATCGGGGCCGAGCGGTTGTCGGCGTTGCCCAGCACCACCCGGTGTGTGGCCTGTGCGGCTCAGACCCCATCCCAAAGGCCGACCGGTGCCTCGCCCAGCCGGTAGTGGCCGGGGGCCCGCTCGCCGGAGGCCGCCTGTTCGAGCCGCTTCTGCATGCCGGCGGTGAGCGCCCCGGCGCCGATCATCTCCACGAAGGTGGCGGTGGCGTTCCCGACGTCGAAGAAGTCGCGCTGCCAGCCCCACTGGTAGTTGCCGGCGTACTGGAACCAGCTCCCGCCCAATCCGGCGATCTCATAATGGCTCCCGTCCGGACGGGTGGCGTCGGCGATCTGCTTCCAGAGTCCGAGCACTTCCCCCTGGACGTCATCGATGAGGACCCGCTGATAGGGATAGGTCCAACCGCCGAGCCCCTCCATCTCCAGGCCCACCGCGTACTCGCGGATCTGGTCCCGACCCACGGCCATGAACTCGTCCTTGGGGCCGGCGTTCCAACCGTAGGTGGCATCTTCGGTGTACAGGTCGGCCAACGGCAGCCAATCGAGGGCTTCTTCGCACCGGCGGTTGGTTTCCAAAAAGCGCTGGACCATCTCTTCGAGCTCGGCCCGGGGGTACGACGGCATGGGTCAGTCCTCCTTATGAATCGCAGCGAAGTTATCTCGATCGAACCGGTGGCGAAGCCTGTCACAAAGCTACGGCTGCGTCCCGCCTCCGGTCATCAACCGGGCAGTCTCGGCCAAGAAGTCCGGGACCTCGGCGTAGGTCATGTGTCCCATGCCCGCCATCAGCAACGCCCCCGAGTAGGTGGTCTCCAGCACCCGGACGATGGTCGGGTCGACATCGGGTCCGACGGCGGCCACGAACCGCTGATGGATCACCGCACCGATGCGGTCCCGGAGGTGTTTCACATCGGGAGTGACGTTGAGCAGGGCGGTGGTACAGGCGCCGACCAGGTCCGGGCTCCCGGTCGTCAGGTCCATCATCATCTGCACCGTCTGGGTCAACCGGTCGGCCATCGACCCGTCGACGGCGGCATCGACGATGGGCAGCGCGGTCATCCGGCGCCAGAGGAGCTCGGCCAGCAGGTGGTCCTTGGAGCTGAAGTAGTTGTAGGCGGTGGCCGGAGCCACCCCCGCCCGGCGGGCCACGTTGCGGACGGTGAGTCCGGCGTAGCCGTCCTCGTCAACCTCGGCGGCGGTGGCATCGATCAGTTCCTGGACGACCTCCGCCTGGCGCTCGGTCAGCCGTCGGCGGGTCGCCTCCATCACCGGGGCCTCGCTCATGCACGCCCCGCGGGGCCGGGGGCGGGAGGCGCGCCGACGGGCCGGGCCCTGTTGCAGGAAGTCACATGTCCACGTTACATTCCAGACACGTGTCCAACCTGGGTGCAAATCTGAACCACGACGACGTGATGGGGGTGGTGGGGTGTCGTTAGGCGAGGACGTGGCACCGGCGCCTGCCCAGTTCGCCGGCCATGCCCCCCCGACCCTGATCGCCGTTGGCTCGCCGGGCCGCCAGGTCCGATGAGCGATCAACGAGTCGAGGTCGAGGACGGCGACGGTGTCCGACTCATCGCTTTCAACCGACCGGAGGTCCGCAACGCCTTCGACCTCGCCATGTACCAGGCGGTGGCGGCCAGCCTGGACGGGGCGGCGGCGGATGCTGCGATCCATGCGGTGGTCCTCACCGGGCGGGGCGCCGGGTTCACCGCCGGCCAGGATCTCCGCGAGATGGCGGCTATCGCCACCGGAGCCGCCGGGCCGGAGGCGGGAACCGGTTTCCCGCTCCTCCTCGACGCCCTGCAGTCGTTCGAGAAGCCGTTATTGGCCGCCGTCCACGGAGCGGGGGTCGGACTCGGGTTCACCATCCTCGGTCATGTCGACCTGGTGGTGATGGATGAAACCGCCCGCCTCCGTTGCCCGTTCGCAGAGATGGGGGTCCCACCCGAAGCGGCCAGCAGCCTGTTGCTCCCGATGCGGATGGGATGGCAGCGGGCGGCGGCGGTGCTCCTGGCCTCGGAGTGGATCGACGCCCAACAGGCGGTCGCCTGCGGGATCGCCCTGCGGTCGGTGCCGGCCGGTACCGCGCTGGAGGAGACGATGGCGTTGGCCCGACGGATCGCCGCCTTCCCCCCCCACGGCGTGGCGGCGATCAAGCGGCTGATGATGGAGTCGCTGCGGCCCACCATCGCCGCCGCCCGCCAACGGGAGGAGTCGGCCTTTGCCGCCCTGTTCTCCGATCCCGCCAACAATCCCGGGTTGGGGTTGACGTCCGGGCTGAAGGGCTGAGGAAGCGTGCGCCTCGGGATCACCGCCTTTCTCACCGACCGGGACATGGCGCCGGCCGACCTGGCCCGGGCGGTGGAGGACCGGGGGTTCGACTCGTTGTACCTGCCCGAGCACACCCACCTGCCGGTCCGAGCCGACACCCCGCCGGCATTGGTGGAAGGCGTGCACCCGGAGGACTACCGCCGCAGCCTCGATCCCTTCGTGGCCCTGTCGATGGCCGCGGCGGTGACCTCTCGGATCTCGTTGGGAACCGGGGTGGTGCTGGCTGCCCAGCACGATCCCATCGTGTTGGGAAAGCTGTTGGCCACCCTGGATCACCTGAGCGGCGGACGGATGGTGTTCGGTCTCGGTTTCGGGTGGAACCGGGCCGAGGCGAGCGATCACGGAGTCGAGTTCTCCGAGCGTCGAGCCATCGCCCGCGAACACGTTCTGTGCATGCAGGCCCTGTGGTCCGAAGAGCAGCCGGAGTTCCACGGTGACTATGTCTCCCTCGATCCCTGCTGGAGTTGGCCCAAACCGGTGCAGCAGCCGCGGATCATGACGCTGGTGGGCGGCGGGCCATTCCCCGGGGTGTTCGGGGCGATCGCCGAGTACGCCGACGGCTGGATGCCGATCGGGGGAGCCGGATTGAGCACGGCTCTCCCCGAGCTCCGGCAAGCCTTCGAAGCCCGAGGCCGGGATCCGGGCTCCATCCGGGTGATCCCATTCGGGACGGTGCCGAGCGACGAGAAACTGGCCCACTACGAAGGGCTGGGCGTCTACGAGGTGGTGCTCCGGGTCCCGTCGGGTTCGGCCGACGAGATGTTGAAGGTCCTCGATGCCCAGGCCGACTACCTGTCCCGGTTCGGAGGCTGACCATGGCCGATGACCGGCCGGTGTCGATCCCCGCCCGCCCGCCGGGCAACACCGAACGCGAGGCCCTGGCCGAGGCCGTGCGCCGGTTGATGGGGGTCACCGTGACCTCGCTGGCTTCGCCCGAGTTGTTGACCGACGCCACCGCCACCCTGTCGTCGGTGGCCGACCGACTCGAGCGCCACGCTCCGACAGAGGATGGAGTGGCGGCCGACCGGTACTCGGTGGATCGCCCTTCCGACAACGGAGAGCCACTCGACATGGCCGGGGTCATGCCCTTCGACGTCGTCATCGGCCGCTGCAACCCGGTGGCCCTCCCGCTGACGCTGGAATTCGAACCGCCCAAGGCCATCGGCCACGCCACCTTCACCGCTCCCTACGAGGGCGCTCCCGGATGCGTGCATGGCGCGGTATTGGCGGGAGCCTTCGACCTCGTGCTCACCGCCGCCAATGTGATCGCCGGCGCCGCCGGGCCGACCGTCACCTTGTCGGTGCGGTACCTGCATCCGACGGTGATCGAGCGTCCGGCCCGTTTCGAAGGGTGGGTCACCTCCATCGAGGGACGACGGATCCACAGCCGGGGCCAGCTGATCCAAGCCGGCGTGGTCACGGTAGAGGCGGTGGGGGAGTTCGTCACCATGGACCTCTCCGGGCTCGCTTCCATGCATCGCCGTGGCGGCGGTGGCTAGTTTTTCGTAGAGTCGTCACGCGGTTGTGTCCGGCAAACGTGCAATAGTGTTGCCGGTCGAGATTTAGGGGGGATTTATATGATATTCGGATCAGCGGCCGGTTGGCCGGGCCGCAGGCGTCGCTGGGCGATGCCCCTGACCCTAGGGGTGCTGGCCACCCTCCTGGTGGCCTGTTCGTCGACGGCCAGCAAGGCGCCGACGACTTCGGGGTCCAAGTCAACGATTCCGCCGGCCGCCTTCCGGGGGACGACCGGCCTCACCGCCACCACCGTAAACGTCGGCAACGTCTCCACCCTGACCGCTGGATTGTTCAAGGGGGCACCGGTGGGCCTCCAGGCCTACGTCGACTACGTGAACTCCCAGGGGGGTGTGAACGGCCGCAAGATCGTGGTCGACGGCGCCGACGATGGCTACGCCAACGGGGCCAACAACAAGGCACTCACCCAGGCGGACATCGCCAAGGACTTCGCCATGGTCGGCAGCTTCTCCCTCAATGACTCCTACGGAGGCCAGGTGCTGGCCGTCAATCCGGCGGTGCCCAACGTGACGGTGTCGCTGAGCACCTTCACCAACAACCTGCCCAACACCTTCAGCCCGGCCCCGACGCCGGGCGGTTGGCAGCTCGGGCCACTGGTCTACTTCCAGAAGAAATACCCTGCCGATATGGCTCACGTCGGCGCCCTGGTCGCCGACCAACCATCGGCCATCGCCGCCTTCAACGGGGAGAAGGCGGCGATGGGACACCTGGGACTGAAGTTGGTCTATGACCCGACCTTCGAGATCACCACCACCGACTTCACCCCCTACGTCGTGAACATGGAGAAAGCCGGCGTGAAGATCCTGTTCATCGAGCAGATGCCGGAGAACTACGCCGCCGCGGTGATCAAGGCCATGAACCAGCAGAACTTCCACCCGATCGTGGTGCTCGGGGCCTCCACCTACAGCGAGGCCCTGGTCGGTGCCGCCGGTGGGCCGGCGGCGGTCAATGGCGACTATCTGGCTCAGGCCTACTCGCTCTACCTCGGGGAAGACACCACCCTCCCGGCGGCCGATCTGTTCCTCAAGTGGGTGCAGACCGCCTCGCCGGGCTTCAAGCCGGACCTCTACACCCTGTACGGCTGGATCTCCGGGGAGTTGTTCGTGCAGGCCCTGCGGGCGGCGGGCAAGAACCCGACCCGGGGCTCGGTGTTGCAGGCGCTGCGGTCGATCACCGCCTTCAGTGCCGGGAATTTGATCGCCGGGGTCAACCCGGCCGGCAAGGTTCCGGCCAGCTGTTACCTCATCGGCCAATACGTCAGCGGGACATTCACCCGGGTGGACGATCCCCCGATCAACGGCTCGAGCGGCGGCTACCGGTGTGATCAGCCCTATTACTATCCGCCGGGAGTCGCCAAGCCAGCCGGCGCCTAAGCCCCCAGTTCGGCCCGGTACGCCTCCAGGCGAGAGACCAGTTCCTTTGGTCGGCTGAAGGCCGGCAGGTGGCCGCCGTCCATCTCGTCGGGGACGATGCCCAGGCGCTCGGCCACCACCCGGCGCTGGAAGCCGGCCGGGAAGAACCGGTCATGGCGGCAGAGGAGGAACCGGGTCGGCACCTCCGGCCAGTGGTCGAGGGACCACGGCTTCTCGAAGGGGGTGCCGGACTGTAGCTTCTCCCCTCGGGCAAAGGCCTCATCCACGATCCCGGAAGGGACATCGTGGAAGAACACCACCCGGGGGTCGAACTCGGCACCGGTGGGCCGTCCGTCCCATGCGCCCTGCTCCCGCACCGCTTCGGCATGGCCGGTGTTGGCCCACCATTCCCCGGGAGTCTCACCCGGCAACGGGACCATCGCCGCCACCAGGATCAGCAAGTCCACCTCGACCCGCTCGCAGACCAGGGGGGCGGTGAACCCCGCCAGCGACTGGGCCACCACGATGAGGTCCGTGCGGTCGCCGACGGCCTCCACCACCGCCTCGGTGTACTCGGCGAGGCCGGCCGAGTCGTCGTCGCAGGGCAGGTCGACGGCGACGACGTCGTGCCCGAGTGCCCGCAATTCCGGGACGACCAGATGCCAGTACCACGAGTCGGAGCCGGCGCCGTGAATCAGTACATAGGTGGCCATGGGCAGGAGGGCTCCTTCCGGTTCGGATCACCAGGCAGCAACTTGGACGAAGATGCCGGGCCAAAGTCATCGGCGATTCGCCCTCTCCGAACGGTAGGCTCCCGCCCACCATGTGTGGACGCATCGCCCTGTACTCGACGCCGGACCGGCTGTCCCGGATCTTCGACGCCCAGCTGGGGCTGGGTATCGACCCCGACGGCCACCCCCTCTACAACGTGCCGCCCACCGAACGGGTCCTCGGGATCGTGGCGGCGGGTACGGCCGCCGACCACCGCGAACCGGTGGGTGCCGGCCGGGTGATCGAGCCGTTCCGCTGGGGTCTGATCCCGCCCCGGGCCAAGGACGCCTCCGCCGGAAGTCGCCTGTTCAACGCTCGATCGGAAACGGTGGCCACCCGGCCCGCCTTCCGGTCGGCGTTCGCCTCCCGGCGGCTGGCGGTGCTGGCCGACGGGTTCTTCGAATGGGGGCCGGGGAGCGGCAGGCAACGCCAGCCTTACTTCTTCCATCGGGCCGACGGTCAACCGCTGATCTTTGCCGGACTGTGGGAGCCGTGGCGGCCGCCCGCCGATGACGGCAACCTGGGCGGGTCGGAGACCATCTATACCTGCACCATCATCACCACCGAGGCCGGATCCGACATGGAAGGCATCCATGATCGGATGCCGGTGGTCCTGGAGGCCGACGCCCTTGACCCATGGCTGGATCCGGACAATCACGACCGGGACGAGCTCGAGGCGATGATGCAGGCCTCCCCCCCGGAGACGCTCGAGCACCACCGGGTTGACACCCGGGTCGGGAACGTTCGCAACGACGGGCCGGAGTTGGTGGAACCGATCTCCGCCGAGCCCCAGCTGGACCTGTTCACCGGACGTTAACCGGGGTCCTTGGCTACCATTTCGGGTGCGGTCACCTTTCGAAAATCGGGGCGGCCGACCAGGCGTACAGGGTGCACGCGTGGTGTGGAGTCGGATTGGAGATCCCATGGCTGAGCGCACGTCGTACCTCCCCGGAACCCCTTCATGGGTCGACCTCGGCAGCCCCGATGCGACCGCCTCCGCCGCCTTCTACGGCGGCCTGTTCGGGTGGGAGGCGGAGATGGATCCCCGCCCCGAGGCCGGTGGCTACGGGATGTTCACCCTGGCCGGCCACAACGTGGCCGGGCTCGGCCCGCAGATGAATCCCGAGGTCCCCCCCTACTGGTCGGTGTACGTGACCGTGGAGGACGCCGACGCCACCCTCGACCGGGCCGGCGCCAGTGGCGGGAGCGTGGTGATGGGCCCGATGGACGTGTTCGATGCCGGCCGGATGGGCGTGATCCAAGATCCGGTTGGCTCCTTCA
>DATARI010000019.1:0-4145 GCA_036264255.1 Acidimicrobiales bacterium | reverse complement strand
CGGATTGGTGGAGACCGCCGGGGGTGTCCGGTCCCCTCAGGCCGGCGACGGTGACGCCATCGATTTCGCCCGCGCCCTCCAGCCCGATCTGGTCATCCTGGTTGCCGACGCCGGACTCGGGACCATCAATGCGGTGCGGCTCTCCATCGATGCCCTGCTGCCGGTCGTCGCCGACCTCCAGAACGGCACCCTCCGGGAGGTGATCCCGGTGGCGGTGGTACTCGACCGGTTCGAACCATCGGATGAGATCCATCAGCGCAATCTGGCCTGGCTCACCGCCGACGACCTCTTCGAGATCTTCACCGTTCCCGGCGAGGAGTCGTCACTCGGCGACTTCATCCTCGTCCACCGGTCGACGCCGTTCAGCCGTAAGCAGCCTTGACCGGTTCAGATCGAAGTACTGGCGCCACGCCGCGATGGGTCTGCCTTCGATCAGGACGAGGAAGGAGGCGGGTTGGTGGCAACTCCCAGTCCGGCCGCCGCCACCACCGCCCGGCTGAAGGGACGGGTCAGCGTCCGTAGCTCGGCACACCCGTCCTCTCCGATCGCCTCGTAGGGGAACACCGCCAGCCGGTCGGTCTCGTCCTCCACCCGCTGGCGGATGGCCCTCCCGGATTCGCTCAGCGCGAGCTCGCTCCCGGCTGAACCCTCGAGCCAACCCCGTGAGCGCACCTGTTCCACCCCGGCGTGCCATTCCTCGTCCGACCAACCCCGGCTGCTCTTGAGAAAGTGGATGGGGACCTCACCGGAAGCCACGTGGAGGATGAGGGCTTCCACCGGCTCGATCTCGGCCAGCAGGAGCGCAGCGATGTGGCCGTCGCCCCGGAATTCCCGGAGACAGGTCTGGGCGTGCCATACCACCAGGTGCGGCGGCTCCGGCCAGGGGAGTCCGGCGTGCCCGGCGAAGAGTGGGCGCCCGCCGACTCGATCGGCGGCCCGTTCAGCGACCGGGCGGGCCAGCTCGGCGGCCCGGGCCATGTCGGTCGACTCCACCGCCTCACCCAGCATGCGACGGAGGGCGCCGTCGGCTGATTTGACCCGGGCCTCGAGGACGGCGTCGGGGGTGGCGAGGGTCCACGCCGAGGGGATGGCCGGCCGGACCACCCGGGGGTGGAAGTTGAAGAAGGTGGCGATCACCACGTCGGCACCGACCCGGCCCATGGGCGCGGACCGGGAGGCGAAATAGCCCGAAGCGCTCGGGATACCGAGGCTGGCATAGGACTCGGTCGCCTCCGGCGCGAAGTAGATCATCCCGTGCAGTGGTTCCGCGGTGCGCCAGGTCTTCCGGGCGGTAACCGGAGACACGGTTCCGGGTGAGAGATGGATCGACGGGGAGGAGGCCATGGCTGAGAGTAACCCCAAGTCGCCGCCGGCCACTATCTCCCGGGCATCCCCGGCCCTGCCGTGCCAAGCTTCCAGCATGAAGCTGGAGTTGCGTTACGACGTCCACGGATCGGCAGCCCGATTCTGGGAGGCATTCTTCGACCCGGAGACAACCCGGCGACTGCACCTGGAGGCGCTCCGGTCGACATCGGTGGAGATCGAAGAACAGAGCGGCGACGTGGCGACCGGATTCCAGCGGACCATCCGGTACGGTCAACGGCCCGACGCCCCCGGGCCGGTCAAGAAGCTGTTCGGATCCGAGGTCGTCACTACCGAGCACGGGACCTTCGATCCCGAGACCGGGATCTGGTCCTTCACCCTGACGCCGGCCACCCTGGGGGAGAAGACCGATATCCGAGGCTCGATCGAGCTCAAGGAGACCGAGGGGACCAAAAGCCCTGACGGGGCCCAAGAGGCCGCCCCGGCCACCCCAACCGTGCGGGTCATCAAGGAGAGCGACTCCGGCGTGGAAGGGGAGTCAGCCGACGAAGCCCCGGGGGTCGACGTTGTCGCCGCCGACGGGGATGCTGACCAGGAGGATGCTGACGGGAGTTCCTGCGAGGAGATCTTCCGGCTCGAGGCCAAGGTCAAGATCTTCGGAGCCGGTCCGGTGGTCGAGCGGTTCATCGAGAAGCAGGCCCGGGACACCCAGAACCGGGCGGCGGCATTCTTCAACCGGGTGCTCGACGGCGAGGATTGAGCGTTCGACGGACCGGTGGAATGGCTCCCAGGGGGAGGCCGTATAGTTCCAACCAGGGGACAGATGCTGGTTGGCACCGGTGGTCGGGGCCACCCGGGACAGGAGGATCCGGCATCTGGCGCAGTCAGGTTCGAAGTCGGAAATGGAGATGTCGATGTTGAACGGTGTCTCGGGGATGATCGGGGAGACGGCGGTGGTCACCAAGCCGGTCAGCGCCCGCCATCACCCAGGTGCGGTCAAAACCCGTGGTGAGGAGTGGTACGCGGTGTCCCTGTTCCCGGGTACCACCATCGACGTGGGGGCCACGGTGGTGGTGGCGGATGTCGACAGGGGAGTGCTGGTGGTGTACCCGACCGACGATTGAAGCCGGGCGATCCCCACGACCTCCGCTGAGGTGCAACAGTAGGTAAAGAGAGGTAGGCATCATGCTCATCGGTTCGACTGGAGCAGACGCAGCGGTAGCCATCGGGGTCGTGGGTGGCATCGTCGTGATTGGGCTCGTCCTCGGCTTCTTGAAGTCGTCCCTGAAGGTCGTCCAACAGGGGAGCGTCGGCGTGGTCAAGCGGTTCGGGGAGTTCCGGGCCATCCGGCAACCGGGCCTGCATCTGATGAGGCCGTTCTCCGACCGGATGGAGAAGGTCGACATCCGCGAGTTCCCCCACACCGGTGACCAACAGTCGGTCATTACCCGGGACAATGTCTCGCTGCAGGTGAGCGCCACCATTTTCTGCCAGGTGACCGACGTCAAGCTGGCGTTGTTCGAGGTCAACGACTTCAACCTGGCCATCGACCAGATGTCCCGGACTGCGCTCCGAGCGGTGTTCGGCGAGCTCACCCTCGACGAGTCGCTGTCCCAGCGGGAGAACATCAACACCAAGATGCAGGAGCACATGGCCGAGGCGACCCTCAAGTGGGGAGTCCGCCTGAACCGCATCGAGATTCTCGACATCACCCCGCCGGTCAATGTGCTGCAAGCGATGTCCGAGCAGAAAGAAGCCGAGCAGCACAAGCGGGCCGCCATCCTCAAATCGGAGGGTGAACAACAGGCGGCTATCAACAGTGCCCAGGGCCGGAAGCAGGCGGCGGTCCTCGAGGCCGAGGGTCAGAAGCAGGCGGCCATCCTGGCGGCGGAAGGCCAAAAGCAGGTGCTCGAACTCCGGGCCGACGGCGAGAAGCGCGCCAGCCAGCTCCGGGGCGAAGGCGACGCCGCCGCCCTTACCGCCATCGACGGGGCGACCATCAAGGCCAACACCCTGGCGGTGATGCAGCTGCGTGCCCTCCAGGGGGTGGCATCGTCCCCCAACTCCAAGATCGTGGTGCCCTACGAGGCCGCCGGTCTGGTGGGCGCCGCCCAGGTATTGGTCGATGCCCTCAAGGACGCCGGCGAGGCGACTGGCGCGGAACGGAGCAATGGCCATCGGGATGCGCTGGAGGGGAACCCGCCACCTCCGGGATACCCGGGCAACTAGGCACCTCGATTGAAGCCGTCGAGCGGGTCGGCACCAGGCGGATCGCAGAGCTCGATCGCCAAGCGATTCCGCGCCACCCTGCAGAAGAGTCCAGCGAAGGGCGGCTGGACCTATGTGGTCCTGCCTGGCTCGGCTGAGTTCTTTGGCACCAAAGGGCTGGTCAAGGTCAGGGGCACCGTCGACGGGCAACCCTTCCAGAGCTCCTTCATGGCGCTGGGTGATGGGACCCACAAACTGCCGATCCGAGCCGAGATCCGGAAGGCGATCGGCAAAGGCGAGGGCGACGAGGTGGACGTCCAGCTGAACGAACGGGTCTCGGAATAGCCTCAACGCCGGAATCGATCCGTCGACCATCCTCCGGGACGAAGGACTTCCCGACTTTCAGCGAGGCCGGGGCATCACCGCCGCCGGCTCTCCCCATCAGGGAGTCGTGATCAAGCGGGTGCGGGAGCTCGTCGAGTTTTGCCGTCTTCAGGGCTACCGACCCGAAGAGATCATCGAGATCATCGAAAGTCTCCCCTAGCGTCAGGCGGCCGGCCTCAGAGGCTTCGCATTCGGTTGTTGCGGGGATTGTGTTCGAGCTCCGCCAGGCC
>DATARI010000199.1:0-1663 GCA_036264255.1 Acidimicrobiales bacterium | reverse complement strand
GGCCTGGTGCGCAAGGTGGTGACCGGTTACTCGGGTGACATCTTCCCCAACTTCACGCCCAATCCCTGGTCCTCCGATGCGTACCTCCGGGGCGAGGTGGAGGTCGAGCACTGGTCGTTCCTGACCTTCTTGCAGCGGCTGGAAGCTGCTGCCCGCGGCCTGCCCGCGGCGGTGACCGGCTCCCTGGTCGGATCGAGCATGGCCGACAACCCCGGCTTCGCCGAGGTCGACTCGCCCTTCGGCGGAACGGTGGGGCTGCTGGCCCCCTATGCCCCCGATATCGCCCTCTTGCACGCCCCGGTGGCCGATCGGGAGGGCAACGTGGCCTTCAACGCCCCGGTGCTCGAGGGCGTGTGGGGCGCGTTGGCCGCCCGCCGCGGCGCCGTGGTCACCGTCGAACGGGTGGTCGACGACATCCGGCCCTGGTCCCATTTGGTCCGCATCCCCGCCCACCGGGTGCTGGCCGTCACCGAGGCGCCCATGGGTGCTCATCCCGGAGGACTGTTCGCCCGGGACACTCCGGCCGACCCCTACGGCGAGGACCTGGAGTTCTGGTCCGACGTCAGCAGGATCAGTCGGAGCGACGATTTCGACGCCTGGATCGACCACTGGGTGCTCGAACCCGGCGACCAGGCCGAGTACCTCCGTCGTCTCGGCCAACCCCGCATCGACGCCCTGCGAGCGCGGGCCGATCCCGATTCGTGGCGGGAGGAGGAGGCGGCCAACCCGCCCGACCTGACCGCACCAGTGGGCGCCTGGGAGCTGGCCGCGGTGTTCGGCGCCCGTCACCTGGCCGATCGCATCCTGGCCCGGGAGGCCGACGCCGTCCTGGCCGGCGCCGGGGTGGCCAACCTGGCCACCTGGCTCGGAGTCCATCAAGCCCGGCGTCGGGGGGCCACCGTGGAGCTGACCGCCGAGCTCGGGCTATGGGGCTACGAGCCCACGCCCGCTGACCCGTTCGTGTTCAACCACCGGAGCTTCCCCACCGCCACCATGCTCTCGGACAGCGAGCAGATCCTGGGCCTGATGGCCGGGTCACCGGGCACCACCCTGTTGGCCTGTCTGGGCGCAGCCCAAATCGATCGCTTCGGCAACATCAACTCGACGGTCATTCCCGGACGCTCGTTCCTGGTGGGATCGGGCGGTGGCAACGACGTGGCCAGCCGGGCCGATGAGGTCGTGGTCATGGCCACCCTCACCCGTCGTCGCACCGTGGACCTGGTCCCCTACATCACCTCACCGGGCGGGAGGGTCAGCGCCTTCGTGTCGGACTTGGGCGTGTTCGAGAAGGGTGAGGATGGGACGTTCGTCCTCACCGCAGTGCCCGCCGGACCGGGGTCGATCGAAGAACGGGTGGGTGCGGTCCGAACGCAGTGTGGCTGGGAGCTGACCGTGGCCCGTTCCCTTACCGAGCTGGAGGCGCCGGCGGCGGCGGACATCGAGGCCCTGCGCCGATGGGACCCGTTGGGCCGGTTCCTCCGGCCCGACGCCTGACAACCCGGGCACCTCCAGGCCCTCTGAACTGTTACACCCCGATGGTTGAATTTGGGTATGGATCATGATGTCCACGCCCTGAAAGAGTCGATCGACCGCCTGGCCGACGCCGGCCCATTGGTCCCCGCCGATGCCGAGTCGATCGAGGTCCTCTACCGCCAGTTCAACC
>DATARI010000243.1:0-4435 GCA_036264255.1 Acidimicrobiales bacterium | reverse complement strand
ATCGGGCTTCCGGGGGAGACGATCTCCTCCCTGAACGGCGCCGTCTACATCAATGGCAAGCGGCTGTCGGAGCCTTGGTTGCCGAAGACACCGAGCAGTTTCACCGGGGCGATTCCCTCGTCCCATCCAGAATTCAATCTGCCGGGGCCGGTGAAGATCCAGACCGGTGACTACTTCGTGATGGGGGACAACCGGACCGACTCCTCTGACAGCCGGTTATTTGGCCCGATCCCGGGATCGCTCATCGTCGGGCGGGTGGTGGCGGTGGTCTGGCCGCTGAGCCAGTGGAAGGGCGTCTAGGACGACGCTCCATCAGTGCCGCCCCAGCGTTCATGCGGCTCAGACGGTGGGCTTGTCTTCCTGGCCGGCGAAGAGCAACAGCTCGTACATGGGGTTGATGACGGCCAACCGGCCCTTGTGCTTGCCGATCATCCCCTCGGCCCGGAGCTGGGTGCCGGGCTCGATGCCGGGCAGCGACCGCCGCCCGAGGAACACCAGGTTCAGCGCTCCGGTCTCGTCGACGATGGTGCACTCGAGGGCGACCGCCCCCGACCACGGCTGGACCCGGACCGACCGCACCCGCCCCGCCACCACTGTCCGCTGGCGGTAGGTGAGGTCGCACATCCGGGTCGCCCCTTCGACCTCGATCAGTCGCTTGTCCATCACCGATCGACGGAGGGGTTCCGCCGACGGCTTCCGCTTGCTCGGGGACCGCTCCTCGGCCAGGAGGGCGGACCGCCGCTTCACCAGGCCGGTGACGTCGAAGGGGGCGATGGTGGCGCTCACGTGGGGCAACGTGCTCACCGCGGTGACGATCCGGTCGGCGGCATGGCTGTGCAGCAGCCGGTTGGCCACTCCCCGGTAGAGGCGGCGGGGCAGCACCAACATCACTTCGGTCTGCCCATCGGCGGCCAGTTCGGCCGCCATCTCGGTGGCGGCCCGGGAGAGTCGTCGGTCGGGGCACTCCACCAGCTCGAGCGGGAGCTCCCCCATCCCCAGCTTCCGCCACTGGGTGGCGAGCAGTTCGGCGTGGGCGGAGTCGATGACGAAGTGGACGGCCCGCACCTCGCCGGAGGGCGCGAAGGAGCGGGCCAGCTGGAGGGCCCGGATGGTGGCGAGGTCGAGGTTGTCCACCAGCACCAGGGACACACTGTGTTGGAGAGCCCGGGTCTCGGTGGGGGCGGCGGCTCCCGAGGCGTCGTGGACCAGCACCTGCTTCTCCTCCTCGTACCGGCGGTGGGTGCGGGTGAGGAAGAAGACGATGAGGGGGATGGCCACCACGATCAGCCACGCCCCGTTGGTGAACTCGGTCACCACGAAGATGAGGGTCACCACCGCGCTGAGCACGAAGGCGGTGGCGCTGATGACCAGGTTCTGGGTCCGCTTCGGTCCCGGGTGGGTGACGAAGTACTTGGTCATGCCGGCGCCGGCCATGGTGAAGCCGGTGAAGACGGTGCAGGCGTAGAGGGGGATGAGGTCGGCCACCCGGGCCCGGGTCACCACCAACAGGATGATGGAGACGACAGTGAGGGCGGCGATCCCGTTGGAGTAGACCAGCCGGTGGCCACGGGTGGTGAGGGGGCGGGGAAGGTAGGCGTCCTGGGCGATGTAGCTCACCAGCAACGGGAAGCCGTTGTAGCTGGTGTTGGCGCCGAGGATGAGGATGAGGGCGGTGCTGAACTGCAGCAGGTAGTAGGCGACGTTGGCCAGCTGGCCGGTGCCGAAGACGGCCCGGCCGATCTGGGAGAGGACCGTCGGGGTGCCGGACAGGTAGGGAACCGCGTGGGTGAGATGGGCGAACACCGACACGGCCAGGAACATGGCCCCGAGGATGGAGGCCATCAACACCAGGGTGGAGCGGGCGTTGCGGACCTGGGGGGGCTTGAAGACGGTGACGGCGTTGGAGATCGCCTCCATGCCGGTCATCGCCGACCCGCCGTTGGCGAACGCCTTCAGGAAGATGAAGGCCCCAGCCCCGAGGAGGAGGCCGCCCCCCTGGTGCCCGACCGTCACCGACCCCGGGACGCCGAGGGCGTAGTGGTGGAGGTGACCGGAGACGGCAAGCCGCACCACCCCCACCACCACCAGGGTGGCCATGCTGGCCAGGAACAGGTAGGTGGGGATGGCGAACACCCGCCCCGCCTCCCGGATCCCCCGGAGGTTGCCGTAGGCGATGACCAGCACGAAGACGACCGCCATCTCGACGGTGTAGGGCGCCAGCCGGGGGAAGGCGGACGCCACCGCGTCGACCCCGGCGGCCACCGACACCGCCACCGTCAGCACGTAGCTCAACAACAGGGCGGCGCCGGGGATCTGGGCCACCGAGTAGCCGAAGTTGTCCCGGCTGACCACATAGGAGCCGCCCGACACCGGATAGGTCTTCACCACCTGGCGGTAGAGGAGGCAGACCACCCCGAGGATCAGCAGCAACAGGGCGGTGACCGGGGTGATGAGGGTGAAGGCGGCCACCCCGGCCGCCGGGACCAAGACCCGGAGGATCGATTCGGTCCCGTAGGCGCAGGACGACATCACGTCCGACGACAGCACCGCCAGGGCGGTGGGCTTGCCCAGCCGTTCGGCGTGGAGGTCCTCGCTGACGATCGGCGGGCCGAGCAGGAGCTGCTTCAGCCGGTAGCCGGGGGCTTCGGGAAGGTCGAAGCCGCGGCTGGAACTGGGAGCCTGGGGGGTGTCGAGCCAGCGCGGCCGGCCCTCTACCGACACGGGAGGAGCCGGAAGCCGTTCACGAACGGCTGGCGAGGACGGCGGTCGCCTGCCCCACCACCTTCTCCTCGCCGTCGGCGTTGTGCAGCCGGACGTCGAGGTCGACCAGGTGCTCGCCGGCCTCCTCCCGGGTGCCGGTGACCACGATCTTGGTCTCCAGCGTCTCCGCCGGCCAGGTCTGCTTGGCGAACCGGACCTGGAAGCGGCGGACGTTCCCGACCCCGACATAGTCGGTGAGGGCGGAGCCCAGCAGCCCCATCGAGAACATCCCGTGCCCGAAGACGCTGGGCTGCCCGGCGGCGGTGGCCAGCACCTCGTCGTGGTGCATCGGGTTGAAGTCGCCGGAGGCCCCGGCGTAGGCGACCAGGTCGGTACGGGTCAAGACGTGGCTGCGGACCGGTGCCTCGTCGCCTTCGGTCACGTCCTCGATGTACAACGTCGCAGCAGTCATCGGTCTCCTCCTTCTCGGGGTCCGCCGGCGGACACCGTGTCGGTCATGTCGATCAGGACCCGAACCAGTGGAGCAGGTGGTCGATCGACCACACGTTCCAGCCATGGGTCCCGAGTATCACCACTTCGGCCAGGATCATCATCAGGTTCTGGCCCTGCTCGGCCCAGTCGCTGATCATCAGTATGAAGTACATCAGGTTGAGGACGATGGCGGCGAAGGCGGCGATGGGGGTCAGGAACCCGAGGGTGAGCCCGAGTCCGAGCGCCAGTTCGGCGAAGACCACCACATAGGCCATGTGGATGGGATGGGGCTTGACCACCTTGTCGAACCCGGTCTTCACGAACGGCCACTTGTGCTTCTCGGCCACCGACGCGCCCCAGGAGATACCGGCCCCCCGCTTCAGCCAGGCCCCGAGGTCCTTGTGACGGAAGCTCTGCAGCCACCAGAGGCCGACACCGATCCGCAGCACGGCCAGCCATTCGGCGGTGGTCAACCAGGTCGAGTTCATGGGCGAGTTTCTACCATCTTCGTTTCTAACCACCGGGTAACCGAGCGGAACCGGCGCCGGCCATCGGCGGTCACCATCCCTTGAACTCCGGAGACCTACGCTCGGCGAAGGCGGTCAACCCTTCCTTGCAGTCCTCGGTCCCGACGATCATCTCCTGACCGGCGGCCTCGTCCCAGAAGGCTTGCGACCGGTCCGTCTCCAACGACTGGTTGGCCAGCCGCTTGGCCAGGGCGATGGCCTTGGTCGGGCCCTTCGCCAACCGGGCCGCCCACTCCCCCGCCAGTGCCATCAGCTCGGCGCCCGGCACCACCCGGTTGACCAGCCCCAGCCGCTCCGCCTCCGCCGCCGGCACCGAGTCGCCGAAGAAGAACAGCTCTTTCGCCCGCTGCGGGCCGATGAGCCGGGGCAACAGGTAGGCGCCCCCGGCGTCGGGGGCGATGCCCCGGCGGACGAACACCGAGATGAACTTCGCCTCCTCCGCCGCCAGCACCAGGTCGCAGGCGAGGGCCAGGTGCATTCCGCCCCCGGCGGCAGTGGCGTTCACCGCTGCGATCACCGGCTTCTCGCAGTCGAGGACGGCGGCGATGAGGAGCTGCCACCCGTTGCGGATCATCCGGGCAGAATCGCCCACCGCACTCTCCGGGGCGCCGGGAGGGCGAGGGGGTCGGACCACCGGGCTGCGGAGGTCGGCCCCGGTGCAGAAACCTTTCTCCCCGGTCCCGGTCAGCACCACCGCCCGCACCGCCAGGTCATCG
>DATARI010000070.1:0-9993 GCA_036264255.1 Acidimicrobiales bacterium | reverse complement strand
CCGCTCCCGCAACCCGGCGGGTCCGTAGCGCTGCCAGAGGTCTTCCGGCTCTCGGACGTGGCCGTCGGCGTCGATGGCGGGGTAGTCGGTCATGGGGCCTCCAGATGGGAGCCGGACGGGAGGTCCGGACGGGTGGATGGTTTCAGATGCGGGGGGTTCCGCCGCCGTCGACGAACAGGGTCTGGGCGGTGACCCAGGCGGCGCCGTCGCTACAGAGGTGGAGCAGGGTCCCCACCAGTTCCTGGGGGGTCGCCCGCATGGGCAGAGCCTGCTGCCCCATCAGGTAGTCGAGCCGGTCCTCGTTGATGATGCTGAGGGTGGCGTCGGTGAAGATCGGGCCGGGGGCGATGGCGTTGACGGTGATGTTGTGCGGGCCGAGCTCCTTGGCGAACCCCCGGGTCAGGCCGACCAGTGCCAGCTTGGTCACCCCGTAGTGCCCGGCGGTCCCGAGGTAGGGAGCCGTGGAGGTCTGCATGATCACCCGGCCCCACCCGGCCTCGATGAGGAGCGGGCCGACCGCCTGGGTCATGAGGAGGGCGCCGTCGACGTTGACGGAGAACACCTTGCGCCAGTAGTCGATGTCCACCGTCATCTGGGGGTCGGTTCGCATCGAGTGGTAGATGGCGGCGTTGTTGATCAGGATGTGGGCGGTGCCGAACCGGGACCTGACCTCCTCGGCCAGCGCCAGGGTGCTGGCTCTGTCGCTCACGTCGACCGAGAGGGCGACCGCCTTTCCCCCGGCCGCTTCGATGGCGGCCACCGTGTCGGCGGCCCCTTCCGCCCGGATGTCGGCGACCACCACCGCGGCCCCCTCCGCGGCCAGCGCCTGGGCGTAGACCGCCCCGATGCCCTGGGCTGCCCCGGTGACCACCGCCACTCGATCGGTCAGACTGGCCATCGGCTCCCCCATTCGTTGCGGCCCCCGCGACTCGGTGGCGTATAGTAAGACAAGTTATACTATTCCGTCGACCGGCTCACATCCCGTCGACCCGAACCGTCGACGAAAGTGGGGGGCATGGCCGAGAAGCTGCGGGTGGGGCTGGTGGGCACCGGGTTCGGTACCCACGTGCACCTGCCGGCCTACCGGGCTTGCGACGCCGTCGAGGTGGTGGCCGTGTGCAGTGCCCAGCTGCCCCGGGCGAAAAAGGCGGCCGAGGACTTCGGGGTGCCCTGGTACACCGACGACTACCGCCAGCTGGTCCAGCGGTCCGACGTCGACCTGGTCGACGTCTGCACCCCTCCGGACACCCACCTCGAGATCACCCTGGCCGCCATCGACGCCGGGAAGCACGTGCTGGCGGAGAAGCCGCTGGCCCTCGACGCCACCCAGGCGACTGCCATGCGCGACCAGATGGCCGGCGCCGGACTGGTCAACGTGGTCAACCACGAGATGCGCTACACCCCGGTGCGCCGGCGGATCCGCGGTCTGGTGGCCGAGGGGTTCCTCGGCCGGGTCCAGTACGTCGTGGCCACGGTCAACGCCGACCACGGCACCGACCCGTCGAAGGAGCCGTACTACTGGGGCTGGGTCGGTCAGGCCGACAAGGGCGGCGGGTTCCTCATGAGCTCCCTCTCCCATCACATCGACCTCCTCCGGTTCTGTTTCGGCGACATCGATGGCGTCCAGGGCCGGGTCACCACCCTGATCACCGAGCGGCCGGTGCTCACCTTCGAGTACCGGGACGGCGACCCGATCGGGGCCGACACCCCGACCGTCGGCCTGCGGGCCGTCGATGCCGACGACACCGCGGTGTTCACCGGCACCCTCGCCGGCGGCGGCCTCATTTCGGTCAGCGGTTCGTGGTCGATCCGGTTTCCCGGTGGGGTTCGGTTGGAGGCCTACGGCGACCGGGGCAGCCTGCACCTGATGCCGGACGGTCGGCTGCTCGGGGCCAGGAACGGGGATGCCGAGCTCACCGAGCTGCGCCCCGAGGCCACCCTCCCTTCCATCCCGGGGGCCCACTACCTGGTCCCCAACTTCGTCGCCCTCGCCACCGAGATGGCCGAGGTGGTGAACGGGAGCCTGGACCAGAAGGAGGCGATCTTCGCCACCTTCGAGGACGGGGCCCGGCTTCAAGCCATCATCGACGAGGTGAAGGGGGCGCCCAACCGCGCCGGGCCGGCTCCGGGGAGCGGAACATGACATTCCCGCCGGCGGTGGCCGCCGAAGATCTTCCCGGGGGCCCGGTCCAGCCGCTCCCCTTGGTCTCCCTGCTGAGCGCCGACTTCTGGAGCGGCGGGGCGAAGGGCGAGCTGCGCATCCTCCGGTGCCAGGATTGCGGCTTCTACGTGCACCCGCCCCGGCCGGTCTGCGCCCGATGCCTCAGCCGCCGGCTGGAGCCCGAAGCGGTGTCGGGCAATGCCAGCGTCTACACCTTCAGCATCAACGTCCAACCCTGGTATCCCGGGCAGTCGGTGCCCTACGTGGTGGCCATCGTCGAGCTGCCCGAGCAGGCCGCCCTCCGGCTCACCACCAACATTCTCGGTTGCGGGGTCGACGACGTCGCCATCGGCATGGCCGTCCGGGCGGTGTTCGTCGAAGTCGAGGACGTCTTCATCCCGATGTTCGAGCCGGGGGTGGCAACCTGATGCGGTCACCGGAACAGCAGGCGGTCATCAGCGGCATCGGGACCTCGGCGGTCGGCCGGCGGCTGGGACGAGCCGGCCTCGACCTCACCATCGACGCCTGCCTGGAGGCCATCGCCGACGCCGGACTCACCCGGGACGACATCGACGGGCTCGCCACCTATCCCGGATTCCGACCCGACCCGCCGGGAATGTCACCGGTCGGGGTGTCCGACGTCAAAGAGGCGCTCGCCCTCCCTCTCAATTGGTACGCCGGCGCCGGGGAGGGCCCGGGCCAACTGATCGGGTTGTTCTCCGCCATCGGGGCGGTGGCGGCCGGATTGGCTCGCCATGTCCTCCTGTTCCGCACCGTCACCGAGTCGAGTGCCCAGACGGCGGGACGCCGGGCGTCGGTCAACGGCACCGACGGTGAGCGGGTGCAGGCCCGGTTCGAGTGGAGCGTTCCTTACAAGGCGATGTCGGCGGCCACCCTGGTCGGCCTCATGGCTCAACGCCACATGCACGAGTTCGGGACCACCCGGGAGCAGTTAGGGGCGATCGCCCTCAACGGTAGGCGCAATGCCCAGCGCAACCCGGCAGCGGTGTACCGGGACCCCCTCACCATGGACGACTACCTGGCCTCCCGGATGATCTCGACCCCGCTCTGCCTCTACGACTGCGACGTCCCCGTCGACGGGAGCGCGGCTTTCATCGTCTCCCACGTCGACACCCTGCCGGAGCTGGCTCACCCGCCCGTCCGGGTCGAAGCGATCGGGACCTCGCTCCTCGGGCGGGATTCCTGGGACCAGCGGGCCGACCTGACCACCATGGGCGCCTTCGACGCCGCCTCCATGCTCTGGTCCCGCACCGACCTCCGGCCGGCTGACGTCGACGTGGCCGAGCTCTACGACGGGTTCACCTATCTGGCCCTCCAGTGGATCGAGGCCCTCGGGTTCTGTGGGCACGGGGAGGGTGGGCCTTTCGTGGAAGGGGGCAAGCGCATCGCCTTCGACGGCGAGATCCCGCTCAACACCCATGGCGGCCAGCTGTCGGCCGGGCGGCTCCACGGGTACGGGTTCCTCCACGAGGCCTGCACCCAGCTGTGGGATCGCGGCGGTGAACACCAGGTGCCGGGCACCCCGGAAGTGGCGGTGGTGGGCACCGGCGGCGGCCCGCTGGGCGGATGTGTCCTACTCACCCGGTCCCGGTGACGGCACCCAGAACGACCAACACGATGAGGACGATGCGATGAAGGAGCCACAATGACGGTTCGAGGTCTGGATGGGGGTGAGCGGGCGGCCCTGCTCATCTCCGAATGCCAGCAGGGCATGACGGTGGCCGAATACCGCGACCAGCGCGACGACCTGGCCCGGGAAGTGGCCGATCGCGGCATCATCCCCGCCATTGCCGCCCTGGCCGCCGCCTTCCGCGCCGAGGGCCTGCCGGTCTTCCACTCCCACCTCGCCCCCCGGGACGACTGGTCGGGATTCGCAGTCAACTGCGCCCTGGCGGCGATCCTGAAGCGGACCAACGTGGTACGCGACGGGCATCCCGGGTCGCAGTCGCATCCGGGCCTGGTCCCCGAGGCCGGCGACCACGTGATCCGGCGGCGGACGGGGATGACGTCCTTCCACGGGACCGAGATCGACAGCCTGATGCGCAACCTGAAGGTCGACACCGTGGTCGTCACCGGCGTGTCCACCAACGTGGCGGTGTACGGAACCGTCCTCGAGGCGGTCAACCGGGGCTACAACGTGGTGGTGCCGGTGGACTGCGTCGCCGGGGTGGGACGGGGGCACCAGTACCTGCTCGATGACGTCTACCCGTTGCTGGCTACCCTGACCGATGGGTCGGCGGTGGCCGAGGCGGTAGCCGCCCACCGCGAGGAGAGCCGGGTATGACCACTCCCGAACGAACCCCCACCGTCGGGGACATCCTGACCAAGCACTCCCGAGGCATGGCCGACCGGGTGGCGGTGGTGTGCGGGGACGTCCGCCTCACCTGGCGACAGCTCGACGAGCGGGTCGACCGGTTGGCCGCCGCGCTGGCCGCCGACGGAGTCGGCCGCGGTGACCAGGTCCTTTGGCTGGGTCAGAACTGCCATCGTCTGCTGGAGGGCCTGCTGGCCGCCGGCCGGCTCGGCGCGGTGTTCTGCCCGGCCAACTGGCGCCAGAGCCCGGCGGAGCTGGCCTTCGTGATCGACGACGTCGAGCCCACCGTGGTCATCTGGCAGGAGACCGAGGTCGGCGAAACGGTGGCCGCCGCCCGGGGGCAAAGCTCGTCGGCGAAGGACGCGCACTGGATCCAACACGACGGACCCGGAGACGCCAGCGAGTACGAGGACTACCTGGCCGCCAGCGACCCGACGTCGTTCACCCCCCCGGTGGTCGACGCCGACGACCCGTTCGTGATGATCTACACGGCCGCCTTCGAGGGGCGACCGAACGGCGCATTGCTCAGCCACCGGGCCTGGCTCCACCAGAACATGGTCACCGCCTACATCATGGGCACCACCGCCGAAGACGTCTGCTTGTGCTGCAGCCCCATGTTCCATGTGGGGATGCTGCGCCACGCCCTCTCCGCGTTCCAGCTGGGGGGGCGCAATGTCATCGCCCGCCGGGTGGAGGCGGAGGATCTCTGCCGGCTCATCGATGCCGAGCGGTGCACCGTCACGTTCCTCCAGGCGCCGACCATGGCCCAGATGGCCGCCGGCAACGCCGACGGCCGGTACGACCTGTCGAGCCTCCGCAGTGCCCCGGGGACTCCCGAATGGAATGCCATGGTCACCGTGGACGAGCGACCTCTCAAGAACGGGTTCGGGCAGACCGAGCTGGCCGGGATCATCACCTTTTCGAGCACCCGGGCTCCCGGGATCGGGGCGGCGGGCCGACCGATCCCGGTCGCCGAGGTCGAAGTGGTCGACCCCGACGGCACCGTCCTCGGCCCCGGCGAGGTGGGGGAGTTGGTGGTACGCGGCCCGATGGTCATGAACGGGTACCACCGGCGGCCGGAGCTCAATGCCCACCGTCGACGGGGAGGCTGGCATCACACCAACGACCTCGGCCGCCGGGAAGAGGACGGCACGCTGTCCTTCGTGGGGCCGGTCACCCGGATCGTGAAGTCGGCGTCGGAGAACATCTACCCCTCCGAGGTGGAGGCGTGCATCCGCGCCCATCCCGACGTGCGGGAAGTCGGGATCATCGGCGTGCCCGACCCGGTCTGGACCCAGTCGGTCCTGGCTGTAGTCGTCCCCGAGGAGGGCGCCACCATCACCGGAGACGACATCGTCGAGCACTGCCGGCTCCACATCGCCTCCTACAAGAAGCCCCGGCACGTCGAATTCCTCGACGCCCTCCCCCGCACCCCGGATGGCGCCGTCAACTACGACGCCCTGGATGAGAAGTTCGGCGGTGGGGGTTACCCGGCCAAGTAGGGAGCGGGCCTCCCGGCCCGCTGATAGCGTTAGTTCATCTAACTAGTTCGAGTCATGGTCGCCGCCGGCGGCGACGAGCGAGGAGCGCAGCGATGGGAACCCTTGACGGCAAAGTCGCCCTGGTCACCGGGGCCGGCCGCGGCATCGGCCGGGAGGAGGCGTTGCTGCTGGCCCGGGAGGGGGCCGCGGTGGTGGTGAACGATCTCGGCGGCGAGTGGGATGGTGCCGGCGCCGATCCCCGACAGGCCCAGGCGGTGGCCGACGAGATCGTGGCCGCCGGGGGCGAGGCGGTGGCCAATCACGACTCGGTGGCCGACGACGGGGCGGCGAAGGCCATGGTCGCCCAGGCCGTCGACGAGTTCGGGCACCTGGACATCGTGGTCAACAACGCCGGCGTCCTCCGGGACAAGATGGTCTTCAACCTCGCCACCGAGGACATCCTCACTGTGATCCAGGTCCATCTGATGGGGACGTTCAACACCATCCGCCACGCCGCCGCCCACTGGCGCCAGCGGGCCAAGCAAGGCGAAGAGGTCCGGGGGAGCGTCGTCAACACCTCCTCGACGTCGGGAATCTTCGGGAACGTCGGGCAGACCAACTACGGGGCAGTGAAGGCGGCCATCGCCTCGGTGACCCAGATCGCCTCCATGGAGCTTGGCCGGTACGGGGTCAACGTCAATGGGATCTGTCCCATCGCCCGCACCCGGCTCACCCTTCTCGGCTCGAACAACATCAGCGACCAGGACGGCCCGGCGGTGGAATGGGACCCCATCGACCCGGCCAACGTGGCCCCCTTCGTCACCTTTCTGGCCTCCGATGCCGCCGCCGAGATCACCGGCCAGATCTTCGGCGTCTACGGCGGTTCGGTCCAGCTCTACCGGGGCTGGAGCCTGGGCCCCGAACTCCGGTCGAGCGGGGGCCGGGCCTTCCCGGTCGAGGAGCTCCACCAGCGTTGGCAGGAGCTGTTCGTGGCCGAGCCCACCGCCTACCGCTCCCCGATGGAGGACCTCCGCCCGGCGCTGCAAGCCGACCTGAAACAGGCCGGCCTCACCTCGTGAGCCCCGGTCTCGACCACACCGGCCCGGGCCCTGGGTTCCACCGAGGGCGCTCGTGATGGATCTCGGGATCGGTGGCAAGGTGGCGGTGGTGTCGGGGGCCAGCCAGGGAATCGGTCGGGCGGTGGCCGCCGCCCTGGCGGCGGAAGGGGCCAAGGTGGTCATGGCCGCCCGTCGCCAACCGGTCCTGGAAGCCGCCGCCGAGGAGCTCCGGTCGGAGACCGGGGCCGAGCTGTTGCCGGTGGCGGCCGACATGACCACCGAAGAGGGGGTGTCCCTGGTGATCGAGTCGGCCCGGGAGCACTGGGGCCCGGTGGAGATTGCGGTGTCGAACGTGGCCGGGCCCAAGGCCCTCGGATTCGACGCCACCGACGACATCGCCTTCACCGACGCCTACCGATCGCTGGTGATGAGCGTGGTCTGGCTGGCCCGGGCGGTGTTCCCTTCCATGCGGGAGCGGGGCTGGGGCCGACTGGTGACCATCGGCTCCGACTGCGTGCGCGACGTCCACCGCGAGATCCCCCTCATCCTGGCCAACACCGCCCGCCCGGCGGCGCTGGGCCTGCAGAAGAGCCTGGCCGACGAGAACGCCGGCTTCGGGATCACCGTGAACACGGTGGCGGTGGGAGGGATCCTGACCGGGAACCGGATCGCCTTCCATCAGAAGTTCGCCGCCGAGCGGGGGGTCGATGAGGACAGCGTCCAGAACGCCAACGCCGCCCACATCCCGGTCGGCCGCTTCGGTCGGCCCGAGGAGATCGCCGCCATGGTCAGTTTCCTGTGCTCCACCCAGGCCAGTTTCGTCACCGGCGAGACCATCGCCGTCGACGGTGGCCGCACCCGGGCGGTGCTGTAGGGATGAGCCGGTTGGATACCCCCGACGCCCCGATCGAGGCCCGGTCCGGCGCCGCCGTCGAGCTGCGCCAGTTCCTGGCCGAAGCGCTCCCCGCCCACCGGACGGACTTCGGTGACTCCCACGACTTCGCCTCCCGCCGGGCCTTCCAGGGAAGGTTGGCCGCCGGTGGCTGGGTGGGCCTCACCTGGCCCGAGGAGTACGGGGGGCGGGCCCTCGGCATCGAGGACCGCATTGCCTGTGACCTCGAACTGGCGCTGAGCGCCGCGCCCCCGCTGGCCGGTCCCCTCGGGGTGGCCAACGTCGGCCCCACCGTGATGGTGTTCGGGACACCGGAGCAGCAGTCCCACCTCCCGGCCATCCTCGACGCCTCGGAGATCTGGTGCCAGGGCTTCAGCGAGCCGGACAACGGGAGCGACCTGGGCGGCCTGCGGACGTCGGCCCGGGTCACCGACCGGGGCTTCGTGGTGAACGGGCGGAAGGTGTGGACGACCAACGGGGTGGAGGCCACCCATTGCATGCTCCTGGCCCGCACCGACCCCGATGTACCCAAGCACCGCGGCATCTCCGCCCTGCTGTTGAGGCTCGACCTCCCCGGCATCGAGCGGCGTTCCATCCACCAGATGGACGGGGGTCGGGAGTTCGCGGAGATGACCTTCGACGACGTCGAGGTCCCGGCGTCGGGCCTCCTCGGACCCCTTCACGACGGATGGCGGGTGACCATGACCACCCTGGCCAACGAGCGGGCCGGGGTCATCTCCCAGGCCGCCGGGCTCGAGCGCGACGTGCTGGCGGAGGTCGGTCGCCTGGCCGGCACCACCGACGTGGTGCTCCGCCACGAGCTGGTGCAGCGGTTCATTGAAGGCCGGGTGCTCGGGATGCTCGGCACCCGGGTCCTTTCCCATCTGGCCTCCAACCGCGGGAACGGGCCCGAACCCGCGCTCATCCGCCTGGCCCAGGGGCTGCTGCGCCAGCGGCTGGCCGAGACCCGGGTGCACGGGCACGGGATGGCGGCGGTCACCGAGGTGGAGTGGGCGGCCGGACAGGAGCTCCTGACCAGCCGGTCGGCCTCCATCGCCGCCGGCACCCGCGAGGTGCTGAAGAACGTGGTGGCCGAACGGGTCCTGGGCCTTCCCCGCAGCTGAGAGCAGTTGCCGCCGACCGGTCAGTCGGCGGGTTCGAGCGAGGCGGTGATCTCCGCACTGTGCTGACCGACGGTCGGGGAGGCCCGGTCCAGCTGGAGGGGGAGGTCATCGAAATCCCAGAAGGCGCCGATCTGCTCCATCCGACCGTAGGCAGCATGGTCGTAGGCCACCGTCAACCGGCAACGCCGATTGTCGGGGCTGTCGAAGAAGGCCGTCCGTTGATCCAGCCGGACCGGCTCGGCGGCGATGCCGGTGCGGGCCAGGAGTTCCAGGCACTCTGCCTGGGTGAGGGCCTCGAACCGGGCCGGCAGTGCTCCGGGGTCGGCGGTCCGGAAGGCGGCGCAGAGGGCCTCCATCCCTCCGGGCCGGCATGCCATCACCGACACCCATCCATCGGTCGTCGGGTAGAGACGGGTCCCGGGACCCACCCCGGTCTGGAAGTGGTCCACCCGGCCGGCGCCCTCCACCGTCCCGTCGGGACGACCGAGGACGACGCTCATGCTCATCACCGCCGCTCCGAGGAGGGAGGCGGCCACATCCTGGCCCTGACCGGTCCGCTCACGATGGTAGAGAGCCAGAAGGGTGGCCACCACCGAAGCCGACGCCGCCTGGTGGTCCATCATCCCGAACCGGTGCCACATCGGAGGGTTGTCCCGACCGGCGGCTTCGGCCTCCCAGCCGGTGATCGACTGGAAGAGTTGGTCATAGCCGGGCCAGTCGGCCCGCTGACCCCGGGGCCCGTAGCTGCTGACGTGGCAGAACACGAGGTCGGGGTTGAGGGCCCGGAGGGTGTCCGGGTCCACCCCGATCCGGGCGGCGGCCGGCAGGCGGATGTTGTGATGCACGACGTCCGCACTGGCCACCAGGCGTTCGAGGAGGGGGCGCTGGGCCGGGTCTCGCAGGTCGAGCACCAGGCTCCGCTTTCCCCGCTGGCACCCTTCG
>DATARI010000004.1:0-3404 GCA_036264255.1 Acidimicrobiales bacterium | reverse complement strand
CGCTGGTGGGTGGCGGGTTCTCCACCTCGTTGATCCCGTAGCCGGACCGGGTCAACCGGCTTCCAGGATCTCGGTCGCCGCCCGTTCGCCGGAGCGGACCGCACCGTCGATGGCGCCGTGGCTGACGGTGGATGTCTCGGTGCCGGCCCAGTGAACCCGGCCCACCGGCTCCCGAAGCAGCCGGCCGTAGCGGGTGAGGATCCCGGGAGGCAGGTGGGCCATCGAGCAGCCTCGCGACCATTCCTCCGTCCACCAGGCCGTCTCGATGTACTCGGCGGGCGCCGCCGCCTTCGGCCCGAAGCGGGCGGTCAGCGCGTCGAGGACCAGTCGCCGCCGCTCGGCGACGGGGAGGGCGTCGACCCGTTCGGCCACCTTGCCGAAGGTGAAGGAGGCGATGACCCCCGGGGTGCCGGACATCGGCGAGCCGTCGAGGGTCACCTCCGCCGCCGACCCCGGCTCGGCGCTCTGGCCGCTGAAGCCGTCCTCCCGCCAGAACGGGGTGTCGTAGACCACCATCGTCTTGGTCTCGGTGCCGGCCACCGCGCTCTTGTACAGCGCCAGCCGCTCGTCGGAGAGCACCGGATCGAAGACGATGTCGAGGGCCAGTGCCGGCGGGGTGGCCACCACCACGTGGCGGGCAGCGACGCTGAGGCCGTCGGCGTCGACGGTCACCCAGTCGGGCTGTTGGGTGATCGCCCGCACCGGGGTGCCCAGGTGCACCGCGTCGCCGAGTTCGTCCGCCACCCGCCGGGCGATCGAGCCGGCTCCTCCCTCCACCATGTTCTCCTGGCTGCCGCCCTCGATGGAGAACAACGTGTTGATGCTTCCGTGGGCCCGGACCAGCTGGAGCAGGTGGAGGAACGACACCTGGTTGAGGTCGGCGGCGAACAGGCCCCGCACCGCCATCTCGAACAGGTCCTGCCCGATCGAAGTCCGGATCCGGGTGTGCTCGAGCCACCAGGCGATCGAGTGGTCGTCCCACTCCTCGGCCCGCTTCGCCGTCCAGGGGGTGTCCACCGGCACCTGTTTGGACAGGCGATCCAGCCGGAACTGGGCGAGGGCGATGGTGGCCACTGCCAGCGGGCTGATCTTCGGGATGAGACCGGTGTAGCGGCGGGTGCGCCCCTCACCGATGAGCAGGTGCGAACCCTTCACCCAGGTTTTGTAGGTGGAGACGCCGAGCTCCTCGGCCAGGCCGAAGATGGCCTGGTGTTGGGGGGCCAACCAGGCGCCACCCCGGTCGATCGAACCGCCGCCGGCCAGCGACTGGGTCCAGATCCGGCCGCCGACCCGGTCACGGGCCTCGAGCACGGCCACCGACTTCCCGGCCAGACTCAGCCGCCGAGCGGCGGTGAGTCCGGCGTAACCGGCGCCGACGATGCAGACGTCGGCTTCGACCTTGTTGATCGCCATGTCGCCCCCCAGCATCGGTATCGATTGCACCGCCACGGTCGGGAACCACCCGACCGTCACCAACTACCCGGAGGCGAACGCCTCGAGGAAGTCGCGCCGCCACTGCTCCATGGCCAGCTTGGATGCGTCGGTCTCCGGCGTCTTCCCCAATCGGACCATCACCAGGTCGTGGGTCGGACAGATCAGGATCGACTGCCGCTCGTAGCCCGACGCCCGGAAGGTCCCCAGCTGGTCGCCGGCCATCCCCCACCAGTGGGCGCCGTAGGGGCCGTCGTCGGGATCGTCGGACACCATGGTCCGGGCGTAATCGACCCAGCCTTCCGGCAACAGCCGGGTCCCGTCCCACACCCCGTCACGGAGGTAGAGGAGCCCGAACCGGGCGAAGTCCCGGGCGGTGGCCATCACGTTGGACGACGCCTTCCAGGTTCCCGCCTCGTCGAACTCCGGCTCGGCGCTGGTCATGCCGAGGGGCCCGAACAGCCGGTCGGACAGGAACCTCCGGTAGGGCTCGCCGGGCCCGACCACCTCAGCCACCAACCGGGAGATGATGTTGGAGGTGCCCGACGAGTAGTTGAATCTCGACCCGGGAGGAACCGCCAGTGGGCGGTCGGCGGCGAAGTGGGCCACGTCGGCCTGTCCGGACCCGAACAACATCTCGATGACGTCGGACCCGCTGGCATCTTCGTAGACCTCGGCCCAAGCCAGCCCGTCGCGCATGGCCAGCAGCTGGCGAAGGGTGATCGCCCCCCGGGGATCGCCGACCCCCGACCACTCGGGAACCTCGGCCGGGGCGTCGAGGTCGAGCCGACCGTCGGCCACCAGCATCCCCACCACCGCCTGGAGCATCGACTTGGCCATCGACCAGCTGATGAGTCGGGAGTCGGCCTCCACCGGGTCGGGCGGACGGTCGAAGTGGACCAGCTCACCGGCGTAGCGCTCGAACACCAGCCGCCCATGGTGGACCACCAGCACCGCGAAGGTGACGGCCAGCAGCCCGTCGTTGTCGAACATCCGACCCATCACCGGGCCGAGATCGATCGAGGCGGGTAGCGCCCCGGTCGGCCACTCGGCGGTCGGCCAGGGGACGTCGAAAGGCTGGGCGGGGAGCTGCACCAACTGCGACTGATCGACTGCGCCCATCGTCCTCCCCCTGACCAGATCGACCGCCCGCCCCGATGGTCGCTACGTTTGTCCCGATGAGTCTGGCACAGCCCTCCCAACCGTTAACGGGCAAAGTCGCCCTGGTCACCGGCGCCGCCCGCCCCCGGGGGATCGGCCGGGCCACTGCCGTCCGGTTGGCCCGATCCGGCGCCGACATCGCCTGCATCGACATCGCCCGCCCCTACGAGGAGGCGCCCGCCCACGGCACCGCTACCGCCAGCGACCTCGACGAGCTGGCCGACGAGCTCCGGGCGCTGGGGGCAAAGGTGGCCACCGCCGCGGCGGACATCTCCGCCGAGGATGAGGTCGAAGCCGCGGTCACCCAGCTGACCGAGGAGTTGGGGACGATCAGCCTGGTCGCCAACGTGGCCGGCGGGAGCGGCCCCGGGTTCGGGCTCGGGCCGCTGCTCAACGTTCCGGTCGGGGAGTTCCGCCGGGTGCTCGACGTCAACGTGATCGGTACCTGGCTGGTGTCCAAAGCCTGCGCCAACCGGATGATCGCCGCCAACCAGACCGGACGCATCTGTAACGTGTCCAGCCAGGCGGGGAAGCGGGCGTTCCCGTTCCTCGGGCCCTACTGCGCGGCCAAGGCCGGGGTCATCCTGTTGACCCAGACGATGGCCGCCGAGCTCGGGCCGTCGGGCATCTCGGTCAACGCCGTCTGCCCCGGCACCGTGAACACCGACCTGATCAACAAGGACTCCCTGTTCGAGCAGTTGATGGGTGGCCCCGAGGGGCTGGCAGCCTACATCGACAGAGAGATCCCTCTTGGCCGGCTGCAGACCGCCGAGGAGATCGCGGCGTCGATCTGCTGGCTCCTCTCCGACGAT
>DATARI010000248.1:0-2415 GCA_036264255.1 Acidimicrobiales bacterium | reverse complement strand
CCTCCCTCGGAGGCCACGATTCGGGGGCCGACAGTGTCCCACCGCCCCAACTTTCTCCGCCACCCTCCAACTACGCCCAGTTGAAGAACGACCCGACTGCCCAGAAGGCGCTCGCCCGCAGCCTGGCCACCCAGCGGGTCGCGCTCACCAACTGGTGGCTCGCAAGGATGGTGGCGACCACCAACCCGCTCCAGGAGAAGCTGACCTTCCTCCTCCACGGTCACTTTCCCACCGCCATCTCCAAGGTCCGGTTCCCCATCTACATGTATGGCCAGAACCAGCTTTTCCGGACCAAAGGGTCGGGCGACTTTGACGTTCTCACCCAAGCGGTGGCGACCGATCCGGCCATGCTGATCTGGCTCGACGCCGCCTCCGACATCGGTTCGAGTCCGAACGAGAACTTTGCTCGGGAGCTCATGGAGCGGTTCACCATGGGCATCGGTACCTACACCGAGGACGACGTCCGGGCGGGGGCCGCCTGCTTCTCGGGATGGCGCCTCAATCGAACCACCAGCACCTTCGCCATTGACGCCAAGCAGCACAACAACGCGCCGCAGACATTTCTCGGGAACCAGATCAACACGGGCCAGCAAGCCATCGATCTGGCCACCCACAGCGCTGCGTCGGCCAAGTTCGTGCCGGCCGCGTTCTGGAGCCATCTGGCCTATCCGGTGACCACCAAGGATCCGGTGGTGGCCGATTTGTCGACCGGCTACGCGGCGGATCGGAACATTGCGAATCTGTTGCGCGCCATCTTTCTGCACCCCTCATTTGTGTCCACCGCCTCGGTGACGGGTTTGATCAAGCAACCAACCGAGTATGTGGTCGGAGCCCTCCGAGCGCTCGGGGTGCCGGCGACGGGCCTCACCACCGTCCCGGTGCAAGCCACCCTGGCCGGACTCGGGCAGGTGCTGTTCGACCCGCCCAGCGTGGGGGGCTGGGAACAGAATGAATATTGGCTTTCGACGGCGGCGGCCTTGTCCCGCTGGAACTTCGCCCACCAACTCGCCACCACCGCTGACATCTCGTCGGTTGCCGACCAGCCGGCCGCCGCCCGGGTGGACGCCACCGCCGCCCTCCTCTCGCTGACCGGATGGTCCCCGACCACCGCCAGCGCCCTGCAGCAGGCGGCGGGCAATCCCGAGACGTTGGTGACGCTGGGCCTCGTCTCTCCTGAATACGTGAGCAACTGAGGAGCCTCGATGGAGTTCGCACCGGAAGACAACCCGTTCGTAGCGTCTCCTCCATTTGCCCGGGCCGTCGGGCCGCAGGTGGAGCCCGACGATGGCGCCGGATCTCCCAGGGGGCTCAGCCGTCGCCGCTTCCTGGCCCTGGCCGGTGGTATGGGTGCGGTCGGTGCCCTCGGGGTGACCCTCGGCCCGCGGGCCTGGGACTCACTGTTCGGAGGCGGGACGGCGTCGGGAGGGGCCCTCGGCTCTTCGACCGGCAGGACCTTGGTGCTGCTCACCCTCTACGGCGGCAATGACGGGATGAACACCGTCATCCCCTACCAGGATCCGGCCTACGCCAGCTACCGAGGCCAACTGGCGGTCCAGGAGTCGACGGTGCTTCCACTCGGCCAGGGCTTCGGGCTCCATCCGTCGCTGGCTGGGTTCAAGAAGCTCTGGGACGCCAAACAACTGGCCATCGTCCAGGGGGTCGGATTTGCCAACCCCAACTACAGCCACTTCGAGTCGATGGACATCTGGCAGAGCGGCGTCCCCGACACCCCGGTGAGTTCCGGGTGGCTTGGCCGTTGGCTCGACGGCACCAAGGCCAGCCCGCTGCGGGCCCTGGGCGTCGGTCCGACCCTGCCGACCGCCCTGACCGGTGAGAAAGTCCAGGGGGCCGCCGTTCCGCCCGGCACCTTCATGCTCCCGGGCGACGGCACCGGACAGGCACTCTATGCCTCCATGGCTCGGTCGGGGGGCTCCGGATCCCCGCTGCTGGCCGAAGCGGCCACCGCCAACGCGAACCTCCTCACGGTGCAACGCACGATCGGACCGATCCTCAACCGGACCGCCAACAGCGATCCGCTCCATCTTCAGAGCGCCGACTCCAACAGCCTCTCCGGGGGGAACGAAGCGGCCCTCGCCATCGCCAACGGCGGCGGGGGACTCTCCAGCACCAATGTCCTTGCCACCCAGCTCAGCATGGTGGCCAACCTCATCCTGGCCGGTGCCGAAACCGAGGTGTACAGCGTCGAGCTCGGCGGCTTCGACACCCACTCGGCCCAAGCCGACACCCAGACCAAGCTCTTGGGCCAGGTCGACGCGGCGGTACCGGCATTCTTGGACGCGATCTCCACCACCGACCGGGGCAAGGGGACCGTCGTGGTGATCTACACCGAATTCGGGCGGCGGGTGTGGGCCAACGCCAGCGAGGGTACCGACCACGGCTGGGCCAACGTCGTGT
>DATARI010000225.1:0-12382 GCA_036264255.1 Acidimicrobiales bacterium | reverse complement strand
CATGGACAAGGCGATGAGGGCGAGGACGGCGTCGGTGCGCCCGGCGGGTCCGGGGTGGGCCACGAACAGGACCACGGTGGCCGCCGCCAGCAGCCCCCACTCCACCATGAACCCGCGGCGGTAGCGGGGAGTCTGGGCCCGGCTACCCACCACGTAACTCCCGGCGATGGCGCCGACGGCGAAGGAGAGCAGCGCGATCAGGCTGCCGGTCAAGGAGAGGTGGGCGGCCGGGTCGGTGGCAAATCCCAACAGCAGCACGTTGCCGGTCATGTTGGCGGTGAACACCTGGCCGAGGCCGAGGTAACTGGCGGCGTCGGCCATGCCGGTGACCACCGTCAACAAGAAGAGCCCGGTCAGCAGCAACCGGTCGTCACCCCTCTGGATCGACGACTCCGACGTCTCGGTCACCCGCTCAGTATCGTCGCAACCGACCCCGATCCTCCGGATCCAGTGGACCCGGTCACCAACGGCCGACCGGCCACCGTTGGCCGTCGGGGGGCTAGACGTTCCGCCGGTAGGTGCCGCCGACTTCGAACAGGGTCTGGGTGATCTGGCCGAGCGACGCGCTCCGGACCGTCCGCACCAGGGCTTCGAAGATGTTGTCGCCCCGCAACGCCGTCTCCCGGAGCTCGGCCAGGGCGGCGGGAGCATCGGCGGCGTGCCGGCGGTGGAACTCGGCCAACCGGGTGATCTGGCCCTCTTTCTCCTCTGTCGTCGCCCGGGCCAGCTCCAGGCTGTGGGGCGGCTCCGCGCCGGCGTCGGCGACGAACGTGTTGACTCCGATGATCGGGAGCGAACCGTCGTGCTTGCGGTGCTCGTAGACCATCGAGTCGTCCTGGATGCGGCCCCGCTGGTAGCCGGTCTCAATCGCCCCGAGGACGCCGCCCCGCTCGGAGAGGTTGTCGAGCTCGTCGAGGACGGCCGCCTCCAACAGGTCGGTGAGCTCCTCGACGATGAAGCTGCCCTGCAGCGGGTTCTCGTTGGCGGCCAGGCCCCATTCCTTGGTGATGATCATCTGGATGGCCAGGGCCCGGCGGACCGATTCGGTGGAGGGGGTGGTCACCGCCTCGTCGTAGGCGTTGGTGTGGAGGCTGTTGGCGTTGTCGTAGATGGCACAGAGGGCCTGGAGCGTGGTCCGGATGTCGTTGAAGGCCATCTCCTGGGCGTGGAGAGAGCGTCCGGAGGTCTGCACGTGGTACTTCAGCTTCTGCGACCGCTCATTGGCGCCGTAGCGCTCGCGCATGGCGATGGCCCAGATGCGCCGGGCCACCCGGCCGATCACCGTGTACTCCGGGTCCATCCCGTTGGAGAAGAAGAAGGAGAGGTTGGGAGCGAAGTCGTCGATGTCGAGGCCCCGGGCCAGATACGACTCGACGTAGGTGAAGCCGTTGGCCAAGGTGAAGGCTAACTGGGTGATGGGGTTGGCTCCGGCTTCGGCGATGTGATAGCCGGAGATGGACACCGAGTAGAAGTTGCGGACCTGGTTGTCGACGAAGAACTCCTGGATGTCGGCCATCACCCCGAGTGAGAACTCGGTGGAGAAGATGCAGGTGTTCTGGCCCTGGTCCTCCTTGAGGATGTCCGCCTGAACGGTGCCCCGGACGGTGCGGAGCACCCGTTGGCGCACGTCTTCGGTCTCCGTCTCGGTCGGCGGTCGACCCTGGTCGTGCTCGAACCGCTCCAGCTGCTGGTCGATGGCGGTGTTCAGGTACATGGCCAGGATGGTGGGGGCGGGTCCGTTGATGGTCATCGACACCGAGGTGGTCGGGTCGCAGAGATCGAAGCCGCCGTAGAGCACCTTCATGTCGTCGAGGGTGGCGATGGAGACCCCGGAGGTCCCCACCTTCCCGTAGACGTCGGGTTGGGTGTTCGGATCCCGCCCGTAGAGGGTCACCGAGTCGAAGGCGGTCGACAGCCGGGTAGCCGGAAGGCCTTCGGCCAGAAGGTGGAAGCGGCGGTTGGTGCGGAAGGCGTCGCCTTCCCCGGCGAACATCCGGGCCGGGTCCTCGTTCTCTCGCTTCAGGGGGAACACCCCGGCGGTGAACGGGAAGTGACCGGGAAGGTGTTCCGAGCGCAGCCACCGGAGCAGGTCCCCCTGGTCGCTGCCGCGGGGGAGGGCCACTCTCGGGATCCGGGTGCCGGAGAGCGAGACGGTCGAGAGCGGCACCGACCGGGTGCCGTCCCCGGAGCCGACGGTGAGCTGGTCGCCGGCGAATTCGGTCCGGAGCGCCGGGAGCTCGTCGAGCAGGGCCCGGTTGGACAGGTCGAGCGCCCCGACGGCGTTGGTCGTCTCCACCGCCACCGCTTCTCGTGCGGCCTCGGAGGCGGCGGCGCCGGCGCCGAGCAGTCCGGCGACCTCCTCCAGCGACTGGAGGCGCCGGGCGACGGCCGCCTGTTGCTCGGTGGCGGCGTGGTAGCCGCGCACGGTCTCGGCGATCTCGGCGAGGTAGCGGATGCGGTCGGCCGGGACGATGGCCGATCCGGCCTGGGAGGCCCGAACCTCGACGGTCGCCAGCTGGGTCCCGAAGACCGGGAGCTCCCGCTCGGCCAGGGCGTCGCGCAGGTACTGGTAGAGCGCGGTGGTCCCCTGGTCGTTGAACCGGGAGGCGATGGTGCCGAACACCGGAGGTTCCTGGCTCGCCGGTCCTCCCGGCCCCGCCGAGGACAGGCCCCCGGCGTGGTTGCGGGTCCACTGCCGGCTGACCGCCCGGAGGGCGTCCTCGGCTCCCCGCCGGTCGAACTTGTTGATCGCCACCACGTCGGCCAGGTCCAACATGTCGATTTTCTCGAGCTGGGAGGCGGCGCCGAACTCCGGGGTCATGACGTAGAGGGAGAAGTCGGCGACGTCGACCACCGCGGCATCGCCCTGGCCGATGCCGGGGGTCTCCACGATGACGAGGTCGAACCCGGCGGCCCGGCAGGCGTCGATGATCGACGGGACGGGGGAGGGGATCTCCGACGTCGAGCCCCGGGTGGCCACCGACCGGAAGAACACCTGGGGGGTGTCGATGGCGTTCATCCGGATGCGGTCACCGAGGAGGGCACCCCCGCTGCGGCGGCGGGTGGGGTCGACGGCGAGGACGGCGATGCGGAGCTTGTCCCCCTGGTCCAACCGGAAGCGACGGATCAGTTCGTCGGTCAGTGACGACTTGCCCGATCCACCGGTCCCGGTGATCCCGAGCACCGGGACCGTTCGGCCCCGGGCGGCCCGGGTGAGCCCGTCGGCCATCTCCGGGGGTAGGGAGCCGGCTTCGATCCCGGTGATCACCCGGGCCAGGTCGGCGACGTTGCCCAGCAGCAGCTCGTCGAGGCTGTCCGGCAGCCGGGAGGCGAGGTCGATGTCGCACTCCTCGATGAGGAGGTTGATCATCCTCCCCAGCCCGAGGCGTTGGCCGTCGCCCGGGGAGAAGATGCGACGGACCCCGTAGGCCTCCAGCTCGGCGATCTCCGACGGGATGATGACCCCGCCGCCACCCCCGTAGACCTGGATGTCGCCCCGACCCTCCTGGCGGAGGCGGTCCACCACGTAGCGGAAGTACTCGAGGTGGCCACCCTGGTAGGAGCTGATGGCGATCCCCTGGACGTCCTCGGCCACCGCGGCGGCCACGACCTCGTCGACCGAACGGTTGTGCCCGAGGTGGATGACCTCGGCTCCCTGGGTCTGGAGGATCCGCCGCATGATGTTGATGGCGGCGTCGTGGCCGTCGAACAGGCTGGCGGCGCTGATGAACCGCACCGGGTTGGTCGGTCGGTACAGCTCGGGGACGCCCCCCGCCGACCCTTCGACCCCGGCCCCGGACGGCGCGTTCACCCCCTTATTCATACGACGTACAATAGTCTGAGTTCATAGTAAAAGCCACGTCCATCGGCCGGGGCCCGGCGGGATCCGGGGTCACGGCCGGCGCAGGGCGGTGGTCAACCGGTTCAGTCGTCGGCTGGCGCCCATCAGGGCTCGTTCGATGGCGAAGAGTTCCTTGGCCATGTCCTCGTCTTTGCTGTTGTTGGCGGCGTCGGCGTGGGCGGTCACCCGGCGGGTTAGCTCCTCCAGCGCGGTGGCGAGGGACGAGAGTTCTGCTTTGCTGGCTGCCATCGAACGATCATGACACGGGGCCACAACCCTGATGGCCCCGCCGGCCCGACCACTACCCGTCGGTCACACAGATTTCACCTGGCCATCGACGGTGCCCGGAACCAGGCCAGGTAGCATCGACTGGCCATGTTGCTCCGCCGCCTCGATCTTCGCGGGTTTACCGGGAACCGCCGCCAGCTGCGGGAGGCGCTGCCGCGCCCGGCCGATGAGCAGGAGCGATCGGCGGAGTCGGTGGCCGGCATCATCGCCGAGGTCCGGGCCAAGGGGGACAGCGCCCTCCGCAGCTTCACCCAGGAGTTCGACCACATCCAGCTCGACGAGCTGAGGGTGCCGATGACCCAGGTCAAGGCCGCCTTTCTCCGGAGTCCGGCACCGGTCCGGGAGGCACTGGAGATCGCCCACGACCGGATCCTCGCCTACCACGCCCACCAGGCCGGTCCGGTGGAAACCGACGACTTCGAGTCGGCCGGGATCACCGTCACCGAACTGATCCGGCCGGTCGCCCGGGCCGGGTGTTACGCGCCGGGGGGGAGAGCCCGGTACCCGTCGACGGTGCTGATGTGCGTGGTGCCAGCCCGGGTGGCCGGAGTCCCCGAGGTGGTGCTGTGCGTGCCGCCCGGCACCGACGGATCCATCGATGACGCCACGTTGACCGCCGCGGCGGTGGCCGGGGTCGACGAGGTCTTCCGGGTGGGGGGCGCCCAGGCGATTGCCGCCATGGCCTACGGGACCGAATCGATCGCCCCGGTCGACGTGATCGTGGGGCCCGGCAACCGCTACGTGGCCGAGGCCAAGCGGCAGGTGTCGGGGGTGGTCGGGGTGGCATCGGCCTTCGCCGGCCCCTCCGAGGTGGTCGTCATCGCCGGCCCGGACACCCCGACCGAGTTCGCCGCCATCGATCTGGTGGTCCAGGCGGAGCACGGCCCCGACGGCCTGGCCTGGCTGATCACCTGGTCGGAGGCGGTGGCCGACGCGGTGAGCGCCTATCTCGACCAGATCGTCGAAGCCTCGCCGCGGCGTGCCGACCTGGAGGCGACCCTCGCCTCCGGTGGCTACGTGGTGCTGGTCGACGGGCCGGAACAGGCAATGGACGTCGCCAACGTGGTGGCTCCCGAACACCTGGAGATTCTCACCGAGGACGCCGAGTCGCTGCTGCCCCGGGTGGAGTCGGCCGGGGCGGTGTTCCTCGGGCCGACCTCGCCGGCCAGCGTGGGGGACTACCTGGCCGGGCCCAACCACGTCCTCCCGACCAACCGCACCGCCCGGTTCGCCAGTGCGTTGCGGGTCGACGATTTCCGCCGCCACCTCCACGCGGTGAGCGTGAGCCAGGAAGCGCTGGCCGAGTTGGGCCCCCACGTGGTGACCCTGGCCGAGACGGAAGGGCTTCCCGCCCACGCCGATTCGGTGAGGCTGCGATGGCGGACCTGAGCGCCGACGGGAGGGCCGCGACCGACGGCGTCCGGCCGGCCGTCCGCCCCGACCTGGTGGCGCTCACCGGCTACCACTCGCCCCAGGTCGACGTCGAGGTCCGGCTCAACACCAACGAATCGCCGCTGGCCCCGCCGGATGCCTGGCTGGAGGAGTTCCGGCGGGAGCTGGCCGACGTCGACTTCAACCGGTATCCCGACCGGCAGGCCACCGCCCTCCGCCAGGCCCTGGCCGACAGCCACGGGGTCGACCCGGCCCAGATCTTCTGTGCCAACGGTTCCAACGAGGTCCTCCAGTCGCTGATGCTGGCCTACGGGGGGCCGGGGCGGACGGTGGCACTGTTCGAGCCCACCTACACCATGCATGGCCAGATCGCCCGGACCACCGGGACGACGGTGGCGGCCGGCCAGCGGACCGACGACTTCCTGCTCGACCTCGGCGAGGTGGACCGGGTGCTCGACGCCAGCCGACCGGTCATCACCTTCCTCTGCTCGCCCAACAACCCGACCGGGCGGGCCGACCCGCCCGAGGTGATCGAGGCGGTGGTCGACCGGGCCCCCGGCCTG
This sequence comes from Acidimicrobiales bacterium, assembly GCA_036264255.1. Taxonomy (GTDB): domain Bacteria; phylum Actinomycetota; class Acidimicrobiia; order Acidimicrobiales; family RAAP-2; genus DASZIT01. Next base: position 6,298 of record DATARI010000225.1, on the reverse strand, counting down.
GTGGTGGTCGACGAGGCCTACGGGCAGTTTGCCCCGTCCAGCGCGCTCGACATCGTCAGGGGCACCTCCCTGCGGGCGGCCCGCACGGTGGTGGTGCGGACCTTCTCCAAGACCTGGTCGATGGCCGCCGCCCGGCTCGGGTATCTGGTCGGCCCGGCCGAGGTGGTGGAGGCTTGCGAGCTGGTCGCCCTCCCGTACCACCTCGACGCGGTCAAGCAGCTGGCCGGCCGGCTGGCGCTGGACTACAAGAGCGAGATGGAGGCCCGGGTGGCCATGCTGACCGAGGAGCGGGGCCGGATCGCCGCCACCCTGGCCGAGCTGCCGGTGGAGACCTGGCCGTCGGATGCCAACTTCATCCTCTTCCGGCCCACCCACCGGGCGGCCCGGGAGGTGTGGAGCGGCCTCCTCGACCGCTCGGTGCTCGTGCGAGACTGTTCGGAGTGGCCGGGGGTCACCGGGTGCCTGCGGGTGACGGTGGGCCTCCCCGCCGAGAACGATCGATTCCTCAAGGCCCTGAACGAGAGCTTGCAATGACCGTCACTTCCTCCACCCAGCCCACCCACCGGACCGCCGCCTCCAGCCGGGCCACCAAGGAGACCTCGATCGAGGTGTCCCTCGACATCGACGGCACCGGCGCCACCGAGGTCACCACCGGCCTTCCCTTCTTCGATCACATGGTCAGCCAGCTCGGCAAGCACGGCGGCTTCGACCTCACCGTGCGGGCGGTGGGGGACCTCGACGTCGACGCCCACCACACGGTGGAGGACGTGGGCATCACCGTCGGCGAGGTCCTGGCCCAGGCCCTCGGGGACAAGGCCGGCATCCGCCGCTTCGGATCGATCAACCTGCCCCTCGACGAGGCGTTGGTGGAGGTGGCCCTCGACCTCTCCGGGCGCCCGTATCTCACCTACGACGTCGAGTTCGCCCCCGACGTGATCGCCCTCGGCACCCCGCCGTTCGATCCGCAGCTGGCCGAGGAGTTCTGGCGGGCGTTCGCCACCGCTGCCGGGATCACCCTCCACATCCGGCTGCGGACCGGCAAGAACGCCCACCACATCATCGAGGCCTCGTTCAAAGGGGTGGCCCGCGCCCTGCGGGACGCGGTTCGCCAGGAAGGTGGGGGGATCCCCTCCACCAAGGGGGCACTGTGATCGCCCCGCCCCGCCCACCGGGTGGCCGCCACCCGGCCGCCTCGTGATTGCGGTTCTCGACTACGGCATCGGCAACCTGCGCTCCGCCGAAAAGGCACTCCAACGCGTGGGGTCCGACGCCCGCCTGGTCAGCGATCCCGACGAGGCGGCCCGAGCCGACGGGGTGGTCCTCCCCGGGGTCGGGGCCTTCGGGCCGTGCGCCCGAGCCCTGCGGGACCGCGGGCTCGATACGGTCGCCCTCGACGCCGTCCATCGGGGGATCCCGTTCCTCGGGATCTGCATCGGGTTCCAGTTGCTCTACGAGGGTTCGGAGGAGGACCCGGCCACCCCGGGCCTCGGAGTGCTGCCCGGGACGGTGCGGGCCCTGCCGCCCGGGGTCAAGCACCCCCAGATGCAGTGGAACATCCTCCAGGTGGCCACCGCGGCCCCGTCCGGGCTGTTGGCCGGGCTGCCCGACCCGGCCTGGGTCTACTTCGTCCACTCTTTCGCCCCCGAGGTGACCGCGGCGACCACGTCCACCTGTGACTACGGCGGGACGGTCACCGCCTCGGCCGGGCTCGGCCCGGTGTGGGGAACCCAGTTCCACCCGGAGAAGTCGGGGCCGGTCGGACTCGGCATCCTGGCCAACTTCGTGCGCCGGGTGGACGGGAGCGTTCCGGTGGCGGGTTCGGACTCCTAGTGGACCTCTATCCGGCCATCGACATCCGGGACGGCGGGGCGGTCCGGCTGGTCCAGGGCGACTTCGACCGGCAGACCGACTACGGGGACCCGGTGGCCCTGGCCCGGAGCTTCGCCGAGGCCGGCGCCCCCTGGCTCCACGTCGTCGACCTCGACGCCGCCCGGAGCGGCGAGGCCGCCAACCGGGACACCGTGCTGGCCATCGCCGCGGCGGTGGACATCCCGGTGCAGACCGGCGGGGGAGTACGGACCGATAGCGACGTCGACGCGTTGCTGACCGGGGGGATCACCCGGGTCATCCTCGGGAGCGCGGTGCTGGACGACCCGGACCTGGCCGGCCGATCGGCTCGGCGGCACCCGGGCCGGATCGCCGTGGGCCTCGACTACCGGCTCGACGCCGAGGGCCGGGCGGAGATCGCCATCCGTGGGTGGGCGGAGTCGGGGGGTCGCACGGTGGACGAGGTCCTCGACGAGCTGGCCGAGGTGGACCTGGCCGCGGTCATCGTGACCGCCATCGACCGCGACGGGATGCTCAGCGGTCCCGACCTGGTCGGGCTGACTGCGGTGCTGGAGGCGACGGCCCTCCCGGTGATCGCTTCCGGCGGGGTCGGCTCCGCCCCGGACATCGAGGCCCTGGCCCGCCTGTCGGTGGAGACCGGTAACGGCCAGCGGCGGCTCCACGGGGCGATCACCGGCCGGGCCCTGGTCGACGGCCGGATGACGGTGGCGGAGGGGGTGGCGGCATCCGCACGGTGAGGGTCATCCCCTGTCTCGATGTGGACGCCGGCCGGGTGGTGAAAGGCGTCCAGTTCGTCGATCTCTTCGACGCCGGGGACCCGGTCGAGCTGGCCACCCGCTACGACGCCCAGGGGGCCGACGAGCTCATCTTCCTCGACATCACCGCCTCCTCCGACCACCGCCAGACCATGGTCGAGGTGGTGTCCCGGACCGCCGAGCGGGTGTTCATCCCTTTCACCGTCGGCGGCGGGGTCCGGTCGGTGGACGACGCCCGGCGGCTGTTGCGGGCCGGCGCCGACAAGGTGGGCGTCAACACCGCGGCGGTGGAACGGCCCGACCTGGTGGCGGAGATCGCTGCCGAGTTCGGCGCCCAGTGCGTGGTGGTGGCGATCGACGCCCGTCGACGGGACGGCGGCTCGGAGGAGGGCTGGGAGGTGTTCACCCACGGGGGTCGGACCGCCACCGGGCTCGACGCGGTGGACTGGGCCGAGCGGTGCGCGGCCATCGGCGCCGGAGAGATCCTGCTCACCTCCATGGACCGGGACGGCACCCGGGACGGGTTCGACCTCGCCCTGACCCGGCAGGTCTCCGATCGGTGCCCGGTGCCGGTCATCGCCTCCGGCGGGGTGGGGGAGCTCGATCATCTGGTGGCCGGCGCGCTGGAGGGGGCGGCCGACGCGGTGCTGGCGGCGTCGATCTTCCATCTCGGCGAGTTCACGGTGGCCGAGGCCAAGGCCCACCTGGCCGCCGCCGGGGTGGCGGTCCGGCCGGGGTGAGCGGGACCGGAGCCCTCGGAAGGGTGTCCCGGCCGGCGTTGGTAGCCTGGTGGAGTGCCTACCGCAACCCCCGTGACCCCCGGCATCAGCCGCGAAGGCGTCGGCGATGAGCCCCGCCAGCCCATCACGGTGCTGGCCGACCGGGTATTGGTCCAGGTGGCCCAAGCCGAAGGGGAACGCCGTTCGAGGGCGGGGATCCTGATCCCGGCCACCGCCCAGGTGTCCCGCCGGCTGGCCTGGGCCGAGACGGTGGCCGTCGGCCCCCACGTCCGCACCATCAAGGTGGGGGACAACGTCCTGTTCAACCCCGAGGACATGTTCGAGGTCGAGATGCACGGGGACGAGTACGTCATCCTCCGCGAGCGCGACATCCACGCGGTGGCCTCGACCCGCATCGACGGCGGCACCGGCCTCTATCTCTAAACCTCTCGTTCACCGTCACCTCCGGGTGCCATTGCCCACAACCAGGGAGCCCGTCTCGTGAGTACCACCGAGAAGCAGTCCAACTTCACCGCCACCCCGGTGCCCTTCACCGCCGACGAGTTGGCGGTGGTGACCTACAACGCCGACGGTCTGGTGCCGGCCATCGTCCAGGACGCCTCCGACCACGCGGTGCTGATGTTCGCCTGGATGAACGAGGACTCGCTGATCAAGACCCTGGAGACGGGACGGACCTGGTTCTGGAGCCGGAGCCGCCAGGAATTCTGGTGCAAGGGCGAGACCTCCGGCGACCGCCAGTACGTGCGGAGTCTCAGCTACGACTGCGACGGGGACGTGCTGCTGGTCGTCGTCGACCAGGAGGGGCAGGGCGCCTGCCACACCGGCAACCGCTCCTGCTTCTATCGGTCGTTCGGCGACGCCTCCCCAACGCCATGACCGGACCCGGCTCCGGACCCGGCCAGGGTGGCTTCCGGTCGCTGGCCGCCAAACACCGGATCGTCCCGGTGTGGCGGGAGCTGATCGCCGACACCATCACCCCGGTCGGGGTGTTCCTCCAGATCGTCGGCCCGGGTGACCGGGTCGGCTTCCTCCTCGAGTCGGTGGAGGGCGGCGAGCGCTGGGGCCGGTATTCCTTCGTGGGCCGCAACCCGCTGGCCACGGTGAAGGCGGTCGGCACCACCGTCACCACTTCGGGGCCGCTGGACCTCGACGCGGTGACCGACGATGCCGTCACCGGCGACCGCGGGGTGCTGGCGGCCATGGAGTCGATCCTCGACGCCTTCGAGTCACCCGACCTCCCCGACCTCCCCCCGCTCCATGCCGGGCTGGTCGGCTACCTCGGCTACGACGTGGTCCGCGAGGTCGAGCACCTTCCCGACGTCCCGCCCGACGACCTCGGCCATCCCGACGCCATCCTGGCCGTCATCGGCCAGCTGGCCGCCTTCGACCACTGGCGCCAGCGGGTCGTGCTGATCGACAACGTGGTGATCGACCCGTCGTGGGGGATCGACGAGTTGGAGGCCGCCTACGCCGACGCCCAGGGACGGCTGGACGAGCTGGCCGCCGACTGCTTCCGACCCCTCGATGAGCCGGCCCGGCCGCTGCCGGCCAGCGCCCCCGCCCCCGACGACGTCGTCCGCACCATGTCCGACAGCCTCTATCAGGACGCCGTCCGGGTGGCCAAGGACCATGTCACCGCCGGCGACGTCTTCCAGGTGGTGCTCTCCCAGCGGTTCGACCTTCCCACTCTCGGGGTCGATCCCTTCGACGTCTACCGGGTGCTCCGGCTGGTCAACCCCAGCCCCTACCTCTACTTCCTCCGGTTCCCGGAGGTGACGGTGGTCGGCGCCTCCCCCGAGCCGATGGTGCGGCTGCGGGACGGCACGGTGGTGTCCCGCCCCATCGCCGGGTCGCGGCCCCGGGGGCGGACCCCGGGGGAGGATCTGCTGCTCCAGGGGGAGCTGGTGGAGGACCCGAAGGAGGTGGCCGAGCACGTGATGCTGGTCGACCTGGCCCGCAACGACGTGGGCCGGGTGGTGTCGTTCGGGACCGAGCACCTCGACGAGATGATGGTGGTGGAGCGCTACAGCCACATCATGCATCTGACCTCCCAGGTGTCGGGGACCCTGGCTCCGGGGAAGGGCCCGATCGACGTGCTGCGGGCGACCCTGCCGGCCGGCACCCTGTCGGGGGCGCCGAAGGTGCGGGCCATGGAGATCATCGACGACCTCGAGCCGACCAAGCGGGGGATCTACGGCGGGGTGGTCGGCTATCTCGACTTCTCCGGGAACCTCGACACCGCCATCGCCATCCGGACCATGACCGTCAACCCCGACGGCCGGGCCTCGGTGCAGGCGGGGGCCGGGATCGTGGCCGACAGCGATCCGGCCTCGGAGAACGCCGAGTGCGCCCACAAGGCGGCGTCGATGCTGTCGGCGGTGGCCACGGCCCGGGTCGCCACCCGGACGGACCGGCAGTGAGCCCTCCGGTGCAGGATGCGGCGGGTGCAGCTGCGCTGGTCGACGGCGCCGCCGCCCCGCGTGCCGCGCGCATGCGGCGCGCCGCCGTCACGGCGACCAACAGCGCACCGGCCTTCGCCGCGCACTCCGCGTCCTCGGACACCGGATCGCTGTCCGCCACGATGCCGGCGCCCGCCTGCACGCTGACGCGCCCGTCGGGCATGACCACCATGGTGCGGATCGCGATGGCGGTGTCGACGTTGCCGGAGAAGTCGATGTAGCCGACGACGCCGCCGTAGACGCCGCGCTTGGTCACCTCGAGCTCGTCGATGATCTCCATGGCCCGCACCTTGGGCGCACCGGAGACCGTGCCTGCCGGCAGGGTGGCCCGGAGGACGTCGATAGGACCCTTGCCGTCAACCAGCTCACCCGACACCTGCGAGGTGAGGTGCATCACGTGGCTGTAGCGCTCGAGCGTGAGCAGCTCGTCGACGTGCACCGAGCCGAACTCGACGACTCGGCCGACGTCGTTGCGGGCGAGGTCCACGAGCATGAC
>DATARI010000152.1:0-21973 GCA_036264255.1 Acidimicrobiales bacterium | reverse complement strand
CCCCAATGTCGCCTTCATGCAGGGGAAGATGAAGGTCGCGGGCTCCATGGGCATCATGATGCGACTGCTGCCGGTGACCAACACCCCCGAGTATCAGGACCTGCGCCGACAGATCGCCGCCGTCACCGAATTCTGAGACCGCCGGGGCCGACGGTCCCGGAGTTGGCCCCACCCAGAAACGGGATGTGGACGGTCCCGGCACTCTGCAGCACGATGAGGATGGCGGCGGTCAGCAGGAACGCCACCAGCAAGACGGTGAAGACCGGGCGCACACGCTTCCAGGTGAGCCCCTGGTTCCCCCGGTGGCCCGGGTGGGTCGTCCGGGGGGCGAAGACGGTGGTGGTCGAGGCCGAGCCCTGGGGGCCCTGATGGCTGAAGGTGAACGCTGCCACCCGGGGCTGGAGCTGGCCGGCGTCCCCGTCGGGCAGCAGGAACCGGTAGGTGGAGAACAGCGTCCGGAGACTGATCAGCGCGCCGGCCCGGGTCGGGGACGGGGCGCGCTCGGTGGCGACCGGATCGACGATGCCTCGGTCGTCACCGATTCCGTCCCCGGTGTGGTTGAACTCCGGGTCCACCCACCATTCCGGGGTGACCCCCCCGCTCCAGGGTTCGACGGCGTGGGCGATGAGCGACGACCACGGCAGCAGCCGGGGTGGGTCCCCGTGGCTGTGGACACCGACTCCCTGGTCGTCGAAGGTCAGGGTGATCCCGTCCACCGGCTCGGCCAGGTTGCCGTCGCCGGTCAGGAGGATCAGGCCATCGAGTTGGAACGGCTCCGGTGGTCCGGGCGCGGCCACCCCCCCGGAGGTCTCCGGTGGCCTCTGGGCCTTCGACTCGCCTTCTCCGACCACGGCTGCTCCCATTGACAAACGGCCACGATACTTTCCGCTCCCAGGGCTGGGGGAATGCGGTCGGAAGGCACGCCCGGGCTCAGCCCCGTCGCATGGCGTCCCGGAGCGGCCGGTAGCCGATGAGGGTGATCCCGGCGTCGGCGATGACGTTGCCCAGGCCCCGGTCGTCCACCAGCAGGATGTGATCGGACACCCTGGCCCCCCAGTCGAGGGTGATGGCCCGGAGCTCGGGGGTGTCGACGGCCGGCCGCAGGGTGATCTCGGTCACCCCGGGATCGAGGGTGGGCAACAGGTTCATCAGCGCCTCCCGGGGGTGCCGGGTCGGCAACGACGCCCGCTGGTCGGCGAACGGCACCCCCTCGTCGGCGGCCAGCTGGCGGAAGGGGAACCCGATGTTCGGCTCGGTGTCGGCGCCCAGCAGCCGAAGCGGCAACCCGAAGTCGAGGGCCAGCTCGAGGTAGACATCGAAGAACTCGGGCCGGAGGATGAGGGCGTCGAGATGGGCGTCCAGATGGCTGACATCGAACCCCCAGAGCACCGCCCGCTCCACCTGGGCGCGGCACTCCCGCCGGACCTCGTCGAGGTCGGCGTGGTCCCACATGTCGGTGATGGTTCGGGGGAACCCGCCATCACCGTCGAGGAGGGAAGGAGCCTGGGTGATGGGCCCCCACCGGAACAGATCGTGTTCGGCGTTCAAGGTGAGCCGCACTCCGACGTCCTCTCCCCGGTAGCGGGAGGCGGCCTCCCGGGCCCAGGGGGCGGGCACCATCAAGGAAGCGGAGGTTCCGATCCCCTCGCCCAATGCCTGGAACACCCCGTCATTGGATGCGTGGCAGAAGCCCAGCTCGCTGCAGTGCAAAAGGAGCAGTCTGGCGTCCGACGGGTAGCCGAGGCGCTCGGCGACGGTTGGCATAGAACTGACCGTAGCGTGCCGACCGTTCAGGCGGCGCGTCCGCTCTGCCGGCGGTTCCCGGTTCCGTCCGGACCCTGACGGGTCGGATCGTGGGCGGCCAGGAGCGCCCTCGCCGCAGCGATCCCCTGGCGGCCGACCAGGCGGGTGCGTTCGTCGAGCCGCCATTCCGGTGGCCCCGCCTTGGGTGGCGTCGATTCGCCGGGTTGGGTGCCTGCCAGGGGCAGTTCGGGTTGGTGGGCCGCTTGCCTTCTCGGTCGGCTGCTTTTCATGGTGGCAGCATGACAAATAGGTGTATCACTAGGTCCATGACTGCGACCCAGGCCGATCCCGCCCGCCCGCCACGCTATGGGATCACCGTCCCGTTTGACGGGGTTACGCTGCCAGAACACCGCCAGTGGTACCGGGAGCTGGTCGAATTGGGCTACACCGACGTGTGGTCGGCGGAGACCGACGGCACCGACGGCCTCACCCCGCTGGCCCTGGCGGCGGCCTGGGAACCGGACCTCAATCTCGGGGTGGCGATCATCCCGGCCTATACCCGGGGACCGGCGCTGCTGGCCCAGAGCGCGGCGGCCATGGCGGAGGCCGCACCCGGGAAATTCTCGTTCGGCCTCGGGACCTCCTCGGATGTCATCGTCGGTCGTTGGAACGCCGCCCAGTTCGTCGAGCCGTACAAGCGGGTGCGGGACACCATCCGGTTCCTGCGCTCGGCGCTGGCGGGGGAGAAGGTGGACCACGAATACGACACCTTCACCGTGCGGGGCTTCCGGCTGGCCCGCCCGGTCGAGCACCCGCCGCCGATCTTCCTGGCCGCCCTCCGCTCCGGCATGCTCCGGCTGGCCGGGCGGGAGGCCGACGGGGTCATCGTCAACTGGCTGTCGGCCGAGGATGTGGCCACGGTGAAGCCGGAGGTCGGCGCCGACATCCCCATGGCCGCCCGGATCTTCGTGTGTCCGTCGGAGGACACCGAGATGGTCCGCAAGGTCGGTCGCCGGATGATCGCCGCCTACCTCAACGTGGGTGTCTACGCCGAGTTCCACCGGTGGCTGGGGCGGGGCCCGGTACTCGAACCGATGTGGGAGGCGTGGCAGGCCGGTGATCGCAAGCGGGCGCTGGAAGTGATCCCCGACGAGGTGGTCGACTCGCTGGTCGTCCACGGCTCGTTCGACGAGTGCCGAGCCCACGTGGGCCGGTATGTGGCCAACGGGATCGATATCCCGGCCATGGCGGTGATGGCGATCGACATGGATCTGGGGAAAGCCATCCGGGGCCTGGCACCCCCGTGGACCGCCGACTGAGCGGCCAGAGGGGCTCGGGTCAGTTGTTGTAGCGGGCGACGATCTCCGCATCCTGGTCGCGGACCGCTTCGGCCAGCTCCTTCACGAACCGGGCCTGCTCGACGGCCAGGCGCTCGTCGGAGAGCGCCATGATCCGGACGGCCAGGAGCCCGGCGTTGCGGGCGCCGTTGACCGCCACCACCGCCACCGGGACCCCTTTCGGCATCTGGACCATCGCCAGCAGCGAGTCGAGGCCGCCGAGATTGGCCAAGGCGACCGGCACCCCGATCACCGGGACCGAGGTGGCGGCGGCCAGGACACCGGCCAGGTGGGCGGCGCCCCCGGCGGCAGCGATGATCACCTTGATCCCGTTGGATTCGGCGTTGCGGGCGAAATCGATGGCGTCGTCGGGGGTTCGGTGCGCGGAGATGACCCGCACCTCGACCTTCACCCCGAAGGACCGGAGGATCTGGACGGCGTCGTCCATGATCGTCGCGTCGGACCCACTTCCCATGACAATGGCAACTGACATGCACGACATTCTGCCCGAACCTCGGCTGATGCACACATTGAAGGTTCCGACCCCGGGCACCGGCACCATCGGGCCGATACGGTGGTCGGCCGGGGTGATCGCCACGATCACCCGTGACGATGGCCCGGGCCGTGGGCCGGGCGCAGAAGGAGAATCAGCGTGCGCATCGGATCGATGTTCGACATTGACAGGCCTATCGACGATGTGGTGGCCCAGGTGGCGGCGATGGCATCGGCCGGGATCGAAGCGGCCTGGACCTCGCAGATATTCGGCTACGACGCGCTGACGGTGCTCGCCCTGGTCGGCCGGGAGGTCCCCGGTATCGACCTCGGGACCGCGGTGGTGCCCACCTATCCCCGTAACCCGGTGATGCTGGCCGCCCAGGCGCTGACCGTCCAAGCCGCCACCGGCGGTCGGCTCACCCTCGGGATCGGCCTTTCGCACCAGGTGGTCATCGAGAACGTCTTCGGCTACTCGTTCGACAAGCCGGCCCGGCACATGCGGGAGTACCTTTCCATCCTCATTCCCCTCCTGGAGGGCGAGCAGGTCTCCTTTGCCGGCGAGACGCTGCGCGCCTCGACCATGGGGCCGCTCGGGATCACCGCTCCGCCGGCACCGGTGCTGGTCGCCGCCCTCGGGAAGGTCATGTTGGGACTCGCCGGGCGGATGGCGTCGGGGACCATCACCTGGATGACCGGGCCCACCACCATCGAGACCCATATCGTGCCCACCATCCGGGCCGCTGCCACCCAGGCGGGCCGCCCCGAGCCGCGGGTGGCGGTCGGGCTCCCGATCTGTGTCACCGACGATGTCGACGGGGCCCGGGCCAAGGCGGCCGAGACCTTCGCCATCTACGGAGTGCTTCCCTCCTATCGGGCGATGCTCGACCGGGAGGGTGCCGACGGACCCCCCGATGTCGCCATCGTGGGCAACGCCGCGGAGGTGGCGGCCCAGATACGGCGGTTCGCCGACATCGGGGCTACCGACTTCTGTGCGGCCCCGTTCGGCTCGGGCAAGGAGATCAGTGCCTCGATCGAGGTGCTCTCCGGTCTGGTCGGCGCCTGAGTCACCGGCGCTCGGACGGGCCCGGCTACCGGGCGATGCGGGTGTGCTTGAACTCGTTCAACTCCGGGTGGCCGTCGACCAGCTGGAGGATGCGGTCGATGGTGCTCCGGGCGCCATCCCCGTCGCCCTCCGGCCGGGTCATCAGCCGGGCGAAGACGGCCCGCTCGCCGAGGATGAAGGTGGGCACCCCGAACACCTCCAACTCGTCGACCACCCGCTCGTGCTCGGATCGGGCCACCTTGCGGGCCCATCCGGCATCCACCTCAGCCAGCACCGCGTCGGCGTCGGCGCCGGCCCGGGTGAGGGCGTCGCGAACCACCTCCCGGTCCCGGAGGTCGCCGCCGTCGTCGTGGCGGGCCGCGAAGAGGGAGCGGTGCACGGCGAGGAAGTGCTCGGGGAAGCGGTCCCGGACCACCACTCCGGCTTCCAACGACAACAGATCAGGGGTGTGAGCCGGATCCTCCCAGGCGGGGGTTCCCCCCTCTTCGACGTGGGTCTGGTTGAGGAAGAAAGGAACGAAGGTCACCTGCCATTCCGCCCCCGCGGCCAAGCCGTCGAGAATGTGCTCGTGGGCGTTCCGGGCGAAGGGGCACCGGTAGTCCCAGGTGACCGCGAATTCTTGGGTGTCTGCCATGGCAATTGCAACCCCGGCGCCGCTGACCGCATTCCGGGCGGTTGGACCCGACCCCGCTCAGACCAGCCGTCGTCCGGCCAGCCCGAGGACGATGCCGATGGCCATTCCCCCGAGGACGTCCGAGCCGTGGTGGGCTCCGAGATGGATCCGGCTGGCGCCGATGAGCCCCGCCGAGCCGAACAGCAGGGCGTTGCCGCGGAGGTCGCCCTTCTCGGACAGCACGGTGGCGGCGCAGAAGGCGGCCAACGTGTGGCCGCTGGGAAAACTGCTGGTGGTGGGGGCCCGGAGGGGGACGATGTTTTCCCCGAGCCGCAGGTCGGAGCCGTCCGGCCGCGGGCGTCCGATGACCGCCTTGAGGGCGGCGTTGACCACGCTCGACTCGGCGCCGGCCACCGCCAGGGCCCGCACCGCCCGGTTGCGGCGCGACCCGGGGCGCCGGGCCCGCCAGGCGGTGGAGACCGCCCACAGCAGCCCGTGGTCACCGAGCCCGGACACGATCCTGGCCAGGGTGTCGGGAACCGGCTTTCCCCGCAGGGGCTCGAACCAGGCATCGACCCGGTCGTCGAATCGTTGGACCATGTCACCGAACGAGATCGAGCTCGGATCCACCGGCTCGGTCTGGCCGACCATCGGGTCGCGCCGGGCTGGTCCGCCGGCCGGGGTCACGCCGCGCCCTGGATGGCCAGGGCGGCCATGGCCGGCGCGGCTTGCGCCGGATCCCCGCCGAAGGCCGGGCAGAACTCCTGAAAGCGGCAGTAGTTGCACAACGGCCCGGTCTGGGGCCGGAAGTCCTCCGACTCGCAGGCCCGTTCGATGGCCGACCAGATCGCCAGCGCCTTCTGCCGTTGGCCGGAGAGCGCCTGATCGGAGGGTTGGGCGGTGATGACGGTGGGCTCTTTCAGATGGAACAGGCGCACCGCGGCAGGGCGGCGACCCAGCACCTCGGAGCAGAGGAGGGCATAGATGTTGACGCCGACCAGTTTCGACTGCTCGAAGGCCACCGATGGCGCCCGACCGGTCTTGTAGTCGATGACCTCCAACTCGCCGTCGGGGGTGAGGTCGAGCCGGTCGATGATGCCCCGCAGCCGAAGGTCGCCGAGCCGCGCCTCGAGGGTCACCTCGATGCCGACCGGGTTGACGTCGTTGGGGTCCTCGAGGCGGAAGTAGTTCTTCACCAGCTCCTCGGCCTCGCACCGGAAGCCGTCGGCCTCCCCGGGGGCGAGCGCCAACCCGATCCACTCGGGGTCGGCCTGGAGCTCGTCCCAGGCTCCGGACAGTTCGCCCAGTGCCGCCGCCAGACTGCGATCGCCGCGCCGGTGCCTCCAGAACAGACGGTCCAAGGCCGAATGGACCAGCGTCCCTTTGACGGTCCAGACGGTCGGAGGCTCGGGAAGCCGTTCGATGGCGGTGAAGCGGAAGGCCAGCGCGCACTGGCGGAACGACGTCACTTTCGACGGGGACAGGGACCGGGGGAGTTCGAGGGGCATCGACGACAGACTACGACCCGGGTGTCTCATCAACGGTGACCGAGCGCCCCGATGATCGAGGCCGCCACCCGGTCGGGCCGTTGCAGCGGGCCGAAATGGCCGACACCGGGGACCACCTCGACGGTGCTGACCGGCAACTGTTCGGCGTCGGCCTCCAGGAACGAGCGGCCGACGGTGCTGGCCTGATCGCCTCCGACCAGCCACACCGGGCATCCGATCTCCCCCAGGTGGGCGTAGGCGTCGTGGGAGGCACCCTGGGCGTAGATCTCGGCTTCGTCCTCCCGGCGGCACCGCAACCGGATCGTCTCCCCGTCGCCGCCGTCCTCGGTGGGGACCGTCTCGAACCCGTAATCGACATAGGCCTGGAGGGCGTCGGGGTCGAGGTCGCCGAAGGGCGGCTTGGAGGAGAAGTTGAGAAAGGCGTCGGTGGGGGACGGGAACGTCTCCCGGCGCCGGCGGGCCGCCTCCGACATCGGGTTCCCGGCCATCGGGTTCGCGGCCAGCTCGGGTGGAGTCCCGGGGAACACCACCGGTTCGTAGCAGTAGAGGGCCCGGAAGGTGCCGGGCAAGCTCTCCTCGGCCAGCAGCACCGCGGCGCCACCGCACGAGTGCCCGAAGCCGTAGGGATGCTCGAGCCCGAGATGGTCGACGGCGCTCAGCACATCGATGCCGAATCCGGACCAGCTGAAGTCCCGATCGGGCGGGGAATCGGACCGACCGTGGGCCCGTAGGTCGATACCCCAACAGTGGAAGTCGGCGGCCAGGTGCCGGGCCATCGGGAGGAAGACCCCGGCACAGAACCCGGTGGCGTGCACCAACAGCAGGTCCGGGCCGTCTCCGCCGAAGTCGTAGGTGGCGATCTCCAGGCCGTCAGGAGTGGTGTAGCGACCCCGGATCGGCTCCCGTTGGTCGGTCGTCGTAGCCACGGAGGTGACGTTACCGGAGGGGCGGCCGGTGGGGTTCCGGCATCGCCAAGCGCCGGCACCGGGTCGGTTAGATTGCTGCGCCTATGGAGCATTTCCTGCAGAACTGGGGCTACCTGGCCATCTTCGCCCTGACCTTGCTGTCGACCATGCTCATCCCGGTCGGTTCGGAGCTGGCGATGATCTACGGCGGGGTGCTGGCCAGCGGCCAGGTGCCCAACGAGCCCCATCATCTGCAGCTAGCCCTGGTGATCCTCTCCGCCCTCGCCGGCGAGCTGGTCGGCTCTTTCCTCGGTTACAGCATCGGGTACTTCGGGGGCCGGCCGTTGGTGGACCGGCTGGGGAAGTACGTCCTGCTCACCCACCGGGACCTCGACCGGGCGGAAGCCTGGCTCGACCGTCGTGGCGAGGCGTTCGTCTTCTTCGGCCGGCTGATCCCCCTGGTGCGGTCGTTCGTGTCGGTGGCCGCCGGACTGGGCGAGATGACGCTCGGGAAGTTCGCGGTGTTCACCGTCGCCGCCTGCGCCATCTGGTCGGCGGCCCTCTGCAGCCTCGGCTACAGCTTGGGAAGCAGCTACCAGCACGTCGTCAAGGACTTCAGCTACGCCGGCTACGTCGCCGCCGTCCTGGTGGTGATCCTCATCGTCGGGATGTTCGCCCACCGGATCAGCGTGGTCCGGAGCGAACGCGGGGGTGGCCCGGCCCACCGTCGGCGCTCCTGAGGATGGGCATCCCTGTCGCACCCTTCGGGTAGGTTCGAAAGGTGGTCGAATTGATGCGGGTGCAGATTCCGCGGCGCAGCCGCACCGAGTAGCCGGCATGCCCCGCCGCCCCTCGGCCAAACGGGTCGCCGCCGAGGCCGCCGACCATCTCCGTCGGTCGGCAACCTGGCAGGGACTTCGCCCCGGAGACGAGGTGATGGTGGCCGGATTGAAAATGAGAGGTGCCACCTGGCAGTTCCGCGCCCACATCCTCAACGAGCGGAACGGCACCGAGTCGGTCGAGGTGGTGGGAGGACGGCCTGGCGACCGCAAGCTCCGTTCGTTCGAACCGGGCCGGATCTTTGCCGCCTCCGGCCGCGGCTCCCGGTCGGCAGGACCGGACAAGGACTTTCGCGACCGCCTCTCGCTGGCCGACGCGCCCCAGCTGCCCTTCGGCTGAGGTCACCCGGAATCCGGACGGGATGACGGCGGGAGGCGGATAGCGTCGGCACCATGTCCACCGTTGTGTTCGTCCACGCCCATCCCGACGATGAGGCCATTGCCACCGCCGGCACCATGGCCGGTCTGGCCGCCGACGGGCACCGGGTGGTCCTGGTCACCGCCACCGCCGGCGAGTTGGGGGAGATACCCGAGGGCATGCTCCACGATGGCGAGTCCCTGGCCGAGCGCCGGGCGATGGAGCTGGCCGAGGCCGGTCGGGTCCTCGGGGTCGCCCGCCAGACGTTCCTCGGCTATCACGACTCCGGTATGGAGGGGGAGGAGGACAAGCAGCGCCCCGACTCCTTCGCCCGCGCCGATGTCGAGGAGGCCGCCGCCCGGTTGGCGAAGATCCTCGAGGAAGAAGCCGCCGACGTGCTGGTTATCTACGACGAGCACGGCGGCTACGGCCATCCCGATCACGTCCAGGTCCATACCGTCGGTATCCGGGCCGGCGAGCTGGCCGGCACCCGACGGGTGTACATGGCCACCCAGGACCGCGGGTTCCTCCAGTCGATGCGGGCGATGGCCGCCGAGGTTGCCGACGCGGAGTGGGCGCCGCCGGAAGAGGTCGGCGACATGATGGAGACGATGGGGGAGCCCTCCTCCCGGATCACCACCGAGATCGACGTGACCAAGTGGATCGATGCCAAGCGGGACGCCATGCGGGCCCATCCCTCCCAGATCAGCGAGGAGAGCTTCTTTTTGGCCATGCCGCCCGACGTCTTCGAGGTGGTGTGGGGACGGGAGTGGTACATCCGGACCCGGCCGGCAGCCCCCAACCCGTTCCCGGGGCCCCGGGAAACGAGTCTGTTGGATGGCTGAGCCCTCGCCGGTGCCGTCCACCCACCGTGTCATCCGGATCCACGGGGGTCGACTGGTGAACGCCGAGCCCCGGGCCGATCTGGAGTCGGAGCTGGACAAGGCCAGCGCCGAGGGCTTCGGGGTGGTGAGCACCTTCGCGGTCGACGACAACGTCTACCTGGTGCTGTCGAAGCCGGTCGACCCGCCCCCGGGTTCCTAACCGAGCTCGGCGATGAGGTCGGCCACCGAGTCGACGATGCGGGTCGGCCGGTAGGGGAAGCGGTTCACTGCGTCGGACTCGGTCATGCCCGACAGCACCAGGATGGTCTCCAGCCCGGCTTCGATGCCGGCCAGCATGTCGGTGTCCATCCGGTCGCCGACCATCACCGTGGTCTCCGAGTGGGCGCCCAGGGTGTTGAGACCCTCCCGCACCATCAACGGGTTGGGCTTGCCGACAAAGTAGGGGTCGATCCCGGTGGCCCGGGTGATCAGCGCCGCCACCGAGCCGCAGGCCGGCAGCAGCCCGGCGGGGGAGGGGCCGGTGGGATCGTGGTTGGTGGCGATGAACCGGGCCCCGTCGGCCACCAGCCGGATGGCGGTGGTGATGTTGGCGAAGCTGTAGGCCCGGGTCTCGCCGAGGACCACGTAGTCGGGGGCCCGGTCGGTGAGGATGTAGCCGATGTCGTGGAGGGCGGTGGTGAGCCCGGCCTCGCCGATGGCGAAGGCGGTGCCGCCCGGGCGTTGGCTGTCGAGGAAGCGGGCGGTGGCGAGGGCCGACGTCCAGAGGGCCTGTTCGGGGATATCGAGCCCGGAGGTGGCCAACCGGGCGGACAGGTCCCGAGGGGTGTACATCGAATTGTTGGTGAGAACCAGGAAGCTGCGCCCGCCGGCGAGGAGGGCCTTGACGAACCGGTCGGCCCCCGGCACCATGATCCCCTCCCGGACCAGCACGCCATCCATGTCGCAGAGCCAGCTGATCGGAGTCTGTCGGGTCATCACTCCAGTATGGACGGTCAGCGGCGAACCGAAGGGATGACCCCGGCGAGTCTCGGTCGTCTCCTTAGAGCTCCCCCAAGGCGGCGGCCAGCGGCTCGAGCACGCCGGGATCCAGGGGGGCCATGAGCGTGACAATGCCCAGCTCGGCGCCCATCTCCGCCAGGGCGGCGGCCTGATCGGCGGTGGCCTTCACGTCCCCACCGAAGAAGACGTGGCTGGAGAGAAGAATCTCCGCCGGGTTGCGGCCGAGGTCCCGGCAGTGCTGATGGAGGACGTCGCGCTTGTGGGCGAACTCCTCCGGCGTGCCCCCGACGAAATTCCAGTGCTGGGCGAACCGGGCGGCCGTACGGAGCGTCCGCTTCTCGCCACTCCCCCCGACGCAGATCGGCGGGTGGGGGCGCTGGACCGGCTTGGGCTCGTTGCGGGCCTCGCTCAGCTGGTAGTACCGGCCCTTGAAGGTCGTCGTCTCCTGGGTGAGGAGCCCGACGATCACCTCGCAGGCCTCCTCGAAGCGGTCGCTGCGCTCGCTCGGGGTGCCGAGCTCGATCCCGTAGGCGCCTGACTCCTCCTCGTTCCACCCGGCCCCGATCCCAAGCTCCAGCCGGCCCCCGGACACGATGTCAAGGGTGGTCGCCATGTTGGCCAGGACTGCCGGGTGGCGGTAGTGGATGCCGGTCACCAGCGTCCCGAGGCGCAGCCGGGTCGTCGCCTGGGCCAGCGCCGTCAGGGTGGTCCAGCCCTCCATGCAGGGGCCGGTGCTGTCGGAGAAGATCGGATAGAAGTGGTCGAAGGTCCAGCCCGACTCGAACAGCTCGATGTCGTCGGCCACCTTCCAGACGGCGAGCATGTCGGGCCAAGTCGTATTCTGCGGCGATGTCTTGAAAGCGAAGCGCATGGGCCCACCCTACGTCCGGCCGGTTGGCGACCGCGCCACGCCCCGCTCGGATCCGAAGACGCAACACCGGCGGTGCCGGTGACCACCGGCGGTGACCTCCCGCGATCGCTTTCGGCCCACCACAACGAGAGCGGGTGACGGGGATCGAACCCGCGTAATCTGCTTGGAAGGCAGAGGCTCTACCATTGAGCTACACCCGCATAAAATCCCGCCCGAGAGCATGGCACACCGGCCCCGCCTCCCCGGACCACCTGCCTACGGGCGCCACAGCGGCTGTTCGATCCCGAAGCCGACCGATTCGCCCCACCGGTTGCGGTAGGAGACCTCATCGACCGGCCGACGGGGGGCGACGCCCCACCGCCCGGTGGGGTAGCCGAAGCTGACACAGCAGGCCATCACCCATCCCTTGTCTTTCGGTACCTGGAGGATCTCGAACACCTCGTCGGGATGGAAGAACCCGAGCACGGCGGTGAGCGAGCTCCCCACCCCCTCCGCCCGGGCGGCCAACTGTGCGCTCCAGACCGCCGGGAAGATCGACCCGCCGGTGGGATCGGCCTGCACGAAGCCGAACAGGAACAGCGGAACCTCCTCGAAGTGGTCGGCGAGCCACTGGGCCGAACGCTGCACCTTGAGCATCTCGATGCTGTCGGGGTCCTCGGGGGCGGCCTCCGCGGCGGCCAGCCGGTCGGCGTAGACGGTCTTCCACAGCTGGTCGATGGCGTGGCGGTAGAGGGGGCCGATCTGGCCGATCACGCCGGGGTCGTCGGCCAGCAGGAAGCGCCAGTTCTGGCTGTTCCCTCCCGACGGGGCCCGGATGGCGGCATCCAGGATGCGGGCCTGCACCGTCAGCGGGATCGGGTCGGGCCGGACCCGGCGCATGGCCCGGGTGGTGTACAGCGCTTCGTAGATGTCCATCAGTTGGTCCTCTCGCTGGTGGCTCGCCGACCGGGGGACGGCGTCGGCCACGATGGGCCAAAGGTAGCGGGGCGGAGCACCGTGACGGCGGAGCTCCGGGACAGGATCAGAAGCTTGCCTTG
Source organism: Acidimicrobiales bacterium (assembly GCA_036264255.1). GTDB lineage: Bacteria > Actinomycetota > Acidimicrobiia > Acidimicrobiales > RAAP-2 > DASZIT01. Next base: position 9,360 of record DATARI010000152.1, on the reverse strand, counting down.
GTCGGCGGTGCGTCGGCCAGATCGGCGGAGAGGCGTCCCAGCATCTCGGCCAACTCGATGTGCTGGTCGGGAGTCCAATCCGCCAGCAAGGTCTCGAGTTGTTCGCGACCGGCGTCCCGCAAGCGGGCAGACATGACCGCACCCTCCGGGGTGACCACCGGGACACCCGGCTCGGTCGGTGTTTCGGGAAGCAACAGGCCCCTTTCCCGAAGGGACTGCTGGGCCTGGCGCATCCGTTCGACCGGGACACCCCGGCGGAGGGCGGAGGCGGCGAAGTCCCAGTGAGGGTCTTCTTCGAACCGGAACAGCATCCACGCCTCGCCGGCCGAGAGGTCGACCCCGGCTTGACGGGCGATCCCCTCCATGAGCTGGCGCCCCTGCTCCCGGCCGACGAGCAGAGACAGCGACCGGGCTATCTCCCGGAGGGAGCTGGCCTCCTTGGGCACCGCGAAGGCCTCACCGATGCCGGCGGTGCCCACGGTGTCCCGCATGGGGAGGGCCTTGATCAGCCAGGAGGCGGCGAAGGCCACCACCGACACCCCGGCGGCGACCAGGAAGGCGGCGTCGATGGCTCCCGAATAGGCATGGAGCAGCGGGACATGGACGGATGGGGGCAGCTTGTCGAGGGCGGAGGGAGTCAGGCTCGACGGACTGGTGATGGCGCTTCCGCCGGTCGATCCGGTCGGGAACGACTGCCGCAACTTGAGGGCCAGCTGATTGGCGAACACCGCCCCGACGATGGCGGTGCCGATGGCGCTCCCCACCGTTCGGAACAGGTTGTTGCCCGACGTGGCCACCCCGAGTTCCGAGTAATCGACGGCGTTCTGCACCGCGATCACCAGCACCTGCATGACCAGTCCGATGCCGATCCCGAGGATGAACATGAAGGCAGCGGCGGTGGCGGCAGAAGTGCTCTCATTCAGGTGGGAGAGGAGATAGAGACCGACGGTCATCACCGCGGTCCCGACGATCGGATAGACCCGGTACTTTCCGGTGCGGGAGATGATCCGGCCGGAACCGATGGAGGCGATGAGCAGCCCCGCCATCATGGGGAGCAACTGCAATCCGGATCCGGTGGGGGTGGCCCCTTTCACCACCTGGAAATACAGGGGGAGGTAGGTGATGGAGCCGAACATCGCGAAGCCCAACAGCAACGCCACCAGGCTGGTGGTGGAGAACACGCTGTTCTTGAACAGGCGCATGGGAAGCACCGGCTCCTTCACGTGGAGCTCGATGGAGACGAACACCGCCAGCATCACCACCGCGGCGGCGGCCAGCCCCAGGATCTCCGGCGACACCCATCGGAAGCTGGTGCCCCCGAGGCTGACGAACAGCACCAGGGCGCTCAACCCGGCGGCCAGCACCGTGGTCCCGAGGTAGTCGATGGTGTGGTCCAGGCCCCGTTTCATCTTCGGCAGCCCGGCGCCGAGCACCACCAGGGAGATGGCCCCGATGGGCAGGTTGATGTAGAAGATCCACCGCCAGGACAAGTTGGTGGTGATGGTCCCGCCGAGCAGGGGCCCGACCACGAAGGCCAGCCCGAAGACGGCGCCGAACAGGCCCTGGTACTTGCCCCGCTGGCGGGGCGACACCACGTCCCCGACGGCGGCCTGGGCGCTGACGATCAGCCCGCCGCCGCCCAGCCCCTGGAAGGCCCGGAAGGCGATGAGCTCGGGCATGTTCTTGCTCAGCCCGCAGAGGGCGGAGCCGACCACGAACAGCACGATGCCGGTCTGGAGGACGATCTTCCTCCCGTAGAGGTCGCCGAGCTTGCCGTAGAGGGGGGTGACCACCGTCTGGGCCAGCAGGTAGGCGGTCACCACCCAGGAGATGTGGTTGAGGCCCCCCAGGTCGCCGACGATGGTGGGGAGGGCGGTGGACACCACGGTGGAGTCGAGGGAGGCGATCAGCATCACCAGCATCAGGCCGCCGAAGACGATGTTCAGCTGGCGCCCCTGGAGCGCCGCCGGCTGGTCCCCCCCGCTGCTCGCCTCCATGGAAGCGAGGTTAGCTTTGCCACCTTCGCCTCTGCCTGGAAGTTCGCGTGCTATGACCAACGCCATGTCCCTGATGGAGCTCCACACCACCGCCATCGCCGCCGGCGGCGGGTGCGTGGCCCGGGCCGACGACGGCCGGGTGGTGTTCGTCCGGCACGCGCTGCCCGGGGAGACGGTCCTCGCCCGCGTCACCGGGGAGACCACCTCCTTTCTGCGGGCCGACGCCGTCGAGATCGTGGAGCCGTCGCCGGATCGGGTGGCGCCCCCCTGTCCCCACGCCGGGCCTGGGCGCTGTGGCGGTTGCGACTATCAACACGTCGCCCTCCCCGCCCAGCGGGAGTTGAAGGCGTCGTTGGTGTCCGAGCAACTCCGGCGGCTGGCCGGGGACGACCGGCCGGTGGTGGTCGAGGAGGTGCCGGGGGCGCCGGACGGGTTGGGCTGGCGGACCCGGGTCCGGTTCGCGGTGGACCGGAATGGTCGGGTCGGGCTCCACAAGCACCGCTCCCACGACATCGAGCGGGTGGAGCACTGTTTGATCGCCTCGGCGGCGGTGGACGCCATCGGGGTGGGGGAGCATCGCTGGAGCGGGGCCCGCGAGCTCGAGGTGATGACGTCGCCGGAAGGCGGAAAGCCGGTGGTGTCGGTGGACACCGGCCGGCGGCGTCTGGGTGACCGTCCGGGCGTCAACGCCGGGCGGGTGGTCAACGGCCGCACCGAGCGCGAGCCCCACCGGCTGAGCTTCCAGGTGCTCGGGCGCGGCTTCCAGGTGTCGGCCGGTGTCTTCTGGCAGGTGCACCCCGGCGCCCCCGGCGTGCTGGCCCGGACGGTCCTGGATGGCTTGGCCCCCCGGGTGGGGGAGCGGGTGGCCGATCTCTATGCCGGGGCCGGGTTGTTCACCGCCCTGCTGGCCGAAGCGGTCGGCCCCACCGGTCAGGTGGTGGCCATCGAGCGCAGCGGCCGGGCCTGTGCCGACGCCGCCCGCAACACCGAGGACCAGCCCCAGGTGACCATCACCCGCGCCGACGTGACCGCTGAGCTGGTGACCTCCGCCCGGTTGGGTTCCCCCAACCTGGTCGTCCTCGACCCGGCCCGGGAAGGGGCCGGCCGGGGGGTGATGGCGGCGCTGGCCGGCCTCTCGCCCCGCCCCCGGCGGATCGCCTATGTCTCCTGCGATCCGGCTTCCTTCGCCCGGGACCTCCGGGTGATGACCGACGCCGGTTGGAGGATGGCGTCCCTGCGCGGTTTCGACCTGTTCCCGATGACCGAGCACGTGGAGCTGGTGGCCATGCTCGATCCGGCCTGAGGCCGCCGGGACCGGGTGGATCCCATCCCGGCGGGGGAGTTGCGGGTCGGCCCGGCCGGGATTAGGACGGGGGAGGTGAGTGGACCCGTGACCGACGCCGATGCTCCTGCGGTGGCGGAGCCGGTGGAGGTGGAAGAGCGGACCCTGGAGGTCACCGACAGCCGGGTGGCTCAGGTGGGCTCGGTGCAGGTGCGCCGGGCGCTTCCCCGCCGGGAGCGCCGGACGGTCGGCGCCTGGTGCTTCGTCGACCACATGGGCCCGATGACAGTCACCGATGACACCGGCATGGACATCGGGCCCCACCCCCACATGGGCCTGCAGACCGTGACCTGGCTGCTGGCCGGGGAGATCGAACACCACGACAGCCTCGGTTCCGAGCAGGTGATCCGGCCCGGGCAGTTGAACCTGATGAGCGCCGGTTTCGGCATTGCCCACGCGGAGGAGCGCACCGGCCATTACCGGGGAGAGATGCAGGGGGTCCAGCTGTGGGTGGCCCAACCGGAAGCCACCCGGAACGGGGCGGCCGCCTTCGAACACCACCCGGAACTGCCCCGGGTCGATCTCGGCGGCGGCACCGCCACCGTGTTGGTCGGCGAGCTGCATTCGGCGGCGTCCCCGGCGCGGCGGGACTCCGATCACGTGGGGATGGAACTGGATCTCCAGGCCGGGGTCGAGTTGCCACTCCGGCCGGAGTACGAATACGCGCTGGTGGTGCTGGACGGGGAGATGAACCTCGAGGATCGGACGATCACCCCGGGTCATCTCGCCTATCTCGGCGAGGGACGCGATGAGCTCGGCCTCACCGCCCAGGGCGGGCGGTGCCGGGCCCTGTTGTTAGGCGGGGTGCCGTTCGAGGAGCCGCTGCTGATGTGGTGGAACTTCGTCGGCCGGTCCCGGGAGGAGTTCGACGGCGCCTACCGGGACTGGGTCGATGAGGGGGGCCGGTTCGGTGAGGTCCGATCGGCGATCCCGAGGGTGATCGGCTCGCCGCCGTCGTGGTCCCGGTGACCGCCGGCTGACCGGGGGTTCCGAGTGGCGGCGGTGGTCGACCCTTACAATTTGGAACGGTTCGTGGCCGCCCAGGATGCCGGCGGCATCTACGACCGGGCGGTCGGCGAGCTCCGGGAGGGCCGCAAGCGGAGCCACTGGATGTGGTTCGTGTTCCCCCAGATCGCCGGTCTCGGGCAGAGCGCGATGTCGAGGGAGTTCGCCATCTCGTCGATCGAAGAGGCTCGGGCCTACCTCCGTCACCCGGTGCTCGGTCCCCGGCTGATCGAGTGCGCCGGCATCGTGGCTGCGGGCCCGGGTCGGAGCGCGGCTGACGTATTCGGCGGCATCGACGCCCAGAAGCTGCAGTCGTCGATGACCCTGTTCAGGCGGGCCATGCCGGAGACGCCTGAGTTCGAAGCGGTGCTCGACCGGTACTTCGAGGGCCAGCCGGACCCGGCCACCGAGGGGCGGCTCTGAGGACGGCGGTCAGCGCCGGAGGCGGGAGCCTTTGACCAGGATCCTTTGGTAGAGCCCGGCCGGGAGCCGGGAGATGAAGTCGATAACCACCGCGTCGGGCCCGACCAACACCCGACGGCGGTCCCGCTCGACGGCGGCCAGGATCTGCCGGGCGGCCTTCTCCGGGCGGGTGACCGCCACCCGGTCGAACTGGTTGCGGGCCTCCTCGGGGTCACCGGCCATGGTGGTGACGCTGGCATCGATGCGGGCGTTGCGGGCGATGTTGGTCTTGATGCCACCGGGGTGGACGGTGGTGCACGACACCGGGGAACCCTCGATCTCCAGCTCCATCCGCAGCGAATCAGTGAAGCCGCGGACCGCGAACTTGGCGGCGTTGTAGGCCGACTGGGAGGGGATGCTCACCAGTCCGAACACGCTCGACAGGTTGACGATGTGGCCTTCGCCGGCCGCCTTCAGGTGGGGGAGGAAGGCCTTGGTCCCGTAGACCACCCCCCAGAAGTTGATGTTCATCAGCCACTCGAAGTCCTCGTAGGCCATGGCCTCGATGGTGGCGGCCAGGGCGACCCCGGCGTTGTTGAAGATGAAATTGACCTGGCCGTGGTCGTCGACCACCTGATCGGCCCAGGCGTAGACGGCGTCGCGGTCGGCGACGTCGAGGCGCTGGGAGGTGACCTTGACCCCGAAGCCCTCGCAGATGGTGACCGTCTCGGCCAACCCGGTCTCGTCGATGTCGGCGAGGGCGAGGTGGGCGCCGCGGGCGGCGAGCTCCCGGGCGAGGGCCCGACCGATCCCCGATCCGGCTCCGGTGATGGCGGCAACACGGCCGTCGAAGGTCTTCATGATCGTCGTCTCCTGTGGACCTAGTGGGCGGCCGCGGGGGCCTTGGTGCGGACGGGATTGGACAACACCATGGCCGAGTCCTCGATGCCCTTCAACTTGAGCGCCCGGTAGTCGCGCAGATAGCTCTGGTGGACCTGCCAGGGGAATGCGGATCCCTGTTTGGGGAAGCGGTCGGCGGATCGCTGGATGTAGCCGGAGGTGAGTCCGAGCAGCGGTCGGGGGCTGATGGTGGCGTCGTGGTTGACCGGGGTGCACTGCTGCTTCCCGGTGGCCCGCATGTGGTTGAGCAGGCGGCAGACGTAGTCACAGGTGAGGTCGCACTTCAGCGTCCAGGAGGCGTTGGTGTACCCGATGGCGAGCGCCAGGTTGGGGACACCTTCCAGCATCATGCCCTTGTAGGTCAGCCGGGTGGCTATGTCGACGGCCTCGCCGTCCACCGACAGCTGGATACCCCCCATGAACAGGAGCTCGATACCGGTGGCGGTGACGACGATGTCCGCCTCGAGCTGCTCGCCGGAGCGGAGGAGCAGGCCCTTCTCGGTGAAGGTGTCGATCTGGTCGGTGACCACCGACACCCGGCCGGCGCTGATGGCCTTGAAGAGGTCGCCATTGGGGACCACGCAGAGCCGCTGGTCCCAGGGGTTGTACCGGGGGGTGAAGTGGGTGTCGATGTCGTAGCCAGCCGGCAGCTGCCGCTGGAGCTGCCGACGGAGGACCCGCTTCACCATCTCCGGCCGGCGCTTGCTGAGGGCGTAGGACCCCTGGGTGAGGAGGGCTTTGAGCCAGCGGATGGCCGGGCCCGAGATCCGGGTGGGCAGCCGGCGCCGGAGCAGGTCGGCGATCGGATCCTTGGCCGGCAGCGAGGCGATGTAGGTCGGCGACCGCTGGAGCATGGTGACATGGTCGGCGGCGTCGGCCATGGCCGGCACCAGGGTCACCGCGGTGGCTCCGCTGCCGATGACCACCACCCGTTTGCCCTCGTAGTCGAGGTCGGCCGGCCAGGCCTGGGGATGGACGATCGTCCCGGCGAAGTCCGCCATCCCGGGGAAGTCGGGCAGGTAGCCGTGGTCGTAGCGGTAGTAGCCGCTGCAGGAGAAGATGAAGCCGCAGGTGAACTCCACCGACTCGCCGGTGTCGGTCCGCTCGGCCACGATGTTCCAGCGGGCCTCATCGCTCGACCAATCGGCGGTCACGATCCGGTGGTTGAACCGGATGTGCTGGTCGACGCCGGACTCCGAGGCGGTGTCCTTGATGTACTGGAGGATCGAGTCGCCGTCGGCGATCGACTTCTCGCCGTCCCAGGGACGGAACGAGTAGCCGAGGGTGAACATGTCGGAGTCGGACCGGATGCCCGGGTACCGGAACAGGTCCCAGGTCCCCCCGATCGCGTCCCGCGCCTCGAAGATGGCGTAGGAGGCCCAGGGACATTCCTGCTGGAGATAGTGGCCGGCGCCGATCCCGGACAGGCCGGCCCCGACGATCAGGACGTCGAGGTGGTCGACGGCGGTGGGGATCATCAAGCCGCCGAGGTGACGAGTTTGTCGTTGAGGGTGCCGTGGTCGCCGAACAGCTTCTCGCGCCACTGGGCGACGAGGGCGGTGGTGTCGCTGTCGTCGGGGTGGAAGTCGGGGCGGTTGTAGTCGCGGAGCTGGGCCCAGACCGCCTTGCTCATGAGGGGCGCCTCCCGGAAGTTGTGCAAGCTCTTCCGCAGATTGCCCCGCCGGTAAGTCCGGCGGTCGGTGAGCAGGGAGGCCAGCACCTGGAAGAACATCCCGCCCACGAAGGCGTAGCGGAAGACGTTCATGGTCATGACCCGCATCCGCTCGGTGCCGCCGACGGCCTTGTAGACGTCGAAGGCCACCGCCTTGTGCTCCGACTCCTCCAGGGCGTGCCACACGAAGAGGTCACGGATGGTCGGATGGCCGAATGACTCGCGGGTCTCCTCGCTGGTGAGGACCAGCTCGGCCAGCGTGGCGGTGAAGTGCTCGAGGGCGGCGGTGGCGGCCAGGTTGGACTTGGGCGGAAGCATCCGTTCCCGGATGGCGAGGCCTCGCTTGGTCAGCCGTTCGAACAACTTGGTCGGGTAGCCGAGCTCGTCGAGTCGATCATTCAAGGCCCGGTGCTCACGCCCGTGCATCGCCTCCTGACCGATGAAACCGGCCACCTCCCGCTTCAGCTCCGGATCGGAGATCTGGTCGCGGAAGTGGCGCACCGAACGGACGAAGAAATCCTCGCCGTCGGGGAACACCGCCGACAGGGCGGAGACCAGGTGGCAGCTGATCAGGTCACCGTCGGCGGCGAAGTCCTTCGGCACCTCCTGGAGGGCCTCCTCGAACGACATCCGACGGGTGGGCACTTTGCGTTCGGGATTGCGGGTCTGGGTCATGGGCGTCATCTCCCGGCTCTTCGGCTGTTACCGGCAGTATAGATGATTTGAGCAATGTACTCAAGTCCTCAGTTCTGGTACCATGGAGGGCGATGGAAGCGGAGACGGACAGCACCTGGTCGGGCAAGGGGGCCCAGACCCGACGGGCGATCCTGGATGCCGCCATCGCCCGGTTCGGCCGGGAGGGCTACCGGTCCACCTCGGTGGCCGATATCGCCCGGGATGCCTCGGTGGGGGGCACCATCGCCTACGCCTACTTCCCCAACAAGGAGGCCCTGTTCCTGGCCGCCGTCGACGAGGACGCCGCCGGGGTCATTCAGGAAGGGATCGCCGGCTCCTTCTTCGAGTCCCGGGTACGGGATTGGCGCCAGACCCTCATCTTCACCCTGGTGGGGGCGCTCGATCACCATCCGCTGGCCCGCCGGCTGCTGGCCGGGCTCGAGCCCGAGGTCACCGTGCGGGTCCTGCAGATCCCCGCCCTCGAGGAACTCCGGAAGGCAATCGCCGAGCGGCTGCGGTCCGAACAGCTCAACGCGGTCATCCGGCCGGACATCGATCCGGTGGTGACGGCCAACGGGGTGGTGGCCGTCGTCCTCTCGTTGCTGATGTCGGTGGTCCAGCTCGGCCCCACCGCCACCGCCATGTACGGCGACGACGTGGTGGCGCTGTTCGAGGCGGCCATCGAGTGGACGCCGCCGCCTCGACCCCGGGACTAAACCCGGGCGGCCTTCACTCTGCCGCCACGGCCAGCCCGAACAGCTCGGCGAAGCGGTCGACCCCCATCTCCCGGCCCTTGAGGTCGGAGACCATCTCAGCCCCGAGGATGTCGTCCTGGCCGGGATACTGGCCGGCACCACCGAAGGGTCCGATGGGCACGACCATCGCCGGGCCGACCGGCTGGTAACTCACCAGTTCCGATGCCGGTTTGCCGGCGATGAGGGCGTTGATGTTCTCGGCCACCGTGGCGGCCTGCATGCCGGCGAACGCCGCCATCTTGGCGTCGGCGGTGGACAGGTCGCCGATGGCGAAGACGGTGTCCTGGCCGGTGACCTGGAGGGTCGGCCCGACTTCGACGAACCCGTCGGGGCGACGAGCGGCGAGGAGGTCCTTCCCCAGGAAATCGCTGTTGGGGGTGACCCCGTAGCAGCGGAACCAGATGTCGGCGGTCACCGTGGAGCCGTCTTCAGTAGTGACGGTGAAGGCCCCGAGTTCACCGGGTTCGGTGGGGGGTTCGCTCTGGAGGGGGCTACCGAGGAGGATGGAGACATCGATCTCCTCGAGTTGCCGACGAAGCTCAGCTTTCAACTCCGGCTTGAACGGGCCGCCAAGGAGTTCTCCGGCCAGGTCCAACAGGGTGACCGACTTCC
>DATARI010000134.1:0-13859 GCA_036264255.1 Acidimicrobiales bacterium | reverse complement strand
GAAGTTCGGCGGCGACTCGGTGACCGAGTTCCGGCGCAACCGCCTGTCCTACCTGAAGTCGCTGGGAGAGACACCCTCGGCGGCCGGGGCGCCCGTTCCCGATGCCTGACCGGCTGTTGCTGGTCGGGATGATGGGCGCCGGCAAGACCACCGTCGGCCGGCTGGCCGCCGCCCGACTGGGTTGGGAGTTCTTCGACTCCGACGCCCAGGTGCTGGCCGCCACCGGCCGCACGGTCCCGGACATCTTTGCCGAGGACGGCGAGCCGGCCTTCCGGTCGGAGGAGAGCCGGGTGCTGGCCGAGGCGATGACCAGCAGGGCTCCGGCGGTGATTTCGGTGGCCGGAGGGGCGGTGCTGTCCGAGGACAATCGAACCCTGCTGGCGAGCTCCGGCGTGGTGGTCTGGCTCCGGGCCGACCCGGCAACCCTCGGGCGACGAGTCGGCAGCGGTGCGGGCCGCCCGCTGCTCGGCGAGGATCCCCTGGAGTCGCTCACCGCGCTGTACGAGGTCCGTCGCCCTCTCTACGCCTCGGTGGCCCATCGGGTGATCGATGTCGACGACCTCACCCCCGACGCGGTGGTCGATCGGGTGCTGGCTGCATCGGGACTGGCCGATGCCAAACCGGGGGCGGGGGCGTGATCCGGATCCCGGTGGCCCTGGGCGACCGGGCCTACGACGTGGTGGTCGGCGACGGGGTTCGCCATCAGCTGGGGGCGGTGGTGTCCGCGTCGGTCCCCTCGGCCCGCCGGGCGGCGGTGGTGACCCAGGCCGGGATCCCGGTGGAGGTGGATCCCGGACTGCCGTTCGACGTCCTCACCGTGCCGGACGGGGAGTCGGCCAAGTCGATGCGGGTGGTGGAGGAACTCTGCCGCGACTTCGCCCGGGCCGGCCTCAGCCGCAGCGATGTGGTGATCGCCGTCGGTGGCGGGGTGGTGACCGACCTGGCTGGATTCGCGGCGGCGTCCTTCCACCGGGGCACCGCCTACGTGAATGTGTCGACGACACTGCTCGGCCAAGTGGACGCCGCCATCGGCGGCAAGACGGGGGTGAACCTGCCGGAGGGGAAGAACCTGGTGGGGGCGTTCTGGCAACCCCGCGCCGTCCTCTGCGACACCGAGGTGCTGGCCAGCCTTCCCCCTCGGGAGTGGGCCTCGGGCCGGGGGGAGATGGCCAAGTACGCCTTTCTCGACCCTTCGGGCGCCACCGGGATGCCGGCGCCCGACGCCTCCCTTCTCGACCTCGACCTCCCCGAACAAGTGGCGAGGTGTGTGAGCATCAAGGCCGAGGTGGTGGCGGCCGATGAGCGAGAAGGCGATCGCCGGATGATCCTCAACTACGGGCACACCCTCGCCCACGCTCTGGAGGCGGCTGCTTTCCAGCCCGGCCTGGCGTGGGATCTCCGCCATGGTGAGGCGGTGGCCATCGGCCTGGTGTTCGCCGCCCGGTTGGCCCGGAGGCTCGGGCGCATCGACGACGCCCGGGTCGACCTCCATCGAAAAGTGGTCGGCGCTTTCGACCTGTCCGGTGACCTGCCGCCCGGCGCCGACCCCGAAGCCCTGCTGGCGTTCATGGCCCGGGACAAGAAAGCCCACCATGACCTGACGTTCGTGCTCGACGGACCCCGCGGGCCCGAGCCGGTGCGGAATGTCGGAGCTGCCGAGGTGGTCGCTACCCTGACAGAGATGGGACGGTCGTCATGAGCCAGCCGGGACTCGTCGTGCTCCTCTCCGGCCCGAATCTGAACATGTTGGGCGACCGGGAGCCGGCCGTCTACGGTCCGGAGACCCTGTCCGACCATGTGGCCACCGCCACCCGGGCGGCGGAGGAGCTGGGGCTGGCGATCGAGCACCTCCAGACCAATCACGAGGGCGAACTGGTCGAGGCGGTCCAGGGGGCCCGGGGCAGGGCGGTGGCGATCATCGTCAACGCCGGGGCCCTCACCCATACCTCCTGGTCGCTCCACGACGCTCTGGCGGCATTCGACGGAGTGGTGGTGGAACTGCACCTCTCCAACCCAGCCGCCCGCGAGCCGTTCCGGCATCTTTCGGTGATCGCCCCGGTGGCCGACGGCAGCATCGCCGGATTCGGGGGTTTGGGCTACGCCTTGGCGGTGGAGGCGACCCACCGTCTCCTCACCGCCCGATCGGAATCGTGAGGTGGCCACCGTGACCATGACCGACGAGCTTCCCCCCATGCCGGTGACCGGCCGGCTGGACCGGGTTCGGCAACTGTTCGCCGCCATCGACGGCGACGGTGCGACCATCGACGCCTTGTTGGTCACCACGCCGGCCAACATCCGCTGGCTCACCGGCTTCTCGGGCTCGGCCGGTCTGCTGATGGTCACCGCCGGCGGCGCGGTGCTGACCACCGACGGCCGGTACCGGACCCAGTCGGCCGAGCAGCTGCGCGGCGCCGGAGTCGGCGACGACGTCTCCATCGTGGTGGGTGGCGTCCAGGCGCAGCGGGAAGGGTTGAACGAAGCCGTCAAGTCCGCCGCCCGGATCGGCCTGGAAGCCGACGATGTGACCTGGGCCGCCCAGCGTTCCTGGTCGGAGATCTTCGCCTCCGCCGAGTTGTTCCCCACCCGCGGGGTGGTCGAGGGGCTCCGGGTGGTGAAGGACGCCAACGAGATCCTCCGGATGGAGCGGGCGGCGGCCATCGCCGACCAGGCGCTGGCCGAGGTGCTCCCGTTGCTGGCGGCGGTCGGGTCGGGCAACCCCGCCGGCGGAGCGCTGACCGAGTCCCGGTTTGCCGCCGCCCTCGACCATGCCATGCGGGTGGCCGGCGCCGAGGACAGCGCCTTCGAGACCATCGTGGCGTCCGGGGAGAACTCGGCCAAGCCCCACGCCCGACCCGGCCCCCGCCGGATCCGCCCCGGCGACCCGGTGGTGGTCGACTTCGGCGCCATCTTCGACGGCTACCGCTCGGACATGACCCGCACCTTCTCCGTCGGCGGGGAACCGACCGGTGAGCTGGCCCGGGTGTTCTCGGTGGTCGCCGAGTCTCAGCGGGCCGGCGTGGCGGCAGTCCGTCCGGGGGCGGAGACCGGGGCGGTGGACCTGACCTGTCGTCAGGTGATCGACGAAGCCGGATGGGCGGAGCGGTTCGAGCACGGCACCGGGCACGGTGTCGGCCTCGACATCCACGAAGCCCCGTCGGTCGGACCAGGGTCAACTGCTATCCTCAGCCCCGGCGCCGTCATCACCGTGGAGCCGGGCGTGTACCTGCCCGACACCGGTGGGGTACGCATCGAGGACACCTTGGTGGTGACCGAGGACGGCAGCCGGTCCCTCACCCAGTTCCCGAAAGAAGTCCCTGTCTGATGGCTGTTTCCACCAACGACCTGCGCAATGGCATGACCCTGGATTTGCCCGAGGGTCTCTTCGCGGTGGTCGAGTTCCAACACGTGAAGCCGGGCAAGGGCGGCGCCTTCGTGCGCACCAAGCTGAAGAACGTCCGGACCGGCGCGGTGATCGAGCGCACCTATCGGGCCGATGAGAAGCTCGAACAGGCCATCATCGACAAGCGGGAGATGCAGTTCCTCTATCGGGACAGCGCCGACTACGTGTTCATGGACACCGTGTCCTACGAGCAGCTCCAGGTGACGACCGCCTCCCTCGGCGATTCGGCCAAGTACCTGAAGGAAGGCGATGACGCCGTCCTCCAGTTCTACGGCTCCGAGATCGTCGGGGTGGACCTGCCCGCCGCCGTCGAGCTGAAGGTGACCGAGACCGAGCCCGGCCTCCAGGGCGACCGGGTGTCGGGGGCGCGCAAGCCGGCCACCGTCGAGACCGGGTTGGTCCTCCAGGTGCCGTTGTTCGTCAACCCGGGTGAGATGATCAAGGTGGACACGCGTTCGGGTGAGTACCTGACCCGAGCCTGAGGTACGACTGACCCGGGATCGGTCCGGAACGCTCTCCATTTCTTCCGTCCTCCCTCGGCATCGCCTCCTCCACCCCCATGGAAACCTCACCCCGACATCAGGCCCGAGAGCGGGCCCTCTCCCTCCTGTACGAGGCGGAGCTGAAAGGCGACAAGCCATCGGTCGTCCTGGGCGCCCTGATGGTGCCCCCGGATCCCTATACGGTCGAGCTGCTCTTGGTGGCGGAGGCGAGGCAGGAAGAGATCGACCGGCTCATCGACGAGGCCGCCATCGGGTGGGACCTTGATCGGATGGCGGTGGTCGATCGCAACGTCCTGCGGCTGGCGGTGGCTGAACTGCTGCACTCAACCGATGTCCCCACCGCCGTCATTCTCAACGAAGCGGTCGAGCTGGCGTCGGGCTATTCGACCGACGACTCCGGACGATTCGTCAACGGGGTGCTCGCCACGCTGGCCGCCCGGCTCCGCCACTGACCGGAGGCCAACCGCCCTCCCTCAGAAGAGCCCGTGGGCATTGGGGGAGTCATCCGGAAGCGGTTGCGCCAGATCCCACTCCTCGGCGATCTTTTCGCCCTCGAAACGGTAGATGTGGACGATCGCCATCTCCGGCATCTGCGGCATGGGTCGGAGCCGCGAATGGACGGCAACCAGATCACCATCTTCCAGCACCCGTTGCACCTCGTACTCTTTGTCGGCGAACTCCGCGGCGCTGTTCTCCAGGCCGAGGATCAAGGACTCCCGATCGCCTTCGAACCACGGATTGTGGTGGATGTAGTCGGGGCTCACGTACCGGTCGTAGGCCGACCGGACCTGCCCGGACACGACCAGCTGTTCGAAGTTGATGGCGACGTCGCGGCGAGAGGTCATGGACTCCGTTCGGGTATCGGGGGCTTCGTCCTATCGGTGAGAACCTGGGTGAGGTGATCCCAGTCTGACCGCTCGACCGCGATTAGGCGGCGGCCGTCTCGGTTCCCGGGATCGCCCTTGCCCGCCGCAGCGAACGGTTGAAGACATCGCTCCGCCCGGTGACCATCCGCATCGCCCGGCTCAAGCCCCAGGCGGCGCAACGGTTGGCCACCAACTCCGGCCAGGGCTGCCAGACCCCCAACATCCGCGCCGCCCAATCCGGAAGGATGGAGGTGGCCGCCCGGATCAGCGGGGTGTAGGCGGCCTGATCCACCGGCCCTCCGATGTTGGGGGCCAGCAGGAACTTGAGGCCCCGAGCCGCCTGTTCCCCGAAGGCCAGTTCCGGGCGGACGGCGGTGAGATAGGCATCCACCTCCGCGGCATCAGTGGGTACCTCGGTCGCCCCCAGCCGCCGGGCCACTTCGGCCACTTCGGCGAAGTAGCGATCCGCTTCCGCCGCCCGCAGCGGCCGAGCGCCGAAGAGCTGATTCGAGCGAAGGAATTGGGCGTGCTCGGCCACGTGCACCCAACGGAGGAGGTCGGGATCCGAGGCGGCATAGGGAAGGCCGTCGGGACGGGTTCCCTTCACCGACCGATGCACCTTCTTCACGGTGTCGATGAGCTTCTCGGCGGTGGCGGTGGAGCCGAAGATGGTGCCGCCGACAAAGGTGCCGGTCCGCTGCAGCCGACCCAGCGGGTCGTCCTCGTAGACCGAGAAATCCGCCACGCCGGCCATGGCTCCGGGATGCAGGGTCTGGAGCAACAGGGACGACACCCCGCCGATGAGCATGGCCGGCATATCCGAGTGGACCCGCCAGGCGACCGAGGTCGGGCCGAACAGACCCGGGTCGCCGGGGGAGTCGTCGAACGACACCAGAGGCTCGCCGAACTTGCTGCGCATGGACGAGGTCACCAGGCCCCGGATCGGGCCCATGGGATCGAGCTTCATGTCCGGTCCTCCACGTTCGACACATTAACTACCAGCGGTACTTTATACTGGATCCATGCCCGCCACCGCCATGGCCTCCCGCCCGGTCCGTCGCGGACGGCCGCCCGGCCCGCGGCCTGACCCGGTACGCCGTCGCCGCCAGCTGGTGGCCGCCGCCCGCCAGGCGATTGCGCAGCTCGGCCCCGACGCTTCGATGGCCGCCATTGCCCGGGCGGCCGGCTATGCCAAACCGGCGCTGTACGCCGCCTTCGAGGACAAGGCGTCCCTGGCCGACGCCCTCGCCGCCGAGGTGTCGGCGGAGCTGACCCTGCGGATCGGCGCCGTGATGACCGACGATCGCCCATCCCCTCTGGCGTTGCGGGGGGCCATCGACGCCTTCTGCCAATTCGTGGAAGCGGAACCCGCCCTGTTCCGATTCCTGGTGCAGGGAGCGGCCGGCTTCGGCCGCTCCCTCGCCGACCGCCGGCTGCTGGTCACCGTCGGCGACCAGGTGGGGGCGGTGATGGCCGAGGGTCTGGAGGCGGTCGGAGCCGACCCGGCCCCGGCCGCCACCCTGGGGTACGCGCTGATGGGCTCGGTGTTCATGGCCGCCGACTGGTGGGTGGATGCGAAGTCGGTGTCCCGGGCGGAGTTGGTGGACCAGCTGACCCGGTTCGCCGGGAGTGGCTTGGCCGCCTTTGCCACCGGGCCGACCCCGCCCACCGAAGAATTTCCCCGGAGGGGTGACGCGCCCGCCTGAGGCTCGCGGTATAGTCAACGTCTGACCGTGAAGCGGGTCCCGTGAGGCCCGAACGGACAGGAGGAACGGTGGCCGAACGCGAACGCAGTCATGCACGACCGCGGGGCGCGGTATTTGTTCCTCGGGCCCAGGTGATGTCGGCATCCGACGTCCAGCGGGCCATCACCCGGATGGCCCACGAGATCGCCGAGCGCAATCGGGGCCTTGAGCATCTGGTCCTCATCGGGCTGCAAACCGGCGGAGTCCCCATCGCCCAACGACTGGCCGCCAGTCTGGAAGCGGTGGAGAACACCACCATCCCGGTCGGCATCCTCGACGTCGCCTTCTACCGCGACGACATCGGCTTGCGCCCGGTGCTGCCGGAAGCGGTGACCGACATCAGCTTCGACCTCACCGGTGCCACCGTGGTCCTGGTCGATGACGTGCTCTTCACCGGTCGCACCATTCGGGCGGCGCTCAACGCGGTCAGCGAGTACGGGCGGGCCCAGGCGGTGCAGTTGGCGGTGATGGTGGACCGGGGCCATCGTGAGCTGCCCATCCGCCCCGACTATGTGGGGAAGAACCTCCCCACCCGCCGCGACGAGATGGTCGACGTGACCGAAGAAGGGGTCGCCCTCGGGGACCTGGTGGGCAAGTGAGCCGGTTCCCCCACCACCTGCTGGCCATCGACGATCTCGGTTCGGACGGGATCGGCGAGGTCCTCCGGGTGGCCGACTCCTTCGTGGAGGTGGGCCACCGGGCCAATCCGAAGGTCCCCGCCCTCCGGGGCCGCACCGTCGCCACCTTGTTCTTCGAGGACTCGACCCGGACCCGGGTGTCCTTCGAGACGGCCGCCAAGCGGCTTTCCGCCGACGTACTGTCCTTCGCCGCCGGGTCGTCATCGGTGAAGAAGGGCGAGTCGCTCCGCGACACCGTCGAGACCATCGAGGCGATGGGAATTGACGCCATCATCATCCGCCACCCCTCCTCGGGCGCCCCGGTCGGGGTGGCCCGCTGGGTCACCAGCTCCTCGGTCATCAACGCCGGCGACGGCTGGCACGAGCACCCGACCCAGGCGCTGCTCGACCTCTACACCGTCCGCCAGGCGCTGGGTGGCGGCGACGAGGGCGTCCACCGGTTCAAGAGCCTGCAGGTGGTCATCGTCGGAGACGTTCGGCACAGCCGGGTGGCCCGCTCCCAGGTGGCCGCCTACGCCGCCCTCGGGGCGGAGGTGACCCTGGTGGCACCCCCCACCCTCCTGCCCCCCTCCATCGACGGCTGGCCGATCGTGGCGGTGAGCCACGACCTCGAAAAGGAGCTCCCCGACGCCGACGTGGTGTCCCTCCTCCGGTTGCAGTCCGAGCGGGGGAGCGGCGAGTTCGTCCCGAGTCTGCGGGAGTACACCGCCGGATTCGGGCTGACCGGGCGCCGGGCGGCGATGTTGAAGCCGGAGACGCTCATCCTCCATCCCGGGCCGATGGTCCGGGGAGTGGAGATCGCCTCCGAGGTCGCCGACCTGCCGGCCGCCCACATCACCGGCCAGGTGAGCAACGGGGTGGCGGTGCGGATGGCGGTGCTTTTCCTCATGCTCGGGCAGGGCCAGCTCGATGGGGGCCCGGATGCCTGAGCGGCACGGATCCGAGCCCCAGGTGCTCATCCGGGGAGGGACGGTCATCGACGCCGGCGGGGAACGCCGGGTCGACGTCGCCATTGCCGACGGCCGCATTCGGGGCGTCGAAGACGGCCTGGCCGTCCCGGCCGGGGCCACCGTGCTCGACGCCGTGGGCTGCATCGTCGCCCCCGGTCTGGTCGACCTCCACACCCACTTGCGGGAGCCCGGCCAGGAGGAGGCCGAGACCATCGAGACCGGCACCCGGGCGGCGGCCCTCGGCGGCTACACCGCGGTGGTGGCCATGCCCAACACCAATCCACCCCTCGACTCCGCCGACGCGGTGCGCAACGTCTTCGAGCTGGCGTCGACCGCCACCGCCGAGGTGGCGGTGGCCGGAGCCATCACCGTCGGCCGGGAGGGAAACCATCTCGCCCCCATGGCGGAACTGGCCGCCCTCGGGGTCCGCCTGTTCACCGACGACGGGGCCGGGGTCCAGTCCGCCGGCCTGATGCGCCGGGCCCTCGAGTACGGCCGGGGGCTCGGGGTCACCCTGGCCCAGCACTGCGAGGACGGATCGTTGGCCTGTGACGGCGCCATGCACGAGGGGGCCTGGTCGAGCCGGCTGGGCCTGCCGGGGATGCCGGCGTTGGCCGAAGAGGTGATGGTGGCCAGGGACATCGCCCTGGCCCGGGCCACCGGGGCGCCTGTCCACTTTCTGCACCTGTCCACCGGTCCGTCGATCGAGCTGGTGCGACAGGCCAAGGCCATGGGGCTGCCGGTCACCGCCGAAGCCGCTCCTCACCACTTCTCCCTGACCGATGCCTGTGCCGCCGGCTACGACCCGGTGTTCAAGGTCAACCCGCCGCTCCGGCCCCAAGCCGACGTCGACGCGGTGAAGGTGGGGTTGGCCGACGGGACCATCGACGCCATCGCCACCGACCACGCCCCCCACGCCCCCGAGTTCAAGGACCTCCCCTTCGACCTGGCCCCTCCGGGGATGTTGGGCCTGCAGACGGCGCTGGGCCTGGCCATCACCGAGCTCGACCTCTCCCTTCCTCGGATCCTGGCGCTCATGAGTTGGCAGCCGGCGGCCATCGCCGGGCTCGACCCGGCCCACGGGGGAGGCCAGGGCGGCCCGATCGAAGTCGGGGCGGAAGCCAACCTCTGTGTCTTCGATCCGACCGCCACCTGGACGGTGGACCCGATGGCACTGGCCAGCCGGAGCCGCAACTCGCCCTACGGCGGGCGGACCCTCACCGGTCACGTACGGCACACGGTGTTCCGGGGTGAGCCGGTGGTCGTCGACGGCGAGGCCACCCGATGACCGGGCGCAACGGAACCGCGCCTCGCCCCGAAGCCCGGTTGGTGCTGGCCGACGGCGAGGTGTTCGAAGGGGATGCCATCGGGGCCGTCCTGGCGGACTCCGGTGGGATCGCCACCGGGGAGGCGGTGTTCAATACGGTGCTGTCCGGCTACCAAGAGGTGCTCACCGACCCCTCCTATGCCGGCCAGGTGATTGCCTTCACCTATCCCCACATCGGCAACTACGGGGTGAACCCCACCGACGACGAGGCGGTCCGGCCCCACTGCCGGGGGATCATCGTCCGCGACCTGGCCGATCGGCCGAGCAGCTGGAGGTCGGTCGGGACCTTGGAGGCCTTCCTGGTCCGCCACGGTGTCCCGGGCATCACCGGGGTGGACACCCGTCGTCTCACCCGCCACCTCCGTCACCAGGGAACCATGCCCTGCGCCTTCGGGACCGCCTCCGAGTCCGACCTGCTGGCTGCCGCCCAGGCCGCCGATCCCACCGACGGCCACGACCTGGTCTCCGCGGTCACCTCCCGGTCGATCACCGTCCGGGGGCAGGGCCCCTACCGGGTGGTGGCCTATGACTTCGGCATCAAAGAGGCCATGCTCCGCCAACTCGGTGAGCTGGCCACCGTCACCGTGGTGCCCGCCTCCACGCCGGCTGACCAGGTGATCGCCCTCGAGCCCCACGGGGTCTTCCTCTCCAACGGGCCGGGCGACCCCGCCGCCCTCCCCGCCATCACCGCCGAGATCGGGAAGCTGGCCGCCGCCGGCACCCTCCCGGTGTTCGGGATCTGCCTGGGCCACCAGATCCTCGCCTCCGCCCTCGGGGCCGAGACCTACAAGCTCCCGTTCGGGCACCACGGTGGCAATCATCCGGTGAAGCGCTTGGCCAACGGGAAGGTCGAGATCACCTCGCAGAACCACAACTATGCAGTGGCGGAGGGATCGTTGGCCTCGGCCGATGTCACCCACGTCAACCTCAATGACGGGGTCATCGAGGGACTCCGGAGCCGGGACACCCCCGCCTTCAGTGTGCAGTACCACCCCGAAGCCGGGCCCGGGCCCCACGACGCCCGCTATCTGTTCGAGGAGTTTCGACTGCTGATGGAGTCCACCGGCGCCCGTCCCGATCCCGACTCGACCCGGGGGACCGCCTGATGCCCCGTCGCACCGACATCGAGTCGATCCTGGTCATCGGCTCCGGCCCCATCGTCATCGGCCAGGCCTGCGAGTTCGACTACTCCGGCACCCAGGCGTGCCGGGTCCTGGCCGAGGAGGGGTTCCGGGTGGTGCTGGCCAACTCGAACCCGGCCACCATTATGACCGACCCGGCCATGGCCGACCGGACCTACGTCGAGCCGCTCGATCCCGACGTGCTCGCCGCCATCATCGAACGGGAGCGGCCCGACGCGTTGCTGCCCACCCTCGGGGGCCAGACCGCCCTCAACCTGACCATGACCCTGTCCGAGCGGGGCGTCCTCGATGCCTACGGGGTCGAGGTGATCGGGGCCAACGCCGAGGCCATCACCACCGCCGAGGACCGGGAGAAGTTCAAGGCGGCCATGGAGGAGATCGGTCTCGCCGTCCCCGCCTCCGGGTTCGCCCATTCCCTCGACGAGGCGCTGGCCATCGGGGAGTCGATCGGCTTCCCGATCATGGTCCGGCCCAGCTTCATCCTCGGCGGAGCCGGCACCGGCATCGCCGCGGACCGTGCCCGGCTGGTGCAGCTGGCCGCCGAGGGGATCGACGCCTCCCCGATCCGGGAGGTGCTCATCGAGGAGTCCATCGCCGGCCAGAAGGAGTTCGAGCTCGAGGTGATGCGGGACCACGCCGACAACTGCGTGGTCATCTGTTCCATCGAGAACTTCGATCCGATGGGCATCCACACCGGGGACTCCATCACGGTGGCCCCCGCCCAGACCCTCACCGATGTCGAGTACCAGACGATGCGGGACGCCGCCTTCGCCTGCATCCGCCGGGTGGGGGTGGAGACCGGGGGATCGAATGTGCAGTTCGCGGTCAACCCGGTCGACGGGCGCCAGGTGGTCATCGAGATGAACCCCAGGGTGTCGCGCTCCTCGGCGCTGGCCTCCAAGGCCACCGGGTTCCCCATCGCCAAGATTGCCGCCAAGCTGGCCGTCGGCTACCGGCTCGACGAGGTCACCAACGACATCACCGGGGTGACGCCGGCGTCGTTCGAGCCGACCATCGACTACGTGGTGACCAAGATTCCCCGCTGGGCGTTCGAGAAGCTCCCCGGCGCCACCGACGAGCTGGGTACCCGGATGCAGTCGGTCGGCGAGGTGATGGCCATCGGGCGGACGTTTCCCGAGTCGCTGCAAAAGGCCATCCGCTCCCTCGAGCAGGGTCGGACCGGGCTCAACGCCGACCGGTCCGAGGAGGCCGTCGACATGGTCCCCGTCGACGACCTGCTCGAACGGGTGGCCACGGCCACGCCCGAGCGGATCTACCAGCTCGAGTCGCTGCTGCGCCGGGGGGTGTCGGTCGACCAGCTGGCCTCGACCACCGGGATCGATCCCTGGTTCCTCTCCGAGATGGCCAACATCACCGATGCCCGGATGGCCCTCGACCTCCAGGTCACGCTGGGGGTCACCCTCGGGGACCTCGACCGGCGGGCCTGGCGGCGGCTCAAGCGGCTGGGTTTCTCCGATGCCCAGCTCGCCTACCTGTTCGGGAACGGGGTGGGCGTCGGGGAGGTTCGGGAGGCCCGGCTGGCCCTCGGCGCCGGCGTCACCTTCAAGACCGTCGACACCTGCGGGGCCGAGTTCGAGGCGCGCACCCCCTACCACTACGCCACCACCGAGTAGGAGGACGAGGTGGCCACCTCCGGGCGACCCCGGGTCATCATTCTCGGATCGGGACCGAACCGGATCGGCCAGTGAATCGAGTTCGACTACTGCTGCGTGCACGCCTCCTTCGCTCTCCGGGACGCCGGGTTCGAGACGGTGATGGTGAACTGCAACCCCGAAACCGTCTCCACCGACTACGACACCTCGGACCGGCTCTACTTCGAACCGCTGACCCCCGAGGACCTGGCCAATGTCCTCGACGCCGAGATCAACGCCTCGGTGGATGGTGGCCGGGTGGTGGGGGTGATCGTCAGCCTGGGAGGCCAGACCCCCTTGAAGTTGGCGGCCAGCATCCCCGAGGAGCTGGTGCTCGGGACCTCCCCGGCCTCGATCGACCTGGCGGAGGACCGGGAGCGGTGGAACGCCCTCTGCTCGGAGTTGGGGATACCCCAACCCCCCGGCGGCACCGCCGCCACCGCCGCGGAAGCGGTGGCCGTGGCCAGGGGGGTCGGGTATCCGGTCCTGGTCCGACCGTCGTACGTCCTCGGAGGGCGGGCCATGGAGATCGTCTATGACGACGACCGACTGGTGGCGGCGGTCGATGCCATGGCCTCGATGTTGAGCCGGGAAGGGGGGGTGACCGCCGAGCGTCGGGTGCTGGTCGACCGCTTCTTGGAGGACGCGGTGGAAGTCGACGTGGACGCGGTCCGTGACGCCACCGGCGATGTCGTCATCTGCGGGGTGATGGAGCACGTGGAAGAGGCCGGGGTCCACTCGGGGGACTCGGCCTGTGCCCTCCCCCCCCAGACGCTGTCGCCCAAGGTGATCGCCGAGCTCGAGTCGCACGTCCGGGTGATCGCCGAGGCACTCGGCGTCTGCGGGCTCTGCAATGTGCAGTTCGCGGTGAAGGACGAGCTGGTCTACGTGCTGGAAGCCAATCCGAGAGCCAGCCGGACCGTGCCCTTCGTGGCCAAGGCGACCGGGGTTCCGGTGGCCATGGTGGCCGCCCGGGTGATGGTCGGGGCGACCCTGAAAGAGCTCCGCGCCGAGGGTCTGCTGCGGGACCCGGTGGTGGGGCACGTGTCGGTGAAAGAGGCGGTCCTGCCGTTCAACCGGTTCCCGGGGGTCGACACCCTGCTCGGCCCCGAGATGCGTTCGACCGGCGAGGTGATGGGCATCGACAAGACCTTCGGGCTGGCCTTCGCCAAGAGCCAGATCGCCGCCGGCAACCGGCTCCCGGTGGATGGGACCGTCTTTCTGTCGCTGGCCGACCGGGACAAGCCCGCCGGCCTGGAAGCGGCCCGTCAGTTCGTGTCGCTCGGCTTCGACCTGGCCGCCACCGCCGGGACCGCCGCCCTGCTCGAGTCGGAAGGCATCCCGGTGGCCACCGTGGTGGCCAAGGTCGGTGATCAGTCGGCCACCGGCGTCGACGCGGTGGAGCTCATCGCCGGGGGCAAGGTCCAACTGGTGGTCAACACCCCCCGCGGTCGCGGGCCTCGGGCTGACGGCATCCACATCCGAGCCACCGCGCTGGCCCACCAGGTGCCGTGTCTGACCACGGTGGCCGCCTTCAAGGCGGCGGCCGCCGGGATCGCCGACTGGATCAGCCATCCGCTGTCGGTGAGGTCGCTGCAGGAGTACCACGCGTCGTGACCGCCGGGGTACGGACCGA
>DATARI010000116.1:0-8759 GCA_036264255.1 Acidimicrobiales bacterium | reverse complement strand
GGCCTTGGCCACCCCGGCCGCCACCGTGCCCACCCCGACCTCCGCCACCAGCTTCACGTGGATGCGGGCCCGCGGGTTGGCCGACTTCAGGTCGTGGATGAGCTGGGCGATGTCCTCGATGGAGTAGATGTCGTGATGGGGCGGCGGCGAGATGAGTCCCACCCCCGGCGTCGAGAAGCGGGTCTTGGCGATCCAGGGATAGACCTTGTGCCCCGGGAGCTGGCCGCCCTCTCCGGGCTTCGCCCCCTGGGCGATCTTGATCTGGATGTCGTCGGCGTTGACCAGGTACTCGGAGGTGACCCCGAACCGCCCCGAGGCCACCTGCTTGATGGCACTCCGGCGCAGGTCCCCGTTGGCGTCGGGGGTGAAGCGCTCGGCGTCCTCCCCGCCTTCGCCGGTGTTGGACCGGCCGCCCAGCCGGTTCATGGCGATGGCCAGCGTCTCGTGGGCCTCGGCGGAGATGGAGCCGTAGGACATCGCCCCGGTGGAGAACCGCTTGAGGATGGCGGAGATCGGCTCGACCTCCTCGATGGGGATGGCCGTCCCGGCGTCGGCCTTCAGCCGGAGCAGCCCGCGGAGGGTGGCCAGCTTGTTCGACTGGTCGTCGACCGCCTTGGTGTACTCCTTGAAGACTTCGTACCGCTTGGACCGGGTGGCGTGCTGCAGCTTGAACACGGTCTTGGGGGTGAAGAGGTGGACTTCGCCCTCCCGACGCCACTGGTACTCGCCGCCCCCTTCCCGGTCCCGGTGGGCCAGCTCGGTCGGCCGGTCCAGGTGGAGCAGGCGATGGCGGGCGGCGACCTCCTCGGCCAGCACCTCGAGGCCGACCCCGCCGATCCGGGACACCGTCCCGGTGAAGTACTCGTCGATGACGTCGTGAGCCAGGCCCACCGCCTCGAACGCCTGAGCGCCGGTATAGGAGGCCACCGTGGAGATCCCCATCTTCGACATCACCTTGACGATCCCCTTGGACGCCGCCTTGATGTAGTTCCGCTGCGCCTGGCGGGGGGTGACCCCGGTCAGCAGGCCGGAGGCGATCATGTCGTCGATGGTCTCGAAGGCCAGGTACGGGTTGATGGCGGCGGCCCCGAACCCTTTCAGGAGGGCCATGTGGTGGACCTCGCGGGCGTCGCCCGACTCGATCACCAGGCCCACCCGGGTGCGGGTCTTCTCCCGGACCAGGTGGTGGTGGACCGCCGAGACCATCAACAGCGACGGGATGGGGGCGTAGTCGCGGGTGGAGTTCCGGTCGGAGAGCACGATGATGTCGGCGCCCTCGGCGATGGCCACGCTGACCCGGAAGCGCACGTCCTCGATGGCGTCTTTCAGCCCCGCCCCTCCCCGGGCCACCTCGAAGAGGCCGTCGACCGCGAAGGCCCGGTACCCGGGGGTCTGGCCGTCCTCGTTGATGTACAGCAACTTGGCCAGGTCGTCGTTGTCGATGACCGGCATCGGCAGCACGATCTGCTGGCAGGAGGCGGCGGTCGGCTCCAACAGGTTCGACTCCGGACCCAGGGTGGAAGCCAGCGAGGTCACCAGCTCCTCCCGGATGGCGTCGAGCGGCGGGTTGGTCACCTGGGCGAACAGCTGGGTGAAGTAGTCGTAGAGCAGCCGGGGCCGGTCGGAGAGCACCGCGATGGCGGCGTCGGTACCCATGGAGCCGATCGGCTCGGCACCCGACTTGGCCATCGGGCCGATGATCAGCCGGAGCTCCTCGTTGGTGTATCCGAACACCCGCTGGCGGCCGATCACCGAGGCATGCTGGGGGGTGAGCATCGTCTTCGGGGGCAGGTCGTCGAGATCGATCTGGCCCTCTTCCAACCACTTGGCGTAGGGCTGCTCGTCGGCCAGGGCCGACTTGATCTCCTCGTCGTCGATGATCTTCCCGGCCACGGTGTCCACCAGGAACATCCGCCCGGGCTGGAGCCGGCCCTTCCGGACCACCTTGGAGGACGGCACGTCGAGGACACCGACTTCGCTGGCCAGCACCACCAGGCCGTCGTCGGTGACCCAGTACCGGGCGGGCCGGAGGCCGTTCCGGTCCAGGACCGCCCCGATGACGCATCCGTCGGTGAAGGCGACCGCTGCCGGGCCGTCCCACGGCTCCATCAGCGACGAGTGGTACCGGTAGAAGGCCCGCCGGGCGGGATCCATCGCCCGGTGGTTCTCCCACGCCTCGGGGATCATCATCAACACCGCGTGGTGGAGGGGCCGTCCCCCGAGATGGAGGAGCTCGAGGACCTCGTCGAAGGAGGCGGAGTCGCTGGCCCCGTTGGTAAGGATGGGAAAGGCGCGGTCGAGGCCGGGGATGAGGTCGGTCGAGCACAGCGCTTCCCGGGCCCGCATCCAGTTGCGGTTGCCGGCCAGCGTGTTGATTTCGCCGTTGTGGGCCAGGTACCGGTAGGGGTGGGCCAGCATCCACGACGGGAAGGTATTGGTGGAGAAACGGGAGTGGACCAGCGCCAGCCCGCTCTCCACCCGGGGGTCGGAGAGGTCGGGGTAGAACTCGGCCAGCTGGTGGGAGGTGAGCATCCCCTTGTAGTTGACGGTCCGGGCCGACAGGGAGGCGAAGTAGCAGTCGTCGATGTGGTGTTCGGCCCGTTTTCGGAGCACGAAGGTGAGCCGGTCGATGGCCAGGGGGATGTCGTCCCCGGCCAGCACCGCACCCGGCGCCGGAACCACGAACACCTGGTGGATCGAGGGCATGTCGCCCCGGGCCACCGAACCGAGGGTGGCGTCGTTGAACGGGACCTCCCGCCAACCGAGGACCCCGAGGCCCTCCTCGTCGGCCAGCTGCTCGATCCCGATCCGGGCCTTCGCCGCCTCCGACGGGTCCCGGGAGAGGAAGGCGATCCCGGTGGCGTAGTGGCCCGCCTCGGGGAGATCGAACTCGACCACCTCCCGGTAGAAGCTGTGGGGGACCTGGAGCAGGATGCCGGCCCCGTCCCCGCTGTCCTCCTCGCTGCCGGTCGCCCCCCGGTGGGCCAGATGCTCCAGCGCGGTGATGGCCCGGCGGACCAGGCTGTGGGAGGGTCGGCCGTGGAGGTCGGCGACCAGGGCGATGCCACAAGCGTCGTGCTCGAAGCGGGGGTCGTAGAGGCCGTCGGTCGGGGCGCTCGGCGCCGGGCCCTCAGGCCGCGACGTTCCCCGCAGGGCCACCGGGGTACCAAAAGTTGGGACGGCGAAGGTGCCGGGCAAGGTCGTCATCGGGTCGCTCCATGGGAGTGTGTAGCTTCTTCGCTCGGGACGACGCTGGCCCATCTGCGGTCCGGACATGGTACACCGTGGGCCGTCCAATCCGGCCACATCTTGCCCGTACCATGGGGAGATGCCTGATGCCGACCGTCTGGACGCCGTGGTGGTGGGGGCCGGGGTGATCGGCCTTTCGGTGGCCTGGCGGGCGGCATCCGCGGGTTTGGCGGTGGCGGTGGTCGATCCCCAGCCCGGACACGGGGCCACCTGGGCGGCGGCGGGCATGCTGGGGCCGGTCGGCGAGGCCCATTTCGGCGAGGAGGCCCTGGCCCGGGCCAACCTGGCCTCCGCCCGGCAGTGGCCCGCCTTCGCCCTCGATCTCGAACAGGCCTCCGGTCGGCCGGTCGGCTACCTCACCTCCGGCACCGTCCTGGCCGCCGTCGATCCCTCCGACCGGCGGGTGGTCGACGACGTGCTCGAGTACCAACTGGCCCTCGGGCTCACCCCCCGGAGACTCTCGGCCCGGGACTGCCGGGCCCTCGAGCCCCTCCTCTCCCCCGGCATCGGGGGCGGCGCCGAGTTCCCCGACGACCATCAGGTCGACAACCGCCTGCTGGTCGAGGCCCTGCTGGCCGCTTGTGATCAGGCCGGGGTGGTCAGGGTGGCCGACGAGGTGTCGGCGGTGATGTCCGGGAACGGGCGGGCCACCGGGGTGTCCCTGGGCGGGGGCGGGGCCATCGGTGCCGGGGCGGTGGTCGTCGCCGCCGGCTGCTGGTCGGGACGGCTCGGCCTCCCCCACTCCCTGGTCCCGCCGGTGCGGCCGGTGAAGGGGCTGACCATCCGGGCCCAGGCGTCGAGCGGTGCCCCGAGGCTGACCCGCATCGTCCGGGGTCTGGTCCACGGCCGGACCTGCTACCTGGTCCCCCGGGCCGACGGCAGCGTGGTGATCGGGGCCACCGTGGAAGAGAAGGGGTTCGATCTCAGCGTCCAGGTCGGGTCGGTGCACGACCTGCTCCGCGACGCCCGGACGGTGGTCCCTGCCCTCGACGAGTACGAGCTGGCCGAGACCACCACCGGCTTGCGCCCGGGGTCGCCGGACAATGCCCCCATCGTCGGGGCGACGGGGATGGATCGGCTGTTCATGGCCACCGGCCACTACCGCAACGGGATCCTGCTGGCCCCGATCACCGCCGACGCGGTGGTTGGCCTCCTCGAGGGGGACCCGGTGAGCGGTGCCCTGGCGCCGTTCGGTCCCGAACGGTTCGACACCCCTCCAGGCCCGGGGCTATCCCGCCGGGCCCGGGTCCGGACATGAGCGTCGTCCAGGTCAACGGGTCCGACTGGGAGGGGGACCCGGGGGCGACGGTGGCCGACCTGGTCGGATCGTGGTGCCCTTCCCCCAAAGGGGTGGCGGTCTCCCGCAACGGGGAAGTGGTGCCCAAGAGCCAGTGGGGCGACACCCGGCTGGTTTTCGGCGATCGCATCGAGATCGTCACCGCCGTCGCCGGCGGGTGAGCGGCCCCGGTACCGTGGAACCGATGGACACCCTCGACAGATCGTCACCCGGGGTCGGCGACGACGGCCTCATGGTGGCCGGCGAGAGGCTGGCTTCCCGGCTGATCCTCGGATCCGGCGGCATGTCCAGTCCCGAGGCGTTCGCCGAGGCGCTGGTCGCATCGGGGACCTCGATGGCGACGGTGGCGGTGCGCCGGGTCGACCCCACCATCCGCCACTCCTTGATCGATCTGTTGGACGAGCACGGGGTCCGGGTGCTGCCCAACACCGCCGGCTGCTTCACCGCTTCGGAGGCGGTGTTGACGGCCAAGTTGGCCCGCGAGGCGTTCGAGACCGACTGGCTCAAACTCGAGGTGATCGGTGATGACCTCACCCTCCTCCCCGACCCGGTGGAGCTGCTGGCCGCCGCGGAGGAACTGGTGGACGAGGGGTTCATCGTCCTCCCGTACACCAACGACGATCCGATCATGGCCCGCCGGCTCGAGCAGGTGGGCTGTGCGGCGGTGATGCCCCTCGGCTCCCCCATCGGCAGCGGGCTCGGCATCCGCAACCCCCACAACATCGGGCTGATCGTCGAGCAGGCCGGAGTCCCGGTGATCCTCGACGCCGGCATCGGCACCGCTTCCGACGCCTGCGTGGCCATGGAGCTGGGCTGCGACGGGGTGCTGGTGGCCTCGGCCATCACCCGAGCCCACCAGCCGGGGGTGATGGCCCTGGCGGTCCGGGACGCGGTCACCGCCGGTCGACGGGCCCGTGCGGCCGGGAGGATCCCCCGCCGGCTGCACGCCAAGGCGTCGAGCCCGTTCGTCGGCATGATCGACGAATGACCCACCAGCCACCGGTGGCGCTCACCATCGCCGGGTCCGACTCCGGCGCCGGCGCCGGTATCCAGGCCGACCTCAAGACCATGAGCGCCCTCGGGGTCTTCGGGGTGACCGCCATCACCGCCGTCACCGCCCAGAACACCGCGAGGGTGGACGGCGTGCACCCCATCCCCGCCTCCTTCGTCGACCGGCAGATCGAGACGGTGCTGGCCGATCTGCCGGTGGCCGCCACCAAGACCGGCATGCTCGGCACCGCCGAGATCATCGGGGTGGTCGGGCGCCGTGCCGGGTCGGGGGATCTGCCCAACCTGGTGGTGGACCCGGTGATGGTGTCCTCGTCCGGGCAGCGGCTTCTCGATGACGGTGGGGTGGACGCCTACCGGGAGCTCCTGATCCCCCATGCGTTACTGGTCACGCCCAACCTCTGGGAGGCGGCCCTGCTGTGCGGCCGCGATCCCGCCACGCTCACCGACGTTGAGGGCATGACCACCGCCGCCCGGGCCCTGCAGGCCCTGGGGCCGGATTGGGTGCTGGTCAAGGGCGGCCATCTGGCCGGTGTCGAGCCGGCTCCGGGGATGCCGGCGGCGTCGGTGGTGCCCGACGTGCTCTACGACGGGACCACGGTGACGGTGCTGTCGGCCGAGTGGGTGAACACCCCGAACACCCACGGCACCGGTTGCTCCCTGTCGGCGGCCATCGCCGCCAAGCTGGCCTCGGGGTCCGACCTGGTCACCGCGGTGACCGACGCCAAGGCCTACGTCCACGACGCGCTGGTTGGGGCGGCGGGTTGGCGGCTGGGCAAAGGCCACGGGCCCCTCGACCACTTCGGTGTATCCGGCTGACGGCTCCCGCCGATCTCGGCTCGAGGTCGAGGCTCGCTCGAGGTCAAGAGTCGGGGCCCGGGAACCTCGCTATGGAGATGACAGCGGCCGGGTCGCAATGACCCGGCCGCTCCCCCCATGTCCCACAGGAACCTGCATCCGGCCGGAGCCGGATACCCCCTCCTGTCGACGCTGCCTGCGCAGACGTCGTCGCTTGGGACAGTCTGAAGGATCGTCACTCAAATGTAAACCGGCGTGACCAGGTACTTTTCCATTTCACCCCGGGAAGGGCTACTGAAAGTGGTCGACTGAGTTCCCAGAGAGACCGAAATGGGCCGAAATGCACTCCCCGGTAGCCGGGTCGGTGGGCCACTTCACCGTCCGCGTCGGCCCCGCATAGCGTGTCGGCATGAACAACGACGTGTATCGAACCTTCGCCCGCCTCGTCGCCTGGGGCCGGGTCGGCGTCGGGGCAGCGGCGGTGGTGACACCCTCGCTGGTGGCTCGACCCTGGGTGGGCGATGTGGGCGGCGACGTCCCCGCCCGGCTCCTGGCGAGGGCCATGGGCGGCCGGGATCTGGTGCTCGGGATCGGCACCCTCCGGGGGCTGTCGGTGTCCGATGCTGAAGGCCGGCCCTGGGTGGCCCTGGGCGGCGTCGCCGACATCGTCGACGCGGTGTCGACGGTGGTGGTCTTCCGCCATCTCCCCCGGCGGGCCCGGTGGGGCATTCTCACCATCGCCGTGAGCGCGGCGGTCGCTTCCACCCGGGCCGCCATCGCCCTCGACTCGTCACCGGAGTAGCACGGCAGTGGCGGCCTCGCTCGCCCCGGCCGGCCCGCTGACCGACCGCCCAGCCTGGGACCCGGATGTGGAATCATCGCACCTATGAACATCGTCGTCAGCAATGTCAAAGGCGGGGTGGGAAAGACCACCACCACCATCTACCTTGCCGCCGCGGCGGTGGAACGGGGCTACGACCCGGTGGTGCTGGTTGACGCCGACCGGCAGGCGTCGGCAGCCGAGTGGTTGGAGGCCAGCCCGATCGACGGAGTGGAGCTGGTCGAGGGACCGTCGGAGCGGACCGTGGTCCGGGCCATGTCCAAGACCGAGGGTCTGACGGTGGTGGACACGCCGCCGGGGGACGAGCGGATCGTCCGGGCGGCCATCGGCGGGGCGGACGCGGTGGTGATTCCCACCCGGGCCGGCGGGGTGGAGTTCACCCGGGTGGCGGCCACCTTGGAGATCGTGCCGAAGAAGACGCCGTTCGGAGTGGTCATCTGTGCCGCCCGGCTCGGGACCAACGACCTGGCCGAGACCATCGACTGGTGGACGGCCGAGAAGGTCCCGATCTGGGGGGTGATCCCCGAGCGGGTGGGCATCGCCTCCGGACCGGAATCGAGGCTCTACCGCGAGGGGCTCGAAGGGTACGACGCGGTGCTGAAAAAGGCGCTGCGCCGGTCTTCCAAGTAGGTCCACCACCGCGGCTCCCGGCCGGCCGGACCCCCGCGTGGCCCGGCCGCCCGGCCGCCTCAGGTCTTGACTGCGGTCACCGCCGACGGGGGCGGGATCACCCCGGGGCCGGTGGTCAGGCACCCCGCCTCGACGGACGGGTTGGCCGCGGCGGAGAGGGCGGGCGGCTTGAGGAACCCCGGCGACGCGTTGAAGTCGACCATGTCGAGGAGATCGTTGGCGGCGGCGTCCCGCCGGGTCATGGCCGGCAGGTTCCACTTGGTCTCCACCAGCTTCAACACCGAGGTGTGGTCGTACACCGAATGGGAGACGTAGTTCTTCTTGGCGTACGGGCTGACCAGGCCGGCCGGCACCCGGAAGCCGAGCCGATTGAACTGGCCGGGCACGTCTTTGGCGGTCAGGGTCGGGGGAATGTCGTCGGGGGTGACCGCGGCGGGGGGTGGCACATGGTCGTAGTAGCCGCCGTGCTCGTCGTAGCACCAGACCAGCAGGGTCTTCGACCACTTCGGGCCGGACATCGCCGCGTTGACCACCCCAGCCAGGAAGGCATCCCCGTACTGGATGTCCTGAGGATTCTCCTCCGACTGCTTGTCGAAGTCGGGGTCCACGATGCAGAAGGCGGGGAGGCTCCCCGAGGCGCAGTCGGTGTAGAAGCTCTGGATGTTGGCCAGGTTGGCGGTCATCGCCGGCTTGGCCAGGAGGGAGATGAAGATGCCCACGGTGGGCAGCGACGAGTAGTAGTTCTTCCAGGAGATCCCGTGGGCGTTGAGCTGATCGAAGATGGTGCCGTTGGGTGGGAGCGGGCTCGGCAGGGTGTTGGTGATCTGGCCGAGCGAGGTGGCCGCCATCAGGTACCGGCGGTTCGGGTAGGTCTGGGCCATCACCGAAGAGAAGTACCGGTCGGCCACCGGGAAGGTGCTGGCCAGGCTGTTGGTG
>DATARI010000096.1:0-1786 GCA_036264255.1 Acidimicrobiales bacterium | reverse complement strand
GCCGCGTCCTTCTGGGGAATGTGGAGACGATCCAAGAAGTCCGGGGTGACGTCGATTTCATTGGCGGTCCCCGGGAGCCGCCCGGCCAGCAGGGTGATAGGCAGCCGGGCCACCTGATCGACGGCCACGCCAGTCAGGTTGTCGCCATAGGGCTGGGCGGGCCCGACCCCCTCGCCGGTCCCCCCGGTGATTGAGCCGGCCGAACCGGGAACGGGAATCCTCTCCGGTGCCAGCACCACCACCGGAACCGAGATGACCGGGTAGACGGCATCGACGTTCGGAAGGTTGCGGATCCGGCGGAGGGCGGCATCGTCGAGGGGCCTGGGCGGCCCGGGGGTGGCATTGTCCCGATCCACCTGGCTCGGATCGGGAGCGGCCGCCGCCACCTTGATCCCCGCCAGCGAACCACCGGTGGTGACCTCCGACAGCACGCGTGTCTGGGCGGTCTGGGCGATGGTTACCAGGGCGGTGAGAAGGGCGGCGGCCAGGGCCACGGCGGCCACGGTGAGCGCCGAGCGGCCGGCCCGGCGCCTCAGCTCTCGTGCCACCAACCCGAAGGCGTCCCGCCACGTCACGTCCGGTCGACCGCGGTGACGAGGCGACCCCGGTCGAGGGCCAGGCGGGTGGCGGCCCGGGCGGCCAGGGCGTGGTTGTGCGTCACGACGATCAGCGTCACTCCGCGCGAGCCCGGCAACGACTCCAGCAGTGTGATCACGTTGTCCGCGGAGTCCTCGTCCAGATTTCCCGTCGGCTCATCGGCCAGTACCAGCCGAGGCTGGTTGGCCAGCGCCCGGGCGATCGCCACCCGCTGGCGTTCCCCGCCGCTCAGTTGGTGGGGACGGTGATCGAGCCGGGCCCCGAGGCCAACGGCGTCGAGGAGATCTCGGGCGACGGAGCGACGAACCTTTGGGCTGGCACCGGACAAGGCCAGCGCCAACTCCACGTTTTCGGCCGCCGTGAGCGTCTGCAGCAGGCCGAAATGCTGGAAAACGAACCCCACCGTGTGGCACCGGAACCGGGCCAGATCGCTTCCCGAGACGTCGGAAAGGTCAGTACCTTCGACCTCCACCAAACCCGACTGCACGCTGTCCAGGCCACCGAGGAGTGACAGGAGGGTGGTCTTACCGGCCCCCGACGGTCCCGTAAGAGCGACATAGCCTCCGGCGTCCACCTCGAAGCTGACGTCGTCGAGCACCGTCAACTCCCCACCCGGGCTGGGGTAGCGGTGGCTCAGATCGCGCACGACCACCGATGGGCTCACCCGATCACGCTGCCCCATCCGGCCAGCCTATGGACGTCGCCCCAAAACCGTCGGTCGCACACGGCTATGGATGCCGGTCCGAACCGGCCTGCCGGTGGGGCTGGAAGATCGCTGCGCTGAGCCGGCGTTACTGATCAACAGTCATAGGATTGGTCCATGGTGTTCGCCGGGCAAGCGGCTCCTGACTGCTCGCTCGGCGACCGAAAAACCCTCGACGCTGAGTCCGTCGCGTGGGTAGAGGGCCTGCGGAGTGTCGGCCCGGTGCGCGACGCCACGACGGTGCGGCTGTATGAGTTGCTGTTGCGGGTGGCGAGGAGCGAGGCTCGCCGGCGGAGCCCACAGCTCGGGATCGTCGGTCCCGAGCTGGACGATCTCGCCTGCCAGGCGGCCGCCGACGCGGTAGTGCTCGTCGTCGCCAAGGCTGGGGACTTTCGGGGTGACAGCAAGTTCACCACCTGGGCCTGCAAGTTCGCCATCTTCGAGGTGTCGGCGAAGATCGGCCGTCACTTCTGGCGGCATCCGACG
>DATARI010000212.1:0-4662 GCA_036264255.1 Acidimicrobiales bacterium | reverse complement strand
GTGGCGGTACTTGGTTACCCGGGCGTGGGCGGGATAGACGATCCGGATCAGTTTGCGTTCTCTCAGGGTGGTGAGGGCCGCGGAAACATCCTCCTCGCGGTAGCCGGCGCCCGGGTCCCGATTGCTGGTCTGGTTGCAGGCCGCGATCAGGGCATTCATGGTCAGGGGGTAGTTCTCGGGAGTCGTGGCGCCCTTCTCGATCAAGCACCCGAGGACCCGTTGCTCCTCGGGTGTCAACTCCACCGCCGGCTCCACAAGGCAGCAGCCTAGGGTGGCGGCCCGGCGCCAGGAACGGTCGTGCCCCGGCCGTAGAATGCATCGCTTCGGGTGATCGAGCAGGGACGAGGGATTGATGGCCGGCAGCCAGCGAGACAGCTTCAATGTCCGTTCGGAGTTCCGCGCGCCGGATGGTCGAGGGCTCACGGCGTACCGGCTGAATCGGCTCCCACCGACGGTAGCCATCGACCGGTTGCCCTTTTCCCTGAAGATCCTGCTGGAGAATTTGCTCCGCCACGAGGACGGTTTCACGGTCACGGCCGGCGACATCGAGGCGCTCACCCGATGGGAGCCGACCGCCGAGCCCCGCCAGGAGATCAGCTTCGCCCCGGCCCGGGTGCTCCTGCAGGACTTCACCGGCGTGCCCGCGGTCGTCGACCTGGCCGCCATGCGAGACGCCATGGCGGCCCTGGGGGGCGATCCCGATCTCGTCAACCCTCAGATCCCGGCCGAGTTGGTGATCGACCACTCGGTGGTGGCCGACGTGGCGGGCCGGCCCGACGCCTTCGCCCAGAACGCGGCGCTGGAGTTCCGCCGCAACCGGGAGCGTTACCAGTTCCTACGCTGGGGCCAATCGGCGTTCGACAACTTCAAGGTCGTCCCTCCCGATACCGGGATCTGCCACCAGGTGAATCTGGAGTACCTGGCCCGGGTGGTCTTCGTCGACGAGGCGACCCGCCTGGTGTACCCCGACACCCTGGTAGGGACCGACTCTCACACCACCATGGTCAATGGCCTCGGCGTGCTCGGGTGGGGCGTCGGCGGCATCGAGGCGGAAGCGGCGTTGCTGGGCCAGCCGGTGTCCATGCTCATCCCCAAGGTGGTGGGCTTCAAGCTCACCGGCGAACTGCCCGAGGGGACGACCGCCACCGACCTGGTGCTCACCGTGACCGAGTTGCTGCGCCGCCACGGGGTGGTCGGCAAGTTCGTCGAGTTCTACGGCCACGGGGTGGCGGCGGTCCCGCTGGCCAACCGGGCGACCATCGGCAACATGTCCCCGGAGTACGGCTCGACCTGCGCCATTTTCCCCATCGATGACGAGACCTTGCGGTACCTGGCCTTCACCGGCCGGTCCCCCTCGCACGTGGCCCTGGTCGAGGCGTACGCCAAGGAACAAGGTCTCTGGCATGACCCGTCGCACGAAGCCAACTACTCCGAGCGGCTGGAACTGGACCTGTCGACCGTCGAGCCCAGCCTGGCCGGCCCCTCGCGTCCCCAGGACCGGGTTCCCGTCAGCGCCGCCAAGTCCATGTTCCGAGCCGCCCTCTCGGCCGCCCTGCCCGACGTCGTCAACGGCACCCAGGACGAGGCGCTGGCCGAGACGTTTCCCGCCAGCGACTCGACAGCTCCGGGGCCGGGTGCCGACCAGGCCGGCCCCGAGCGCCCCCTGGCCGACGATCCTGACCAGGCGGGAGGCGCGGCCGGCCCCGAGCCGTGGCGCCATCCGGTTCCCGTGACATTGGCCGACGGCACCTCCTTCGAGATCGACCATGGTCACGTCGTGATCGCAGCCATCACCAGTTGCACCAACACCTCGAATCCCTCGGTCATGATCGGGGCCGGTCTCCTGGCCAGGAACGCGGTGGAGCGGGGCCTGGCCGCCAAGCCCTGGGTCAAGACGTCGCTGGCCCCTGGGTCCAAGGTGGTCATCGACTACTACGAACGCTCGGGGCTGATGCCGTACCTGGAGAAACTGGGATTCGCCCTGGTCGGCTACGGCTGCACCACCTGTATCGGCAACTCGGGCCCCCTCCCACGCCCAATCAGCGAAGCCATCGACCAGGGGAACCTGGCGGTGGTCGCGGTGCTCTCCGGCAACCGGAACTTCGAAGGCCGGATCAACGCCGACGTCCGGATGAACTACCTGGCCTCACCCCCCCTCGTCGTCGCCTACGCCCTGGCGGGAACCATGGACATCGACGTCCGCCGTGAGCCCCTCGGCACCGATCGAGATGGCCAACCGGTGTACCTCCGAGACCTCTGGCCGAGCGCCCACGAGGTCAGCCAGGTGGTCGCCGAGGCCATCGCCTCTGACATGTTCCGCAAGAGCTACGGCTCGGTGTTCGAGGGCGACGACAGCTGGAACAGCCTCGAGATACCGACCGGCGAGCGGTTCTCGTGGGACGACACCTCGACCTACGTGCGCAACCCGCCGTACTTCGAGGCCATGTCGGCGACGCCGACGGGGATCGGAGACCTCCACGGGGCCCGGGTCCTGGCCAAGCTGGGCGACAGCGTCACGACCGATCACATCTCGCCGGCCGGCAGCATCCGCCGGAGCAGCCCGGCGGGCCGGTGGCTGGAGTCCCAGGGCGTGGAGCCGGGTGACTTCAACTCCTACGGCTCCCGCCGGGGCAACCACGAGGTCATGATCCGGGGCACCTTCGCCAACACCCGGCTGCGCAACCAGCTGGCCCCGGGAACCGAGGGCGGAGTCACCCGGCACCTGCCCGACGGCGAGGAGATGACCATCTACGAGGCCGCCATGGCCTACCAAGGCGAGGGTGTCCCGCTGGTGGTGCTGGCGGGCAAGGAGTACGGGTCGGGCTCGTCACGGGACTGGGCCGCCAAGGGCACCCGGCTGCTGGGGATCGGGGCGGTGCTGGCCGAGAGCTTCGAGCGCATCCACCGCTCCAACCTGGTCGGGATGGGAGTGCTGCCCCTGCAGTTCAAGGGGGACACGGTAGCCACGCTCGGCCTCACCGGCGAGGAGGTCTACGACATCACGGGGCTGGACGGCCTCGGCGACGACGAGCCGCTGCCCGACGAGCTGGTGGTGACCGCCGACGGGCGGGAGTTCCGGGTCCGGCTGCGCATCGACACCCCTAAAGAAGAGGAGTACTTCCGCCATGGCGGCATCCTCCCTTACGTGCTGCGGCAACTGCGGGGCCCCAGCTGAGCTGAGACAGGATGGAAATGCCCCGCCGGGCCCGGGTCCAGTCGGGTGCCGGGGGCATCCGGCGCCGCCGCACCCGGGGGCCGGGAAGGGGCGGTAGCGTCTGAACCGGTGGGCACCTCGGCAGCATTTTTCGACCTCGACAGGACGTTGCTGAAGGGAGCCAGTGGGCCCGTGCTGAGCGAGGCCCTGGGGCGGGCCGGGGTGCTGCCCAACCGGACCCTTCCCGGTCAGGGCCTGCTCTACAAGAGCTATGACCGCTTCGGGGAGTCCCTGGCCGGCATGGCGCTGGCCCGGGCCGCGGCCTCCGCCATGCGGGGCCGGCGCCGTTCGGCCGTCCAGGCGGCGGCCGAGGCGGCCGTGGACGCCCTGGTGGACAAGGTCGCGCCCTACGCGGTGGCCCTGGTGGAGGAGCACCACGAGGCCGGCCGGCCCGTCGTCCTGGCGACGACGACCCCGCTCGATTTCATCGAACCGCTGGCCCGGCGCCTCGGGCTCGACGATGTGATCGCCACCCGCTACCAGACGACCGTCGACGGCGCCGGCGTGGAGCGCTACACGGGACGGCTGGACGGGGCATTCGTGTGGGCGGCGGGCAAGTTGACGGCGGTGCGCTGGTGGGCGGCCGAACACGGCATCGAGCTGTCCGACAGCTGGGCTTACTCCGACAGCGTCTATGACATCCCGTTGCTGTCGTCGGTGGGCCATCCGACGGCGGTGAACGCCGATCCCCGACTGGCGGTCGTGGCCACCCTGCGCCGATGGCCCCAGTTGCACCTCGACGCCCCGCCCGGGGTCGTCAAGTTCCTCGGCGTGGAGCCCTTCGAGGTGCTCCGGATGCTCGTCCGGCCAGAGTCGTTTCCTTACGCCCGCTTCGATATCGCGGGAACCGAGAACATCCCCCGCCAGGGTCCCGCCATCGTGGTGGCCAATCACCGCAGCTATTTCGACGCCGTAGCCCTCGGGCTCACCGTGATGCGCAGCGGCCGCCTCCCCCGGGCCCTGGCCAAGAAGGAGATCTTCGACGCCCCCGTCCTCGGTCAGATGGCGAAGGTCATGGGCCAGATCGTGGTGGACCGGGAATCGGGGGGCGGCAACGCCCTGGCCCACGCCGAGCACGCCCTCCGGGGAGGCGAGGTGGTCGTGATCCTGCCTCAGGGAACCATCCCGCGCGGGAAGGACTTCTTCTCGCCCAAGCTGGTGGGCAAGACCGGGGCGGCCCGACTGGCCGCGACCACCGGCGCTCCGGTCATACCGGTGGGCCTCTGGTGGACGGAGAAGGTGTGGCCCCGATCCGCCCGCATGCCCAATATGACCAATGTCCTCAACCCGCCCCAGGTCCGGGCGCGGGTGGGCCCGCCGGTCAAGGGACTGACCGGCGACGCCGTGGCCGACACCGCCAAGATCATGAAGTCCATCTCGGCCCAGCTCCCCCCCGAGGCCCGGCGGTCCCGGAAGCCGACCGACGACGAACTGAAACAGGCGACCCC
>DATARI010000063.1:0-14675 GCA_036264255.1 Acidimicrobiales bacterium | reverse complement strand
GCCCCAAAGTACGGGACTCATCAAGGCGTGGCACGACGGGATCGGGGGCTTCGTCTCCGGATTCGAGTGGCTGGTCCGGATCGCCGGCCCGACCCTGTTCGTCTTGCTCTGCCTGGCCGCCTTGATCGTGCTGGGCAGGTTTGGCTGGCGAGCCGTGCGCCGTCGGATGCTCTGACCGGGCGTCCGGTCAGACGTCGAGGAAACGCCGGACGGCCAACGCCGATCCGGCCACCCCCAC
Organism: Acidimicrobiales bacterium; assembly: GCA_036264255.1. Lineage (GTDB taxonomy): Bacteria > Actinomycetota > Acidimicrobiia > Acidimicrobiales > RAAP-2 > DASZIT01. The sequence goes on along the minus strand of DATARI010000063.1, from coordinate 14,437 downwards.
CACGATGCCCACCAACGCCACCAGGATGCAGGTGGCTGCCACTTCCCAGGCGCCCATCGACATCTGGGCGATCAAGTTGCTCTGGTTGGCCACCGTCTTGGTGGTGTTGAGCCCGATCCCCCAGTAGAGGCTGAGGACCACGAGGACGGCGACCGCCGAGCCCAGCAGTCCCTGGATGAGTCCCTCCACCATGAACGGAAGCCGGATGAACCAGTTGGTGGCGCCGACCAACTTCATCACCGACACCTCGCGTCGACGGGCGAAGATGGCCATGCGGATGGTGTTAAGGATGAGCACCGAGGCCGAGAGCAGCAGCACCACCGCCACCGACAGGAAGACCCACTGGAGGATGTGGATGACGCTCTGCATGGTTCGGATCTGGGCCGTCGGTGACGACGGGGTGCCGAAGATGCCGGGCTTGCCCGCGAACTGCTGAGACACCGCGGTGGCATCCGACGGGTTGGCGAGGACGCAGGCGTAGGACGAGGGGTAGTCGGACTGGGTGGTGGCGTTGAACTCATCGGCCGCCACCGTGCGGCGGGCCTCGTTGTAGTCGTAGGCCTGCGACCGGGGGATACAGCTCTTGACCAGGGGGTTTTGCGAGAGTTGAACGCCGATCGCCTTGTACTGGGCGGCGGGGGCGTTGGGATTCACCCAGACCCTGATGTTCACCCCGTTCTGCCACTGGGCGGTGGCGTTGGTCGCACCCTGCTTCAACAGCAGGGCCGAACCCACCAGCGCCAGGGACACCGCCACGGTGAGCACCGCGGCGATGGTCATCAAACGGTTGCGCCAGAGGTTGGTGGTCGCCTCCCGCGTCACGTATCCGGCAGAAACCGGCATCAGCGGCCCGCGTTGCGGCGACGGAGGCCGTCACCAGTTCGGGAGGCCCCTCCATTGCGAGCCGCCGCCCGGCTGACCGGGACGGGAGCCGGCGCCGTCTCCACCATGGTCCCGGTGGGCGATCCGGCCCCGGCCGCCGCCACCGCACTGTCGAGGCCGTAGACGCCACGGGCCTGATCGCGCACTTTGGTTCCGTGATCGAGCTCGACGACCCGTCGCCGCATCTGGTCGACCATGCCGGCGTCGTGGGTGGCAACGACAACGGTGGTCCCGGTCCGGTTGATCCGGTCGAGCAAACGCATGATGCCGAGACTGGTGGTCGGATCGAGGTTCCCGGTGGGCTCGTCGGCCAGCAGGATGAGCGGCCGGTTCACGAAGGCCCGGGCTACCGCCACCCGCTGCTGCTCGCCGCCGGAGAGTTCGCCGGGAAGGTTCCCGCTCTTCTTGGTGAGACCGACCAGATCCAGCACCTGCGGCACCTGGGAGGCGATGACGTGCTTGGGGCGCCCAATGACCTCCAGAGCGAAAGCGACGTTCTCGAACACCGTCCGGTTGGGAAGCAGGCGGAAGTCCTGGAAGACGCACCCGATGTTGCGGCGCAGATACGGGACCCGCCACTTCGAGAGGTGCCCGATCTCCTTGCCGGCTTCCCAGATGCGGCCCGACGTCGGCATCTCTTCTCGGAGCAGGAGCCGGATGAAGGTGGTCTTGCCGGAACCGGAGGGGCCGACCAGGAAGACGAACTCGCCTTTGTCGATTTCGATCGAACAGTCCCGGAGTGCGACTGTTGACCCTTTGTAGGTTTTGGTGACGTTCTGGAACGTGATCATAAGGAAGAGGTTTACGTCGAAGCTGGAGTCGGTCGCCGAGGGTGCAATGAGTCCGGAGTAGTTTACCGATTTAGGAGCTGCAGCTGGTGTAGGCCCTCTGACCTCCCCTGACGTGCGCTTCCGCCGGGGATTCCGGCACTCCTACCCCTGGTTGCGGCGCAGGTCGGCTTGGCGACGGAGCTCGGCTTCCATGAACGCATCGAGATCGCCGTCTAGCACCGCGTCCACGTTGCCGGTCTCCTCGCTGGTGCGCAGATCCTTGACCAATTGATAGGGAGCCAGGACGTAGGAGCGGATCTGGTTTCCCCAGGCGTTGTCGGTCCGGTCGCCGGACAGCGAGTCGAGGTTGGCTTGGTGCTCGGCCCGCTGGCGGTCGGCGAGCTTGGCCCCGAGGACCTGCATGGCCTTGGCCTTGTTCTGGTGCTGGCTCCGCTGGTTCTGGCTCGACACCACGATGCCGGTGGGGAGGTGGGTGAGCCGCACCGCCGAGTCGGTTTTGTTCACGTGCTGGCCCCCGGCTCCCGATGAGCGGTAGGTATCGATCCGGAGGTCCTTCTCATCGATCTCGACTTCGTCGGAGACGTCTTCGATGAACGGCACCACATCCAGCGACGCAAAGCTGGTCTGCCGCCGGTGTTGAGCGTCGAAGGGCGAGATCCGCACCAACCGGTGCACGCCTCTCTCCACCGACAGCAGTCCGAATGCGTACCTGCCTTTCACGATGAAGGTTGCCGACAGCAGCCCGGCCTCTTGCCCGGGGGTCGCCTCCTCCACCTCGATCTCGAAGCCGCGCCGCTCGGCCCAGCGGGTGTACATCCGCAGCATCATCTCGGCCCAGTCCTGGGCGTCGGTGCCGCCGGCGCCGGCGTGGATCTCGGCCACCGCGTCGCCATCGTCGTAGTCCCCGGCGAACAGCGCCCGCAGCTCGAGGGCCCCCAACCGGCGGTCCAGTTCGGCCAGGGCCTCTTCGACTTCGCCCCGCAGGGAGTCGTCCCCCTCCTCCTCATTCATCTCGAAGAGGGTCTCGGCATCGGAGAGTCGCTCGGCCAGGGCCGCCAGCATGTCGATGTCCTCGCTCACCCGGCCCAACTCGGTGGTCACCCGGCGGGCGTTGTCGGCATCGTCCCACAGACCGGGGGCCGAAGCCTCGGCTTCCAGCTCCGCCCGTCGCTTCTCGAGGTGATCCAGCCCCAGGAAGTGCTCGGCTTCCCGGAGACGGTCGGTCGTCGAGGCGATGGCCGCCCGGATGTCGACGCGTTCGGGTTCTCCGCCCCCCCGCCGGGGGGGCTCGGCCGCCGCCATGTCAGTTAGCGCCGTGGCAGAACTTGAACTTCTTGTTGCTGCCACACCAGCACGGCTCGTTCCGGCCGATCTTCTCCTTGTCGGACTTCACAATCGGGACCTGGGTCTCCCCGTCATCGGCCATCCGGTTGGTCACCCCGACCGCGCCTCCGGCCATGCCCGAGCCGTTGCTACCGCCGTCGGCCGCCACCTCGGCCATCTCCGCCGCCGTCGGTCCCACCGCGAAGGCGGCCGACATCGAGCCGCTCCCCTGCACCGGGTCGTCGGCGGCGATATAGCTGGCCTGGGCCAGGTCCGGCTCGGGGGCGGGCTCGGCCAGCACCTGGACGTGGAACACGTAGCGGAGGTAGTCGTCGTCGATCCCGTCCATCAGCTTCCCGAACATCTCGAAGCCGTCCCGCTGCCAGGCCACCAGCGGATCCTGGTTGCCCATGGCCCGCAGGTTGATGCCTTCCCGCAGGAGGTCCATCTCGGCCAGGTGGTCACGCCACCGCTGGTCGAGGATCTGCAGCATGATGTCGCGCTCGAGCTGCCGGGCCGTCTCCGCCCCGCCGGGAATCGTCTCGTCCCGCTCGGCGTAGAGGTCGAGAGCCTCGGAGAGGATGCTCTCCGCCACCTGGCCGGCGGTGGTCGCCTCGGCCAGGTCGTCCTCGACGAACTTGGACGGGTAGTACTGGGTGACTTCGGTGATCAGGCGGGGGAGGTCCCACTCTTCGGGGTAGTCCGTCGGGCACGATGCCTCCACCAGCGCGGTGATGGTCGACTCCAACAGCTCGAGGGTCTCCTCGTGGAGGTCCTCGCCCTCGATGATCTGCAGCCGGCGCTTGTAGATCACCTTGCGCTGCTCGTTCATCACGTCGTCGTACTTGAGGACGTCCTTGCGGGATTCGGCGTTGCGTCCCTCGACGGTGTTCTGCGCCCGCTCGATGGCCTTGGTCACCATCTTCGCCTCGATGGGGATGTCGTCGGGGATCGCCCGGCCCATCACCCAGTTCATCGCCCCGGTGGCGAACAGCCGCATCAGGTCGTCTTCCAGAGAGAGGAAGAAGCGGCTCTCCCCCGGGTCACCCTGGCGGCCGGAACGGCCCCGGAGCTGGTTGTCGATGCGACGGCTCTCGTGGCGCTCACTGCCGAGGACGTACAGTCCCCCCGCCGCCCGTACCTCTTCGCCCTCCCGGGTGCAGATCTCTTCGAATTCGGCCCGGATCTTGGCCAGCTCGGCGGCACCCTCGTCGGTGGTGAGATCGAGGCCGCGGGCGTTGGCCTCCCGCACCGCCATCCCCTCGGCGTTGCCCCCGAGGATGATGTCGACCCCTCGACCCGCCATGTTGGTGGCGACGGTGACCCCGCCCACCCGGCCGGCCTGGGCGACGATCTCCGCCTCCCGGAAGTGCTGCTTGGCGTTGAGGACGGCGTGGGGGATGCCCTTCTTCTCCAACAGCCGGGCCAGGTGCTCGGACTTCGACACCGAGGCGGTGCCCACCAGTACCGGCTGGCCGGTGGCGTGGCGCTCGGCGATGTCCTCGACCACCGCGTTGAACTTGGCGTCCTCCGACTTGTAGACCAGGTCGGGGTTGTCGTTCCGGACCAGCGGCTTGTTGGTGGGGATGGGGACCACCGGGAGGTCATAGGTATTGGCGAACTCCGACGCCTCGGTCTCCGCGGTACCGGTCATCCCTGCCAACTTCTCGTAGAGCCGGAAGTAGTTCTGGAGGGTCACCGTGGCCCAGGTGTGGTTCTCCTCGTTGATCCGGACCCGCTCCTTGGCTTCCACCGCCTGGTGGAGACCGTCGGACCAACGCCGGCCGTCGAGGGTCCGGCCGGTGAACTCGTCGACGATCTTCACTTCGCCGTCGGCGATCAGGTAGTCCTTGTCCCGCTTGTAGAGCTCTTTGGCGTAGAGGGCCTGGGTGAGGTGGTGGACGTAGTTCACCGCCACCGCGTCGTAGAGGTTGTCCACCCCCAGCTGCCCCTCGACCTTCTCGATGCCGGCCTCGGTGGGGACGACGGTGCGCTTCTCCTCGTCGACTTCGTAGTCGTCCTCGTTGCGCAGGGTCCTGACGATGCCGGCGAACTGGTAGTAGAGCTTGGCCGACTCGGCGGCCGGGCCGGAGATGATCAGCGGGGTCCGGGCCTCGTCGATGAGGATGGAGTCGACCTCGTCGACGATGGCGTAGGGGTGGCCCCGCTGCACCATGGCGTCCTTGGTGCGGGCCATGTTGTCCCGGAGATAGTCGAAGCCGAACTCGGTGTTGGTCCCGTAGGTGACGTCGGCGTTGTAGGCGGCCCGCTTGGACTCGGCGTCCTCGATGTCGGGACCCACCCGCCCGACGGTCAGGCCGAGGAAGGTGTGGAGCCTGCCCATCCACTCCGAGTCACGGGAGGCGAGGTAGTCGTTCACCGTCACCACGTGGACCCCGTTGCCGGCCAGGGCGTTGAGGTACACCGGCAGGGTGGAGACCAGCGTCTTGCCTTCACCGGTCTTCATCTCGGCGATCCACCCGACGTGGAGGGCCATCCCCCCCAACAGCTGGGCGTCGAAGTGCCGCTGGCCGAGCACCCGCCAGGCCCCTTCCCGCACCACCGCGAACGCCTCGACCAGGATGTCCTCGAAGCTCTCGCCGTTGGCCAGCCGCTCCTTGAACCGTGGGGTGAAGGCCTGGAGCTCCGCGTCGCTCAGGGCCTCGATCTCCGGTTCCAGGGCGTTGACCAGCGGGACCAGATCAGCCAGACGACGAACTTTTTTGCCTTCGCCGGCGCGAAGGACCTTGGTGAACACACTCATGAGGGAATCATCCTACCGTCGGCCGGTGGGCGTTCCCGGCCGGACCCAGCCACCGGCCGGCGAAAACCCGGGCAGGAGCCCGGGCCCCACCCCCGGGGCCGGCGATCGGCGCCAGGCGGTCAGGCGGTCCGGATCCGGGCCCTGACCGTCTGGACCTGACCCCGCCGGCTGGGATGCGGTCGGCCCACGATCCGGCCCTTCGTCTTGGCCAGCTGGTTCTCGAGCTTTTCCACTACGAAATCCACAGCCACCAGCGGATCCGGGGCGGAGGCATGAGCCCGGATGACCCGGCCATGGCCGGACAGGATGACTTCGCAACACTCGCAGTTGGCGATCCTCGGGTTGTGTTCCTCGGAGAAGTGGACTTCGGCTCGCTCGAGTCCCGGGCAGTGCCGGAGCAGCCGGCCCACCTTTTCCTCGACCAGCGTCCGCACCCCGTTTGGCACGATCTTCCTGCCGTTTGCGATGACAACGTTCACCTGTTCGCCTCCGAGTTGTGTTGTGAGTGTTACGGGTGAGTTCGGCCGGTCCTCCTGATCGGTCGGGATCGATGCGCGCCGGGGGAACCGGCACGATGGGATTTGTGAGCTACGAGCGGCTGACCTGGTCTTTGACCCCACACTCGCCTGCAGTGAGAATGGCGGCCCGGTTCCGGCGGAGCCGACCGTCGAGCGGTCGTGAACCCTTCGGCACCGTAGATGGCACGCGTCACCTCATCTCCGTCCGTCCCCGACAGCCGGGAACGCCACGGGCAGGTCTTACTCCTAAGCCGCACCATGCTCAGCAACCAGTAGTTGCCTTACGTGGGTCGTTTCGCCTACGGCTGGCTTCGACTTGCAACCACAGACCCGCACGTAGCTCACGGGGGACAGTGTAGGTCCGGGGTCCCCGACTTTCACTAGCAACGCCGCGAGTTCACCAGGTCGCCACGCGGGCGTCACGCGCCTGCAACACAGTGTTCGACTCCCGGGCATCCGGGGGCGAACCGTTCCGGCTGGCGGTCAGCTCTCGGCCAGGCGCTCTTTGAGCTCGACCAGCACCGGGATGGGCCCGGGGTCGATGTCTTCGTGACCGGCCATGTGGAGGGACACGAAATCCCCGATGATGGCCAGGTCGAGGAGTTGGGCCAGGTCACCCTCGCCGGCCGCCCGCACCTCGATGATCCCGGCCATCACTTCGCGGAGGACTTCGGCCACCAGGTCGAACCGGCGGGCCACCTGGGGATGCTCGGCATCGTGGCGCAAGTTGACCAGGGTGAACACCTGCCGGGTCACATCCCCGTTCTGTCCCCACCCGGCGATCTCGTTGTGGCAGAGCTCGGGGTAGACATTGAAGAAAGCCGGCGCCTTGGCGTTTTCGTTGACCTGCGCCTTCCACCGCAATGCGGCGGCCGCCCCGAGGGCCTGGGAGCTGTGGATCAACGGGATGGTCCGCCCGATGCGCCGGGCCACGTCCTCGGCCAGGTTGTCCGGCTTGACCAGCTGATCGCGCCGCCGGCGGAGCTGGCGAACGGCCAGCTTCGCCCAGTGGACGGCGCCGGGGAACAAGCCGATCTCCTCCAACACCACCAGCGGGGGGATAGCCATGGCCCCGAGCGCCGCCCGGGGCTGGGGGATGTCGGCCGGGACCCCGATGACCGGAACCTGCCACTCCCCGGCCAGCCTCCCGAGTTGGCCGCCACTGCTCACCACCACCAGAGCTGCCCCCGACTCGTAGGCCTGGCCGACCGCCTCCAGGGTCTCCTCGGTGTCGCCGGAGAACGACATGGCGAAGACCAGGGAGTTGGCTCCCACGTAGTCGGGGAGCTCGTAGCCCTTCACCACCGTGACCGGCACCGGCATGAAGGGGGCGGCCACCGCCAACAGGACGTCGCCGGCGATCCCGCTCCCGCCCATCCCCAGCACCACCACGTTCTCGACCTGTTGGTGGTTGGGAAGTCCGGCCACCCCCTGGGCCCCCTTCAGCGCCGCCTCCACCTGTTCGGGGAGGCCGGCGGTGGCCCCCCACATGTCCAGGCTGTCGACCAGCAGCGGGGAGGCTGCCACCGGCGGGCTGCCGGCGGCCGGGGGGGTCACGATCCGCGGGGTTCGCCGGTGGGCCGGGCCCCGCCGGAATCGGCCAGCGCCATCAGCCGGGCGTGCTCGGCGTCGTCGACGGTGGTGGCCTCGTCGATGAGCATCACCGGGATCCCGTCGCGGATCTCGTAGCTGCGGTGGAGGCGGGGGTTGTAGAGGCGGTCCTCGGTCTCGAAGTACAACAGCGAGCCCTTGTCCTCCGGGCAGGCCAGGACATCGATGAGCAGGGAGTCGAGCGTCATGATGGGTTCCTCTCGTGCAACCGGTCGGTCAGTTCAATAGGGCGGACGGTCATCCGATCACCAGGCCGTTGATGGCCTCTTGGACCTCGGCCACCCGGAGGGCCAACGACGCGTCGTCGGGCGCCTCCACGTTCAAGCGGAGCAACGGCTCGGTATTGGAGGGACGGAGGTTGTACCACCAGTCCCCCCGGTCCACCGTGAGCCCGTCCAGCCGGTCGACGGTGCCGAGCTCGCCCCCGGCCGCCTCGACTTCCGCCGCCATGGCTTCGACGGCGGCGGCGGGGTCGGGCACGGTGGTGTTGATCTCCCCCGAGTCCGAGTAGCGCCGGTAGGGCTCGAGGAGCTCCGACAGCGGCTTGCCGGTCACCGACAGCAGCTCGAGCACCAACATGGCGGCGATGATCCCCGAGTCGGCCCGGTAGTTGTCCCGAAAGTAGTAGTGGCCGGAGTGTTCGCCCCCGAAGATGGCGCCGGTGTCGGCCATCACCTGCTTGATATAGGAGTGGCCCACCCGGGTGCGGATCCCCACCCCGCCCTTCTCGGCGATCACCTCGGGCACCACCCGGCTGCAGATGCAGTTGTAGAGCACCGTGGCCCCGGGGTGCTTCTCCAGCATCGAGGCGGCCACCAGGGCGGTGGTGAGGGAGCCCGACACCGGCTCCGAGCGCTCGTCGACCAGGAAGACCCGGTCGGCGTCCCCGTCGAAGGCGAGCCCGACGTCGGCGCCCAGGTCGCTCACCGCTTGTTTCAGCCACACCAGGTTCTCCGGCTGAATGGGGTCGGCGGGGTGGTTGGGGAAGTTCCCGTCGAGCTCGGGGAAGAGGATCTCCACCTTGAAGGGCAGCCCCTCGAAGACCTTGGGTGCCACCAGCCCGCCCATGCCGTTGGCGGTGTCGGCCACCACCACCAGCGCCCGGAGCGCCTCGACGTCGACGAAGGAGCGGACGTGGTCGGCGTAGTCGTCGATCACCGAACGTTCCTCGTAGAAGGCCATCGAGTCGGGGTCAAGGGGAGGCGGGCCGTTGGTGCCCCACTGGTCGAGCAGCGCCTCGGCGGTGGCCTGGATCTCGGCCAGCCCGCTCTCGCGCCCGATCGGCCGGGCCCCGGCCTGGCACAGCTTCAACCCGTTGTAGCGGGCCGGGTTGTGAGAGGCGGTGAACATGGCCCCGGGGGAATCGAGCTTGCCGGCCGCGAAGTAGAGGAGGTCGGTGGAAGCGAGGCCCAGATCGGTGACCGCCACCCCGACCGAACGGGCGCCGTCGGCGAACGCCTGGGACAGCTCCGCGCCCGACTCCCGCATGTCCCTCGCCACCAGCAGCCGGGGGGCGTCCACGAACTGGGCCACCGCCATCCCGATGGCTCTGAACTGGTCGGCGTTGAGCTCGTCGGGGACGACGCCCCGGATGTCGTAGGCCTTGAAGACGTGGGAGAGGCTGGTCATAGCCCGGCCATCCTACTCAGCCTGGATCACCGACTCCGAGGGGCCGGGGTAGCCGCCGCACCCGTCGATCAGGCGGGGGTGCCGCCTCGGATCGGGGCTCCGACCGCGTGCAGGTGACGGAGCACCTGGGCGTAGGAGGCCCCGAAGCCGGTTTCGTTGTAGACGAGATTGTGACGCTCGCAGAATGCCTTCACCAACGGTTGGGAGCGGCGGAGGTTGCGCCGCGGCATCGAGGGGAACAGGTGATGCTCGATCTGGTAGTTCAGGCCACCGAGCACGAAGTCGCTGATCCATCCGCCCCGGACGTTGCGGGCGGTGACCACCTGGCGCTCGAGGAAGCCGGTGGTGTCGTCCTCGGCGAAGACCGGCATCCCCTTGTGGTTGGGGGCGAAGGCACTGCCGAGGTAGAGGCCGAGCAGCCCCTGGTTCACCAACAGGAAGACGAGGGCCCGGACTGGCGACAGCACGAACAGCAGCGGGCCGAGGTAGAGGGCGATGTGGAGGCCGAGGAGGGCGGCTTCTTTGGTCCGCTGGCGGCGGGTGCGGGACGGGAGAGCCCGGATGCCGGCCACCTGGAGGTGGAGGCCCTCCAGTAGGAGCATCGGGAAGAACAGGATCGCCTGGTAGCGCGCCAACAGGCGGCCGGCGCCGCGCTTGTCCCCGGCCTGGCCGGCCGTCCAGACGAAGATCCCGGTGCCGATGTCGGGGTCCTTGCCCTCGTGGTTGGGGCGGGTGTGGTGCCGGGTGTGCTTGTCGATCCACCAGCCGTAGCTCATGCCGAGGAAGAGGTTGGCGTTGATCAACCCGAAGGTGTCGTTGAGGCGACGGGACCGTTGGGTCTGACGGTGGCCGATGTCGTGGGCAACGAAGCCGACCTGACCCAGGACCAGGGCCAAGTACGCCGCCACCAGGAGCTGGTACCAGGAGTCGCCGATGAAGAAGAACGCCACCCATCCGGCGGCCAGCAGGAAGGCGTTCACCCCCATCCGGATCTTGTCCGAGGCGTAGTGGCGGTCGAGCAGGCCCGCCTGCTTCACCTCCCGCGACAATTCCGAGAACCCGCCGTCGGAACGTTCAGGGGGCGAAGCGTCGATGACCTCGGTGAGCCCGGTGGCATCCAGCGTGGGCGGCACCCGCCGAGCAGGGATCGGCGGAGTCGCTATCCCTCGAGTATCCAGCGGAGTGCCTCATTTTCGATCAGCTGGCACAAGGTTCATACGCCAGATACGACGAGTGGATCGGGCCGAAACCCGGCACCACCCACAGTGTGACACTAACCATTCGATTCCGACAGTCAGTCCGGATGGCCGGGCCAAACCCGCCCCGGTGGCTACGGAATTAGCTCGCGGCGGCGGGCGCGGCGGCGCCCCGGTCGCCGCCTGACCCTCCAGCCGACCACCGACAGCGCCAGGGCGGCCACCGCGGCGGCGGCGGTGAGCAACCAGGCGGCATCGTCGACGCCGGTGGTTCCGTAATGGAGGGTGACGTCGTGACTGGTGGGCACCACCACCATCAGGTTCGGGGCCACCCGCCAAGGACCGTTGGCTCCGGTCGCCTCCCAGTTGGGGAAGTAGGAGATCTTCACCTCCACCGGGGTGCCGATCTTGTCCACGTGGAAGCTGATCGAGCTGTTGGACTGGGTGACGTTGGTCACCCTGGTCGGCGGCTCGGCCACCTTGGCCGGGGTGGTGTCGCCAACCGCCACCCGCTCCCAGTTCGCCGGCCCCCCGGCGGCCGGCACCACGTCCCACGCCGACGGGTTGTCGTACCACGCCACCGAGGGGTTCAACCAGCTGGTCTGGGCGGCGCCCACCCCTTGCCACACCACCGGTTGGTTGGTCAGCGGCTGGACGAGCTCGGAGCCGGCGATCCGGTACACCTTCCAGGTGGTGTCCAACGACTCGCCGTTGTAGATGGTGTGCCAGGGACCGCTCGACGCCACCTCGGTGAGGGAGGGGTCGGCGGCGGCCGCCCGTTCGGTGGTGGCCGAGGAGGCCAAGAAGTAGCGCACCCCCAACTGCTGGAGGTGCTCGATGCCGAGCGGGACGTTGAGCCCGCCGTAGGGCAGCCCCACCATGGCGTCGGAGGGGGTGACCGACAGCTCGCTCTGGTTGATGAAGTGATACGGCGTGGTGGTCGACGACTCGAACAGCAGCCCCTCCATCGAGTCGATGCAATTGTTGGTCCAGTAGGGCAACAGCATCAGCGACTCGGTGGTGCCGAACCGGTTGAGGGACGGGTCGTACTCCCACATTGTCCGCCCGCATCCCTGTTGCGCCCCCACACTCGCCATCATGTTGATCACCGCTTTGTACTCGGGGTAGTCCGGCTTGCTCTCGTAGCCCGAGTAGTTCCAGTCCGCCCAGGCGCTGGGTTGGTTGGCCCCGACGGTGACGCCGACGTGGGTGAGGGCCGAGGCGGGGAGCACCAGTGGCGGCAACACCGCCAGGAACACCGCGGCGAGGGCGATGACCGGGCCCGCCACCGCCCCGGCCGGAACGGTGCCGGGGTTCGGACGCTCGAGCCGTCGGCCCCGGCCGCCGAGGATCGGCCGGGCACCGTTGGCGATGACCGAGCGCCGCCGCACCCGGCGGACCCACAGTTCGAGCCGGCGGCGCCGCATCCAGCGGGAGGCGGCCGAGACCGTCTCGGCCACCGCGATCCCCCCCAGCAGGTAGAGGCAGAGGAACCAGAACGGGAGGAAGCGGACGTTGTAGAGCTTCCCCTGCGGATCGAGACAGACCACCCCGGCCGAGATCGCCCCCATGATGGCGAGGAACATCCCCACCCGGTTGCGCCGGATCAGGGTGGCCACCAACCCGACCAGGGCGGCGGCCTGGATCCATCGGGAGGACGCCGGGAACAGCAGATGGGGGAACCCGTCGATGTTCAGCCATCCCATGTTGGTGGAGTAGGCCCCCTGGAAGATGAACGGCACCAGCCACCACGCCGCAAGTCCGAGCCCGATCACCCCCACCACCACCAACCACACCAGCCGCCGCGACCATCGGCGTCTCGCCACCCTCCCCCGGAGTCCCCCCTGGAGCGAGCGCCGCAGGTCGGCATCCAGGATCAACCACACCCCGGCGCCGATCACCGCGAAGATGGCCGGGATCACATGGCAGAGCACGGTGGCGGCCAGCAGGATGGCGGCCAGCGAGCGGTGCCGCCCGGTCCGCAGCCCGGCGGCCACCAGGCCGAGGAAGACCAGCGCCAGCGACAGCGCCAGCGAGTAGGAGAATTCGCCGGCCAGGGTGGAGAGGATATTGCCGCCGTAGATCGAGAAGCTGGGCTCGAACAGGAAGGGGAGGGTGGCCGCGGCCAGGCACCCGGGTCCCGGATCCCGGAGGCCGGCCAGCTTGCCGAAGGCCCAGGCCGCCACCGGCAGGGTCAGGGTGCCGAGCACCGTGACCAGCTTGAAAGCCACGTCGTAGCTGGCCACCGCATTGAAGGCCACAGTGATCAGACCCGGCAGCGGGAAGTAGAAGGTGTAGAGGGGGAAGCCGTCGTACCAGCCCGGGTCCCAGCCGGTCAGCTGGCCGTGGTTGAGGAGGTTCGACTCCAGGTACTTGGCCAGGGCCACGTGGGCGCCGGTGTCGCCGCCGGCGGTGGTGGTGGAGGCCAGCAACAGCGAGGGGTGGAGCTGCCAGAGCGCCACCGCGGTGACCCCCACGATCGCCACCACCGAGGCCCAGGCCGGCCATGTGGAGGGCCGAGTGATCCGCTGGATCAGCCGTTGCGCGGGCCGACCGGCGGCCGGTGGAACCGGCACCTCAGAAGCGGCTGGCGAGATCGCCACGTCGGAGACGGCCACGTCAGAAGAGGACACCGGTGCCGGCGGCGAGGGTGGCCACCACCGCCACCAGGTTGAAAGTGGCGTGGGAGACCATGTTCATGCCCAGCCGCCCGGTCCGGTAGGAGACGAAGGACAGGATGATCCCGAAGGTGGCCAGGCCGAGGAGCTGCAGCGATTCGGCGTGGGCCAGGCCGAACAGGACCCCGGTGATGACGATGGCCAGCGCCGGGCCCACCCAGCGTCCGAAGCGTCCGAACAGCCGGGCCAGCGACCGCAGCAGCAGGCCGCGGAAGAAGATCTCCTCGAAGAACGGTGCGCCGACCACGGTGAGCACCGCGATCACGGCGAACCCGAGCCCGTGCGAGCCTCCGGTCAGCTTCTGGCTGGGGGCGTTGAACTTGCTGTTGAAGTCGTTGACGTGCTGGGAGATCGGGATGTAGATGGCCACCACCACGAACTGGCCACCGATCCCGATGGGGATGCCGACCAGGTCGATCCATTTGAACCGGAGGCCGAGATCCCGGACCAGGCTGCGGGTTCCCCGGACCGAGGAGGCCAACCAGGGGCCGCCGAAGAACCCGACCCACAGGCCGACCAGGGTGGAGACGATGTACCAGGTCGGAGGCTCGTTGAGATTGGCGATGGCGCTCAGATTGTGGAGCTTGCCGGCGGCGGCCGCCGCCACCAGGGAGAAGATCGCCCCCGCCACCTGGCCGGCCAGGAAGCCGAGCACCCCGAACAACAGCCACATCCAGGCGGCCGGGCGGGAGGCGGGGGCGGCGCCCGCCTCGAGTTGGCGGTCGAGGGGCACGTCGCCTTGGGTCATGGCGGTAGCCACCCTGTCCCGTACCGCCGGATCCACCATCGACACACTGTCCCACTGTCGGTGACCAACGCTGGGACCGGGCCCCTGGCCGGCCGCCCACTGTGCGGGTGGCGGCGGACCCCAGCCCGGAGGCGGAGGGGCCCATCCACCCGGCGGCGTCCAGCCGGGCGGCGGCACCCACCCCGCCGGGGGGATCCACCCGCTGGCTCGGCCTTCTCCTCCCTGGGTCACGCCGACACGTTACTGACCGCCATCCCCGCTCCGTGGGCGCCCCCGCCAACCGGCCGGGTCCCACCC
>DATARI010000050.1:0-8087 GCA_036264255.1 Acidimicrobiales bacterium | reverse complement strand
CCTGGTCGGCCCGTCGGTCCGGGACCCCTTGGAGTCGGAGCCCAAGACGGTGCTCCGGCACGGCTACACCTACAGTGGCCATCCGAGTTGCGCGGCCGCGGCGATGGCCAACCTCGACATCTTGGAGCGGGAGCAGCTGCTCGGCTCCGCCGACCGGATCGCCGCCCATCTGGGCGACGGGCTGCGAGAGCTAGTCGACGGGGAGGCGGTGCTCGAGGTGCGGGGAACCAAGGGGGTCTGGGCCCTCGGCCTCGGGTCGGGCACCGACGCCACCGCCCTGCGGAACGCGCTGTTGACCCACGGGGTCATCGCCCGCCCGATCGGTGACGCCACGGTGGCTTTCTGCCCCTCCCTGGTCGTGACCGACGGGCAAATGGAACAGTGCGTCGAGGCGGCCCGGCGAGCACTCACCGAGGTAGCCAGCGCCGCACCCGCCCGTCACTGATTTCCCTCTCCAACCCCACGTCCGGGTACAGTGCGCTGAACTGCAGGGGGAGGATCCGATGCCGTACGCCCACCATGGCGCCGTGGACATCTACTACGAGACGTTCGGCGACCCCGCCGACCCTGCCTTGTTGTTGATCAACGGGCTCGGGTCCCAATGCCTCAGTTACCGGCCGGAATGGTGCGAGCGCTTCGTCGACCGCGGATTCTTCACCATCCGGTTCGACAACCGAGACGTCGGGCTGTCCACCAAGTTCAAAGAGGTGACGCCGGAGTTGGGCGCGGTGGTCCAGGCGCTGCGGGACGGGAAGGAACCGGTCGTCGCCTACCGGCTGGCCGAGATGGCTACCGATGCCGTCGCCGTCCTCGACGACCTCGGGATCGACCGGGCCCACGTGATGGGGGTGTCGATGGGCGGGATGATCGTCCAGCAGCTCGCCATCGACCATCCCGACCGCCTGGCCTCGATGACGTCGGTCATGTCCACCACCGGCGACACCGACGTCGGCCAGGCGACCCCCGAGGCGTTCGCCATCCTCACCGGGCCTCCTGCCACCAGCCGCGACGCCGCCATCGCCCGGCAGTTGGAGGCCGGCCGCACCTTCGGCAGCCCCGACCACTACGACCCCGACCGGCTGACCCAGCAGGCCGCCGAGGCGTACGACCGCTGCTTCTACCCGGCCGGGGTGGCCCGCCAGATCACCGCCGTCGTCGCCTCCGGGAGCCGATCCGAGGGGCTCCGCTCGGTGCGGCTGCCCGCCCTGGTCATTCACGGCGACAAAGACACCCTCATCGACATCAGCGGAGGCCGGCGGACCGCCGAGTGCATCCCCGGCGCCCGCTTCGAGGTCCTCGAAGGCATGGGCCACGACTCCCCGCCCGCCTACTGGGACCGCTGGGCCGATCTGGTCGCCGACCACGCCGGAGTTCCCACCTCGTCGTGACCGGTACCGCGACCCCTGAGGCCCGGAAGAAGCCGTTCGCCGGGCACCCGGCGTTGGTGGCGAGCGGGGCGGCCGGGGCGGCGTTGGCCTACTTCCTCCCATCGGTGCTCGTCCTCCCGACCTTTTGGAAGGGTCCCCCCGGTTCGCTCCCGGCGGGGCTCTGCCGATGGCGGGCCGATCGCCGCCACCCCGAGGTGGGTCTCACCTTCGACGACGGCCCCGCCTCCGACACCGACCGGACCCTCGACGCGTTGGACGAGCTGGGGATGCAGGCGACGTTCTTCGTCCTCGGCGTCCAGATGCGTGCCTATCCGGACATCGTGGTGGAAATCGAGGCCCGGGGGCACGAGGTGGCCAGCCACGGGTTCGAACACCGGCATCACCTGCTCTCGAGCCCGCGGGCCATCCGGTCGGATCTCCAGGCCGCGGTCCAGACCCATCGCGACATCCTCGGCCGGGCGCCCCGGTTCTACCGCCCGACCTACGGCCAGCTCTGCACTGCCACCCTGGTGGAGGCGAAGCGACAGGGGATGGAGGTGATCTTGTGGAGCCGGTGGGGCAAGGAGTTCGCCGAAACCGAGCCGGAGCCGGTCCTCCGTCGCCTGGAGCCGGGCCTGGCGCCGGGGGCGATCCTGCTGCTCCACGACAACGAGGTCTCCTGTCGGGCCGGAACCGGGGATCTCACCCGGAGTGTCCTCGGGCCGCTGCGGCGATCACTGGAGGACAAGGGACTCCGGGCGGTGACCCTTGGCCAACTCCTCTCCCACCCATCGTCCCCGACCCCGTCGACCTGATCAGATCCGTCGACGGCCGGTTGATGCCCGGCATTCCGGCGCGGCACCCGCGACCGGTGAGCCAACGTCAGCGGAGGAGGTCCTCGATGGTGTCGATGTCCAGCGCCTCCCCCGGGCACGGCACTTCCTGGACCAGCTCGGGTCGGGCCTGCATGAGGGGCCGGGCACCGAGGTCCCCGTCGGTGGGCAGGAGGCCCCACACCGAACGGGCCAGGCGGGTCGGCGGGGTCCGCTGACCTTGGAAGGTGGCCACCGCGATGGGGCTGTCGGTTCCGGCCACCGCCGTCCAGGCTTCCGGGGGCACCAACGGTTGGTCGCCGAGCCCGATGACCACCACCTCGTGTCCCCGGTCGGCGGCGGCGGCGATGCCGGCCTGGAGCGAGGTCGCCTGGCCGGACGCCCACCTCGGGTTCTCCACCACCACCGCGCCGTCGGGCAACAGCCCGGCGAGGTCCACCGCCCCGACCACCACCAACGTCTCCTCCAGGCCAGCGGCGGCCACGTGCTCGAGGGCCCACGACACCAACGGCCTTCCCCGGAACGGGGCCAACAACTTGGACTCGCCGCCGGTGAACCGGCTCGACCCGCCGGCGCACAGGAGGATCGCCGCCGTCATCTCGAGGCTCGCTGGATCGGGCACCACCCACGGCCGGTGGAACTCACCGAGGGTTGGCAGGGCGCATCCGTCGGCTACATCGCCTGTTCGCCGGCGACGATCGCTTGGCGGATGCGGGGGTAGGTGCCGCACCGGCAGATGTTGCGGATGCCGTCCAGATCGGCCTCGGTGATGGTCCGGCCTTCGGATTGGACCTCTTTGACCAGGGCCACCGCCGCCATGATCTGCCCCGGTTGGCAGTAGCCGCACTGGGGGACGTCGAGGGACAGCCAGGCTTCTTGCATGGGGTGGAGCGGCTTGCCGACGGTGGCCGGCAGGCCTTCGATGGTGGTGATCTCGTCGGTCGGCTTGATGTCGGACACCGGCGTCGAGCAGGGGGAGAAGGCGAGCCCGTTGATATGGCTGGTGCAGGCCCGGCACACCTCGAGCCCGCAGCCGTACTTGGGGCCATGGATGCCGAGCAGGTCGCGCAGCACCCACAGCAGCCGTACGTCGTCGGCGACGTCCACGCTGACCGTCTGACCGTTGACCTTGAATGTCTGGATGGGCATGGTGGCTCCTAGAAGGCGTTGGCGAGGCCGTCGGTGGGCGATTCGGGAAGCGGTGGCACCAGCGACTCCGGGGTGAATCCCAGCGGGCCGTTGTGGTTGATCGGGAAGCTGGTGGGCAGGGTCCCGGTGGCCCGGGTGTATGCGCAGGCCACCGCGGCCATGGAGGCGGCCACACCGAACTCGCCGGCCCCACCGGGTTGGCCGGTGGTGGGCGGCATCACCACCACCTCCACCTCCGGCGGCACGTTCCACTGCCGGGTGTAGAAGTAGTTGTCCCAGCTGCCCTCGAGGGGGATGCCGTTCTGGAAGTGCAGGCTCGAGGTGAGGGCCTGGGCGATCCCGTCCATGATCCCCCCGTGCATCTGGGCTTCGAGACCCCGGGGATTGATGGGGAGGCCGACGTCGACGACGAACACCACTTTGGTGACCCGGGGCCCGGTGACGGCGTTGGGCACCACCCGGTTGACGGTCGCCGGGGTGCAGTCGATCTCCACCAGGGCGGCGCACACCCCCTTGTACTCGGCGTGGAAGGCGATCCCCTGAGCGGTCCCCGGGGGCATGGCCCGTCCCCAGTTCCCGACCTGGGCCGCCTTGTCGAGTACCGCCCGGGAGCGGTCATCCTTCAGGAACTGGTGCCGGAAGGTGTAGGGATCCATCGACATGCCCTTGGCGATCTGGTCGACCATCAACTCCTGGGCGGTAGCGACATCGGGAGAGTAGATGTTGCGCATGCTGCCGGTATGGAAGCCCATGTCGACTTCGTTGAGCAGCTGGGAGGTGACCCCGAAGTTGTAGGGCACGTTCTGGGTGAGCTCGAAGATGGTCTCCGCGTAGCCGAGGTTGCCGGTCGGGAGTTCGGCCAGGGTGGAGGTGAGGATCTCGCCGAACCCATGGGTGAAGTCGGTGGAGACGCTGGTGTGCCGCTGCTCGAAGGTGAGGACGTTTCCGGGCACGTACGATGCACGGACCCGGTTGGTGGCCATCGGGTGGGTGCGGCCGTGGCGGAAGTCATCGGTGCGGTGCCACATCAGCTTCACCGGCTTGCCGAGCTTCTGGGAGATCTCCACCGCCTCTAGGGCGGCGTCGGAGAACAGGTGACGGCCGAAGGAGCCGCCACCCAACATCACGTGCACCGTCACCGCGCTCACCGGGAGCCCCAGCCGGGCGGCGATGTTCTCCTGGGCGAGGATCGGTACCTTCAGGCTCGACCAGACCTCGGCCCGGTTTGGCCGGACGTCGGCGATGGCGCAGTTGGTCTCGAGCGGGCTGTTGCTCCGGAAGTAGAAGGTGAACTCGCTCTCGATCGTCTTGGCCAGCAAGTTGAGGGGTGGGGCCAAAAGCGGCAACTCGGCGTTCTTCAGCTCGGCGAGGACGGTGGCGTCCGACTGGGCGTCCTCGGTGCCGGGCCCCCAGGAGACGACGAGGGCGTCGACCGCGTCGATGCACTGACCGAAGGTGGCCCCCCGCACCGCCACGCCGGTGGAGATGGGGACGACGTCGGTGATGCCGGGCATCGCCTTGACCGCGGCCAGGTTGGCCACCGACTTCACCGTGCCGTTGATGGTCGGGGGGCGGCAGACCATGGTCGGCAGCGCGTTCGGGACCTCGAGGTCCATGGTGAACACCTTGGTCCCGGTGACCGACGCCAGCGCGTCGGTGCGGTTCTGCGGGGTACCGATGAGGGTGAAGGCGGAGGCGGGCTTGAGCTGGACGCTCAGCGAGCTGGGCTGGGTGGCCGCTGCCGCGGTGGCCAGGGAGCCATAGGTGGCGGTCTTGCCCGACGGGGCGGTGATGACCCCGTTCTTGACGGTCAGCGACGCCTCCGGCACCCCCCACTGGGCGGCCGCCGCCCCCACCAGCCGGGCGCGAGCGGTGGCTGCCGCCACCCGCACCGGTTGGTAGATGGATCGGGTGGTGTTCGACCCGCCGGTGAATTGGTTGAACACCAACTCCGGTCGGGCGTCGGCCAGGGTGACGATGACGTCGGACAGCGGGAGGTCCATCTCCTCGGCGATGACCATCCCGATCGAGGTGGTGATGCCCTGCCCGACCTCGGCACGGGGCAAGGCGAAGGCTGCGGTCCCGTCTTTGTTGACGGTGATCGAGATCAACCCGGAGGTGGCCGAGGCGGCGAGGTCCTGGAGGTCCCCGAGGTCGTAGAGGTCGGACAGTTCGGGGAGCGAGGGGATGGCGGCCCCGGCGACTTGGGGCGCGGCGTCATCAAACACCATCCGGGCGGCGACCACCAGGGTCGGCGCCGCCAGCACGTAGCCGAGGAAGCGGCGCCGGTTGATGCCCTTCGGATTGGGGTCGAGCTCGGGCACGGCGATCGGGCGGGGGTACGAACCCGGGAGCTCCTCAGCCTCGGACGGTACCGCCTCCGTGCTCCCTCGCCGTAGACGTACCTTCATCGATGGCCCCTCCCCCTGAGTGATCGCGGCATCTCGGCGACCACCGTTCCTGTCACCACAGTAAGGCTTCCGCCGGGCTTCGATCAATGGTCCGGCGACCAATAGTTTGGGGTTCGACATGTGGCCGTGCACAGTCGGCAAGGTTAGGTCGGGTCGGTGCCGGGTCCTAATTCAGGCTGAGACCCTCGATGCCGTCGATGCTGGCGGCGTTCTTCTCGGCCCAGTAGGCGCGGATCCCTTCGGTTCCCTTCCGGGCCGACCACTGGTCCATCGTCGGACGGTGCTCCTCGAAGGCCATGATCGGCACGCCGTAGCCACAGGAGTCGGCGATCCGGCTCACCTCGACGGTGATGACGGAGCGCACCCCGATGCCCGCTCCCCCGGGGAACTGGCCGGCCAGGTCCTCGAAGGCCGGGTCGTCCCGGAACACCACCCGACCGGTCCCGTGCAGACGCACGATGCGCGGAGGACCGGCAAAGGCGCAGAACATGATGACGATCCGCCCGTTCTCCTGGAGATGGGCGATCGTCTCCACCCCGCTCCCGGTCTGGTCGAGGTAGGCCACGCTCCGCTCCCCCAACACCGCGAACTCGTGCCGATTCCCCTTCGGCGAGCAGTTCACCAATCCATCACCGTCGAGGGGTGCAGTGGAGACGAAGAAGACCGGCTGCTCGACCAGCCACTCGGCCAGCCTCTCGTCGATGGCCGCAAAGGTCTTTCCCATGGCTCCAGTATCGCACCCGGGGACCGGGATACCCCCACCGGCGGGAGCCACCGGCCCCGGCGGTAACGTCATCGCGATGGCCCTCGACGCCAAGATCCTCACCGTCTCGGACTCGGTCAGCCAAGGCACCCGCCAGGACGGTTCGGGTGACGAACTCGCCCGCCTCCTCGCCGGCCGCGGCTTTCAGGTGGTGCACCGGCGGGTGGTGCCCGACGGCGTGGTTCCGGTGGCGGCGGCCCTGGTGGAGCTGACCAGCCACTTCGCCGGACTGGTGGTCACCACGGGGGGCACCGGCTTCTCCCCCACCGACCTCACGCCGGAGGCAACCGATTCGGTCATCGAACGCCAGGCTCCTGGCCTGGCCGAAGCCATGAGGGCCGCCAGCCCCTTGGGGCGCCTGTCTCGGGGGATGGCGGGCACCATCGGCCAGTGCCTGGTGCTCAACCTTCCGGGGTCCCCGAAAGGCGCGGTGGAGTCTCTCGAAGCCGTGGTCGATGTCCTCGACCACGCGCTCGAGCTCCTCGCCGGACAGCATCCTCACTGACCCGGCGGGAGACGACGCGGAATCGAGACAACGCCGACCGGTGGTTAGTGTGGCGTAGGGCCAACTGCCAAGGTCCGGGGGGAAGCGTGCAGCAATGAAGGACGTGCTTGACGACATCGAACACTGGCAGCGCGACGGCCATCGGGTCGCGTTGGCTCGGGTGGTGGCCGTCACCGGCTCCGGTCCGCGTGAGCCCGGCGCCGCCATGGCGGTGAACGACGAGGGTCGGGTGGCGGGTTCGGTGTCGGGCGGATGCGTCGAAAGCGCAGTGGTCGCAGAGGCCCTCGAGGTGTTGGCCTCCGGTCAGCCCCGGCTTTGCACCTTCGGCTACTCCGACGAGGACGCCTTCTCGGTCGGGCTCACCTGCGGGGGGACGGTCCGCATCTTCGTGGAGCCGCTCGATTGATGGACGACTCGTTCGCGGTAGTCCGAGACTGCCTACGAGCCGGGACCTCGGTGGCGCTGGCCACCGTCATCGAGTTGGCCACCCGCGACGATTCGGCCGAGACCCTTCCCCGGCTCGGGGCCAAGCTGGTGGTCCGCCCCGACGCCGAGCCAGTCGGCTCGTTGGGGGAGAGCGAACTCGACCGGGTGGTCGTCCGGGATGTACGGGCGGCACTGGAAACCGGCCACAGCGTGGCCCGTCACTACGGTCCCCGCGGGGAAGCCCGACGGACCGACGTCACGGTGTTCATCGAGGTATTCGCGCCGGCTCGCCGCATGGTGATCTTCGGCGCCGTCGACTTCACCGGGGCGCTGGTGAGGATGGCCAAGGTGCTCGGCTACCACGTCACTGTGTGCGACGCCCGGCCGACGTTCGCCACCCAGGCCCGCTTCCCCGAAGCCGACGAGGTGGTGGTGGACTGGCCCCATCGCTTCCTGGAGAAGATCCAGGATCCATTGGGCCCCTTGGACGCCGTCTGTGTGCTCACCCACGACCACAAGTTCGATGTTCCCGCCCTCCTCGCCGCCCTGGACACCGACGTCGGCTACCTGGGCGCGATGGGATCGCGGACGACCCATCAAGGCCGGGTCGAGCGGCTCCTGGCCGAAGGAGTG
>DATARI010000209.1:0-6089 GCA_036264255.1 Acidimicrobiales bacterium | reverse complement strand
GGCGCCCGGCCGACCCGATCGTCGACCGCCTCCTACGACCAGGAGGCCCAGGACGCCCTCTATCGGGACAGCTTGGACATCCTCGCGACCCTCGGGGGCCTCCCGTGAACTCCCGGCCGGCCATGGGGGTCACCGATCCGGGGGACATGCATCGAGCGACGGACGAGGCGTTCAACGCCGCCGACCTCGATGGGCTGGTGGCGCTCTACGAGTCGGATGCCTGCATGGTCCGCGTCGACGGTTCCGTCGCCGAGGGAAGCGAGGCCATCCGGGCGGAGTGGGCGGGATTGATGGCCGTGGGTGGGCGCCTCGCCTCCACCACCCGCTACGTCATCGGGTCGGGGGATCTGGCCCTCCTCCGGGGCGACTTCACCTTCACGTCCGGCGACGTTGCGTTCGGGTCGACCACCGCGGAGGTGGTGCGTCGTCAGCCGGATGGGACCTGGCTCTACGTCATCGACCATCCCTCCGGGAGCGCCGAGTGAACCGCCGGCCGAACGACGGCTGACGACGACCGCAAACCGGTCAGGCCAGGCAGGTCAGGGGACGGCCACCGTTGAAGGTGATCATGTCGCCGATGGCGGCGACCAGATCGATGGGAGCCCCCGGCTCGGCGCCATCGAGCTCGGCGTAGGCCCGGTGGAGGTTCCCGACGATCCGTTCGGGATCGAGGAGTTCGGCGAACGGCCCCAGTTCGGCCGCCTGGGCGGCGGCCAACGGGGAGAGGCCGGCGGCGATCCCGTGCTCGGCAGTGGCGAGGATGAACTCCAGATAGGCGACGACGTCGTCGATCAACGCGGGTCCCGCCACCGGGCCGTGTCCGGGCACGATGGTGCGGGCCTCCAGCGGCTTCACCACCTCTTGGAGTACGTCGATGGCCCCGGCGACCGACCCCATCAGCACGAACGGGGTGCAGCCGTTGAACAGCAGGTCCCCCGAGAACAGGACCGATCGGTCGGGGATCCAGACGAAGGAGTCGTTGGTGGTGTGGGCCGGCGAGCCCACATGGCGGAGCTCACAGCGCAGGTCGTCGACCCAGATGGCCACCTCGTCCCGATAGGTGAGGAAGGGGGGAGCCAGCTCCAGGGCGCCCCACTCCACATCGGTCCACACCCCCATGTTGACGGGAAGGCCGCTGTCCAGCATTTCTCGGCGGCACCACTCGTGGGCCACGATGGTGGCTCCTTCGAACAGGTAGTTGCCATAGGTGTGGTCCCCGTGGTGATGGGTATTCAGCAACGTGGTGACCGGTCGGTCGGTGACCCGGCCGATGGTGTCGAGGTAGGCCCGGGTTCGGCGCTCGGTCGAGCAGGAGTCGATGCTGATCACCCCCCGACTGCCGACCAGAAACCCGGTGTTGTTGATGTACCAACTCCCGTCGGGTTGGATGTAGGCGTAGATACCCTCGCTCACCTCCTCGGCTCGGGGTGGCTGGAGGGAACTGGAATCCACCGTCGAGGTGCTCATGGCGACTCCTGATCGTGGTCGGTGAGCCAGACTCTAGGTCGGACCCCTTCATGAAAACGAGGTAACCCCGGATGCAGATCGCCATCGGATTGTTCCCGGCCTTCACCGCGTTGGATGCCATCGGCCCCTATCAGGTCTTCTCCCAGCTGCCCGAGGCCGAGGTGATTCTCTGTGCCTCGGAGAAGGGGGAGGTTGCCGATGACAACGGACTGCTCTCCCTCAACATCGCTCACACCTTCGACGAGGTTGACTCGCCGGACATCATCGTGGTGCCGGGCGGGTTCATCACCCGGAAGCTGGCGCGGGACGGTCACCCCATCGTCGACTGGGCGGCCAGGGTTCACCCCCAGACCACCTACACCACGTCGGTGTGTACCGGCGCCTTGCTGCTCGGAGCGGCCGGGCTCCTCGACGGGCTCGACGCCACCACCCACTGGTGCGCCTATGACGAGCTGGCCAAGTACGGGGCCACGCCCACCGAACAACGGGTGGTGGGCCGGGGAAAGATCTGGACCGCCGCCGGCGTCTCGGCCGGCATCGATCTCGCCCTGACCCTGGTGGCCGAGATCCATGGCGCCGACGTGTCCAGGGCCATCCAGCTGGCCATCGAATACGATCCGCAGCCCCCGTATGACTCCGGTGCCCCGTCCAAGGCCCCCGCGGAGATCGTGGAACTGGTGCGGTCGATCTCCGCCGGGAAGGAAGCCGCCGTCCTCGCCGCCGATTGAACCTTCAGCGGCCGGGTGTCCAGGGACAACCAGCCCGAGCTTCGCCGGTCAGCCGAGGGTGGCCCGGATCCGGTCCCCCAGGAAGGCGATCACCGCATCGGAAAAGGCGTCGTTGCGGTCACCGGCGATCATGTGGGCGGCGCCGGCCACATCGACCACGGTGGCGTCAGGGATCTCGGCCAACAACTCGTCGACCCCCTCCTGGGTCACCACGTCGCTGAGGAGCCCCCTGACCAGCAGGGTCGGCACCTGGATGTTGCGCATGGCCACGTCGAGCAGCCCGGCCAGCCGGTCGGGCACCACTTCGGTGCGGTCCAGGCCGATGAACTTCGGATCCCAGTGCCAGTACCAGCGGTTGTCCCGCTGGCGCAACACCTTCTTCAAGCCGGCGGGGTTGGTTTTCCGGGTCCGTTGGGGGGTGTAGGCGGCGATGGCCTTGGCCGCGTCCTCCAGGGTGTCGAACCCGTTGATGCCGGAAAGCATGAAATCCTTGATCCGGGCGATGCCGGCCGGGTTGGCCTTGGGGGTGATGTCCACCAGCACCAGGCCGCTGGAGACGGGCCGATCGCTGGTGCCCTCGGCCAGCAGTGCCGACATCCCTCCGAGCGATGCCCCCACCAACACCGGAGGCTTTACCAATTGGTCGGCCACCGCCACGCAGTCGGCGCAGAACGCCGTGAAGGAGTAGTCACCGTTGGGAGCCCATTGGCTGTCGCCGTGACCCCGGAGATCGAGAGCCACCGTTCGCCACCCTTGGGAGGCCACGGTCTCGGCCGTCGATCCCCAGGCGTGCCGGGTCTGGCCCCCACCGTGGAGGAACAGCACCGGGTGGGCGTCGGGGTCGCCCCGTACGTCAGCCACCAGCTGGAGTCCCTCGAACCCGGAAAAAGTGACCCGTTCGGCGTCCATGCGTCCCATCGTCACATACGTGGCGCCGTACGGCGAGATGGCGGTGGGCCCGAGTCAGCGGCCGGGTAGGCGATTCCTGCCGTCCAGCCAGATCGTCCAAGGCTCGATCGAACCGACCCGGAGCAACCCCATCGATGCCCAGGGGTCTTCGCCCAGGCGCGTCTCGATCTCGCTCTGGTCGGTGGCTTCGACCACCAGCAGGTTCCGGTCACTCTCGGCGATCGGACCACCCAGGAACACGAAGCCGTCGTCGACCAGTCCGTCCATGAAGGCGGCGTGGGCGTCCCAATTGCGCTGCTCCCGACGCGAGCTCGACGCGTTCCAGTTGGGCCCGAAGACCGTGGTCACCAAGAAGAGACCCACCGGCGGAGCGTACCGCCGGGGGGTGTCCGCCGTCAGCCGGGTGTCGGCGGAGCGGGGGAGGGGAGGACCCGGTTGGCCGCGCTCACCACCGCGCTGAGAGAGGCGTCGAGGATGCTCGAGTCCATCCCCACCCCCCACCAGGTCGATCCGTCCGGGCCCTCGGCCTCCACGTAGGCCACCGCCGATGCCTCGCTCCCCGAGGTGAGGGCGTGTTCCCGGTAGTCCCTCACCTCGAATTCGACCCCCAGCTCCCGGCGAAGGCCGTTGACCAGGGCGTCGATCGGCCCGTTGCCCTCGCCGAGCACCGTGCGGGGGCGCCCGTCGACCAGTAGCTGGGCGGTGACGGTGGTCCGCTTCCCGCCGGTGGTGACTTCGCTCCCGACCAGGCGCACCCCGGCGTCGTCGGGCAGGTAGGTCTGGGAGAAGACATCCCACATCTCCCCCGGCCGGATCACCGTCCCGCTGGATTCGGTGATCGCCTGGACCTTCTTGGAGAACTCCACCTGGAGGTTCCGGGGGAGATCGAGACCGTGCTCGGCATCCATGACGTAGGCCACCCCGCCCTTGCCGGACTGGCTGTTGACCTGGATGATCGCCTCGTAGGTGCGGCCGGTGTGCTTGGGATCGATGGGGAGGTAGGGCACCTCCCACAGTGGATAGTCGTCCCCGATGGCGGCGAACCCCTTCTTGATGGCGTCCTGGTGGGACCCGGAGAAGGCGGTGTAGACCAGGTCCCCGGCGTAGGGGTGGCGGGGGTGGACCGGCATCCGGGTGGCGTATTCGGCGACCCGCCGGACCTTCTCGATGTCGCTGAAGTCGAGGGCGGGGTCGATCCCCTGGGAAAAGAGGTTCATGGCCAGGGTCACCACGTCGACATTCCCGGTCCGTTCTCCGTTGCCGAACAGGGTGCCCTCCACCCGGTCGGCGCCGGCCAGCACCGCCAGCTCGGCGGCGGCCACCGCCGTCCCCCGGTCATTGTGGGGATGCAAGCTCAGGATGACCGAGTCGCGGTTCTTGATGGTGCGGCTGAACCACTCGATGACGTCGGCATAGACGTTGGGGGTGTACATCTCCACGGTGGCCGGCAGGTTGAGGATGATCGGACGCTCCGGCGTCGGTTCGATGGCGTCCATGACCGCTTCGCAGATTTCGATGGCGAACTCCGGCTCGGTGCCGGTGAAGCTCTCGGGGGAGTACTCGTAACGGATCTCGGTTCCCGGGACCGTCGACTCGAATTTCCGGCAGAGCCGGGCGGCGTTGACGGCGATGTCGATGATCCCGGCCCGGTCCAGCCCGAAGACCACCCGGCGTTGGAGCTCCGAGGTGGAGTTGTAGAAATGGACGATGGCCCGCCGGGCGCCGTGGAGTGATTCGAAGGTGCGTTCGATGAGCTCCTCCCGGCATTGGACCAGCACCTGGATCTCCACGTCGTCGGGGACGATGCCGCCGTCGATGATCTGGCGTTGGAAGTCGTAGTCGGTCTGGGAGGCGGAGGGGAACCCCACCTCGATCTCCTTGAAGCCGATCCCCACCAGGGCATTGAAGAGCTTCAACTTCCGTTCCGAGTCCATCGGATCGACCAGAGCCTGATTCCCGTCCCGCAGGTCGACGCTGGCCCAGCGGGGGGCGCGGGTGAACTGCCGGTCGGGCCAGGTGCGGTCGGTCAGTTGGAGCGGGAGGTAGGGCCGGTAGAGGCCGAAGGGCATGGGGGAGACGTCACAGGGGAGCTCGAGACGGTGGGCGCGGTGCCCGGTGGTTTCCGTCGTTGGTGTCTTTGTCGGTTCGGTGCTCACTGTGGCTCCCTTGTGTGCCTGTTCTCCGTGGTTCTCGGTTCCACCCTCCCTGTCCGGTTGCGTCCCCGGCATTCGCCCATCAAAAAACCCCCTGGCCATTTCGGCTCAGGAGGTTGCGGGCGAACGCGATGGGGCGTTCGCCGTCAGGTAAGGAGGAGGTCCGAGGTCGGAGTGCGATACATGGTGCCAACCATGGTGACAGGGCAGATGGTGTTCGTCAAGGGAGAGCGGTGACCACGCGGCGGCTCGGCCGGGGTGAACCGCTCAGATGCGCTCGAAGTTGCGGGCCAGCTCCCAGTCGGTGACCACCGTGTTGGCCTTGGCCCATTCTTGCCGGGCGGTGTTGAGCAGGTGATGGTGGACGGCCGGGCCGAAGGCCTCCACCGCCACCTCGGAGGCGGCCAGTTCGTCGATGGCTTCGGCCAGGGTCGACGGGATCCGGGCCACTTCGGGGGCGCGGTAGGCGTTGCCCTTGAAGGCCGGTTCCAGTTCGAGCTGGTGGTCGATCCCCCACAGGCCGGCGGCGATCGACGCCGCCAAGGCGATGTAGGGGTTCACATCGGCGCCGGGCACCCGGCTCTCGATCCTCCGCCCGGCCCCGGACCCGACGGCCCGGAATCCGCAAGTGCGGTTGTCCTCTCCCCAGGCGACGGCGGTGGGTGCCCAGGAGTCAGGGACGTAGCGCCGGTAGGAGTTGACGTATGGAGCGAAGCACCAGGCCAGTTCCCGGGCGCAGTGGAGCTGGCCGGCGAGGAACTGCTGGCCGATCTCGGAGTATCCCGACGTCGACGGGTCGCCGTCGGCCGCTGCCATCAGCGGCGTCCCCGAC
>DATARI010000227.1:0-3590 GCA_036264255.1 Acidimicrobiales bacterium | reverse complement strand
GGGCCAACGGCGTGCGCCGCAAGCTCAACCCGTTGCGGGAGAACATCGCGGGCAAGCGACTGGTGGTGGTGGACGACTCCATCGTGCGGGGTACGACCACGCGGGCCATGGTGCAGATGCTGCGGGAGGCGGGCGCCACCGAGATCCACTTGCGCGTCTCCTCTCCGCCCTTCCAGTGGCCCTGTTACTACGGGATCGACACACCCGACCGCACCGAGCTGCTGGCCGCCATCAAGTCGGTCGACGAGATCGCCGAGTACCTGGACGTGGACTCAATCGAGTACCTGACCATCGACAACCTGGTGGAGGCGGTCGACGCCCCCGGAGCCGGGTTCTGCGATGCCTGCCTGACCGGCCACTACCCGGTCCCGGTGCCCGTCGAGGTCACCGCTCGGCCGGCGCTGGCCGGCGCGGTTCCTCCCGGCGCCTGAATCGGCGTGGCCGACGGATCGACCCAGCCGGACGCCGGCGCCACCTACGCCGGCACCGGGGTGGACATCGAGGCCGGGGAGCGGGCCGTCGACCGCATCCGATCGATGGTCGAGTCGACCGCCCGACCCGAGGTCCTCGGGGGCATCGGTGACTTCGGCGGCCTCTTCGCCCTCGACACCGGTCGCTACCGGCAACCGGTGCTGGTGGCGGCGACCGACGGCATCGGGACCAAGGCCCTCGTGGCCCAAGCCGCCGGCCGCTACGGCTCGGTGGGCATCGACCTGGTGGCCATGTGCGTCGACGACCTGGTCTGCTCGGGGGCCGAGCCGCTGTTCTTTCTGGACTACATCGCCACCGGCGCCGTCGACCCCGGCCACATGGCCGAGCTGGTGGCCGGGGTGGCCGAGGGCTGTCGGCAGGTGGGGGCTGCCCTCCTCGGCGGGGAGATGGCCGAGCATCCCGGGGTGATGAAGCCGGGGGAGTTCGACCTGGCCGGGTTCGCCGTGGGCGTGGTGGAGCGGAACGAGATCCTCGGCTCGGCGCGGGTGCGGGCCGGCGACGTCTTGATCGGCCTCGCCTCGCCCGGCCTCCGCTCCAACGGGTACACCTTGGCCCGCCACGTGTTGTTGGAACGGGCCGGCCTGTCCCTCGACGATCCGGCCTGGGCGGGGGCTTCCACCACCGTGGCCGATGAGCTGTTGGAGCCCTCGGTGCTCTACGCCCCGGCCGTCCTGGCTGTGCTGTCGGCCACCGAGGTGCACGCTGTCTCCCACATCACCGGGGGCGGGATCCCGGGGAACCTCCCCCGCGTCCTGCCCGAGGGGACCCGGGCCGTAGTGGAGCGGGAAACTTGGGCCGTTCCTCCCATCTTCGACGAGATCCGGCGCCTGGGTGCGGTGGACGAGGGGGAGATGGACCGGGTCTTCAACCTGGGGCTGGGGATGATCCTGGTCGTGCCCCCGGGCTCGGTCGACCCCGCCCTCGTCGCCCTGAAGGGCGCTGCTCGGACCGCTGCGGTGGTGGGCCGGGTGGAGGACGGGCCTCGAGGAGTGGAACTGATCGGAGCAACCCGGTGGAAGGAGAGCAGTTGAGCACTGACCAGAACGGGGCCGAGGCCCCTTTGCCCGCCAGCGACTTCGCCGAGCTCCGGTCCCACCTGTTGACCCATTCGGTGCAGCGCGGTGACTTCGTGTTGAAATCGGGTCGGAAGAGCAGCTGGTTCATCGACTCGAAGCAGACCGTGTGTCGGCCCGAGGCCATGCTGTTGGTGGCCGACGCTGTGCTGTCGGTGATTCCCGCCGACGCCACTGCCATCGGGGGCCTGACCATGGGCGCGGACCCGGTGGCCTTCGTGGCCGCCGGTGTGGCTGCCACCCGGGGGGTGAAGCTGAACGCCTTCAGCGTGCGCAAGGAAGCCAAGGACCATGGCGGTGGCGGCCGGATCGCCGGCGCCCTCGACCCCGGGGACCGGGTGGTGATCACCGAGGACACCGTGACCCGGGGCACGTCGCTGCTGGAGGCGGCCCACGCCGTCCGGGACGCCGGGGCCGAGCCCGTGTTGCTGGTGGCCGTGGTCGATCGGGGCGGGACGGTCGAGGCCATGGCCGCGGCCGAGGGCCTGCCCTTCCGGGCCCTGCTCACCGCGCCGGACCTCGGCTTCGACTACGAGGGCGCCTGAGCCACACCGGCCCGGGGGCCTGGGATGGTTGGTGCTACCCGAGGCCGGGTGCGATGAGCTGGATGGCGTTCTCGGGGCAGGCCACGACGCACAGCCCGCAGGCCCGGCAGTTGTCGGCGTTGGGGGTGTAGGCGGTCTGGCGGCCGTGAGCCCGAACCTTGAGCCGGGACAGGAGACCGAGGGCGTCAAAGTCGGCGTCGTCGATCCGGCGCACCTCGAACACATCGTTGGGACAGACGACGACGCACTCGCGCTTGCCCTCGCAGCGGGCGTGGTCGATCACCGGCCCCCAGGTGCCCGGCGGCGCGGAACACCGCTCACCCGGACGATCCGGATGAGCGGCGGCCCGTCGCAACTTGCCCAACCCGATGGGGTCAGGCGCCATCGCCGGCCTCGTCGGGGGCGTCTTCGGCCAGGACCCGGTAGATCCTGCGCCTGGTGTCGTTCAGGATCCCGTGGACCGTGGCGATCTGCTCCTCGGTCCCGGCTTGGGCCACCTGCATGATGGCCGCGCCCACCTGGAAGGTCAGGTTGCGTAAGTCGACCAGGGAGCGGTCGGCGTCCTGCGCCGCGTCCTCCCATGGGGGCGGACCGTCCCCAGCCTCTTTGGCCACCTTCAGACCCTCGACGGTCAGGTCGAAGACCCGGCGGCCCTCGGCCTTGTCGGCGGTAATGAGGCCCTCGTCCTCCATTGACTGGAGGGTGGGGTAGACCGAACCGGGACTAGGACGCCAGACCCCGCCGCTGCGCTCGGTGAGCTCGGTGATGATCTGGTAGCCGTGCATGGGCTGCTCGGACAGCAGGGCGAGGATGGCGGCCCGGACGTCGCCCCGGCCCACCTTGGGCCCTCGGCCGAACATGGGGCCGCCGAAGGCGCCCATGCCTCCGTGGCGGCCGAATCCCGCTCCGGGGTGACCCCGCCCCCGCCCTCGGCTCCGACCCCGCAATGCGGCTTCGAACAGCAGTCGGTCGGGTCGGATCCCTGGTCCCCGACGCTCGTTGTCGTCCCAGGGCTCTTCAAATCGGTGGTGTGCATGCATTGGTGCCTCCTCGGCAGTTCTCGTGCGGTGAGGGTCTTGGTGACCGCTCTCAATAAGTCACGATATATCGCGATACACCTACGGTCAAGAGGGAATCAGGAGAATCCGGGACCGGGTGCAGAAGACATGGTCGAGCGGCATCGCCCGTTTATGGAATGTCCAGGGGTGGAAAGATCGAGCACATGAGGAACCATCTCCGACCAGAACGGCCCCGTCCGGACCTCGTCGGCACCCTGTCGTCCTCGTTCCTGGTCGGATCGGCCACTGGCCTCCGCTCGCAGATGGGGCTGGCCGCCGTGGTGCTGCGATCCGACAAGGGCGGCCTTCCCTCCTGGATGCGAACGTCGGCAGCCGCCCGGTTGGTCACGGTGGCGGCCGGGGCTGAACTCGTGGCTGACAAGACGGCCCGGGTCGGGGATCGCCTTCGTCCCGGGCCTCTG
>DATARI010000144.1:0-26206 GCA_036264255.1 Acidimicrobiales bacterium | reverse complement strand
CACCGGGTCCGGGTGTCGGGCGTCGAGGTGCCCGACGACCCGGGCATGAACTAGTTCACCGATCGCCGGCGGCTCGAGGACGAACACGATGGCTATCAGCCTGAAACGGCGGAGCGAGACCAGAGCCAAACCCGACTCGATGACCCTGGTCGAGCACCTGACCGAGCTCCGGCGCCGGGTGCTGGTGTGTGCCCTGGCCTTCATCGTGGCCGCCACCGTCGCCTTCATCGTCTACAACCCGATCCTCCACTTCCTGAAGGAGCCCTACTGCCAGGCGGCTCCCCACCACTGTGCCTTCTACATCACCGGGCCCCTCGACGGACTCTCCCTCCGGGTGAAGATCGCCGCCTATGGCGGGCTGTTCGCCTCCTCCCCGGTGCTCTTGTGGGAGCTGTGGCGGTTCATCACCCCCGGGCTCAACCCGAAGGAGAAGAAGTACGCCATCCCCTTCATCGTGGCCTCCATCACCCTGTTCGCCCTCGGGTGCCTGGTGGCCTATGTGACCTTCCCCCACGCCCTCAAGTTCTTGGACTCGGTCGGGGGCCCGAGCCTCAACCAGATCCTCGACCCCACCAAGTACCTGAGCCTCATCGTGTTGTTGATGACCGTCTTCGGGCTCACCTTCGAGTTCCCGGTGCTGTTGGTGTCGCTCCAGGTGGCCGGGGTGCTGACCCCGAAGCAGCTGTCCTCTTGGCGCCGGTGGGCCATCGTCTTGATCGTGGTGGTGGCCGGGGTGGTGACCCCGAGCTCGGATCCCTTCTCGATGATGGCCATGGCCATCCCCCTCTATCTGTTCTACGAGGCCTCGATCGTCATCGGTAAGATCCTCAACCGGTGAGCGCCGGTCGGGATGCCGGTGGGTCCGACGGCGGAGCCGATGCAGTCTTGCGGGCCCGGTTCGAGGCGGGTCTGGGGTTTCCACTCGACCCGTTCCAACACCAGGCGATGGACGCCATCGACCGGGGGGAGTCGGTGCTGGTGTCGGCGCCCACCGGATCGGGGAAGACCATCATCGCCGACTACGCGGCGGCCACCGCGTTGGCCCTGGGCGGCAAGGCGTTCTACACCACGCCGATCAAGGCGCTCTCCAACCAGAAGTTCGCCGAGCTGTCGGAGCGCTACGGGGCGGAGCGGGTCGGCCTCCTGACCGGAGACGTCTCCCACCACCCCCGGGCGCCGATCGTGGTGATGACCACCGAGGTCCTCCGGAACATGCTGTTCTCCAATTCGTCGATGCTGGAAGGCCTGGAGGTCATCATCCTCGACGAGGTCCACTACCTCCAGGATCCCTATCGGGGATCGGTGTGGGAAGAGGTGCTGGTCCTCACCCCCCGCCCGGTCCGATTCGTCAGCCTGTCGGCCACCGTCAACAACGCCGCCGACTTCGGGGCCTGGTTGTCCTCGGTGCGGGGGACCACCCAGGTGGTGACCGAGACCCACCGGCCGGTGACCCTCCAGCACCACTACGCGGTGGCCGAGCGGGGGAGCCACCGGATCACCGTGCTGCCGCTGTTCCGCCAGGGGAAGCCCAACCCCGACGGCCTGCGCCTCGACCAGCGACGGCAGCGGAACACCCGCCACCGGTTCCGGACCCCCCGGCGCACCGAGATGGCCGACTACCTGTCCGATGCCGGGATGCTGCCCGCCATCACCTTCATCTTCTCCCGGGCCGCCTGCGACGACGCCACCCGCCAGTGCCTGCAGGACGGGATCCGGCTCACCACCCCCGAGCAACGGGTGCGGATCCGGGAGATCACCGAGGAGGCGGTGGAGCGGCTCTCCGACGACGATCTCTCCGCCCTCGGCTACGGGCCGTGGGCGGAGGCCCTGGAGGCGGGGATCGCCCCCCACCACGCCGGCCTGGTACCGGCCTTCCGCCAGGCGGTGGAGCACTGCTTCTCGGAAGGATTGCTGAAATTGGTGTTCGCCACCGAGACCCTCGCCCTCGGGATCAACATGCCCGCCCGAACGGTGGTCGTCGAGCGGTTCGCCAAGTTCCGGGGCAGCGACACCTCGGCACTGACCGCCGGGGAGTACCAGCAGCTGACCGGCCGGGCCGGCCGGCGGGGGATCGACACCGTCGGCCACGCGGTGGTGCTCTGGTCCCAGGCCACCACCTTCGGGCAGGTGGCGGCCACCGCCCTGGCGGACCCGCCCGATCTGGTCTCCTCCTTCCATCCCACCTACAACCTGGCCGTCAACCTGGTCCGGCGGTGGGACCGGGAGGCGGCCCACACCCTGTTGGCCGCCTCTTACGGCCAGTGGCAGGCGCCGCCCGGATCGCTGTCGCTGCCCGCCCAGTTGGATCGCCGGCTGGCCGTCCTCGAGTCCCGGGGCTATGTCGACGGCTGGCGGGTCACCGCCGCCGGGGAGGTATTGGCCGGCATCTACCACGAGTCGGATCTGCTGGTCTCCGAAGCGTTGCGGGCGGGGCTCTTCGACGGGCTGGAGCCGGCCCAGCTGGCCGGGGTGGTCTCCGGGCTCACCTTCGAGGCCCGCCGGGCCGAGGAGGACCCCTCGATGCCCAAGCCGCGGCCGGTGGCGGAACGACTGGCCGCCCTCGAATCCCTGGCCGCCGGACTGCGGGCCGAGGAGCGCCGCCACGGGCTGCGGCGGACCCGCCGCCCGGATCCCGGCCTGGCCCGATCGGCGGTGGCCTGGGCCCAGGGAGGCCTGCTGTCCTCGGTCCTCCGCCACAACGATCTGGCCCCCGGGGACTTTGTGAGGAACATCCGCCAGCTGATCGATCTGGTCCGCCAGCTGGCCCAGGTGGCACGGGATCCGGACACCGCCGAGTCGGCCGGGCTGGCCGTCGCCCTCCTCCGCCGGGGGGTGGTGGCGGCCGATGATCCTGTTCCGGTGGGGTCCGCGCCTGACGGCCCGGCCCGGTCCTAGTGTGATCCGGGCATGCTCCCCTACGCCGTCGAAACCTTCAGCCCCGCCGAGGAGGACATTCTCCGACGGTATGTCACCAACCTCGACCTGCCGGTGTTCGCCCTGGTCAACTTGCCCGAGGTGGTCAAAGGGGCCCTGTTCGCCCGGTATTCGCGCTCCCCGAAGAGCCTGCGGCGTCTGTTCCTCGACGAGTTCGTCGGCGAGTTGGACATCGCCGGGGACGCCACCGTCGATGCCACCGTGGGGGTCGAGCGGGCCGAGCAGCTCTACGAGAAGGTGTTCTTCGAGTACGGCGACGACTCGGTGGCCCAGCTGGGCGGGGTCCACCTGGCCTGCGAGCAGGCCTCCAACGTCCTGACCAAGATCCTCGAGTGGGGGCGGCTGATGGCCTACCTCGAGCAGTCCACCCGCTACATCGGCTACGACAGCCGGCTCACCACCGGTCACTACCGTTACTACCGCGAACCCGGCCTGCTCGACTCCTCGCTCGGCGCCCGTTACGTCGGGGACATGGACCGGATGTTCGACACCTACGGCGAGCTCCTGGCCGAGGTCCAGGCCTGGCTGACCAAACGGCACCCGCGCCAGGCCGGCGACTCCGACTTCGTCCACCGACAGGCGGTGAAAGCCAAGGCCCTCGACTCCCTCCGGGGCCTGCTGCCCGCCGGCTCGCTGTCCAACGTCGGCATCTACGGCACCGGCCAGTCCTACGAGATGCTGCTGTTGCGGATGCGCTCGCACCCCCTGCCCGAAGCCCGCCGCTACGCGGCGATGATGTTGGAAGAGCTGCGCAAGGTGATCCCGTCGTTCCTGCAGCGGGTCGACCTGCCGGAGCGGGGAGGGGCGTGGTCGGCCTACCTGGAGAAGACCCGCGCCGACACCGGGCGCCTGGTCGAGACGCTGTTCCCGGATCTTTGCCAGCCGGAGGAGGGGCCGGTGTCGGGACCCTCGGGCACCCCGTCGGTGACGCTGGTCGACTTCGACCCCGACGGGGAGGAGAAGGTGATCACCGCCATCTGTGCCCCCCTCACCAACCGCTCGGAGGAGGCGGTGAGGCGGCGGGTCGAGGGGATGGGCGCCGACGACCGCCGGGCGGTGCTGCGGGCCTATGTGGGCGATCGCACCAACCGGCGCCACCGGCCCGGCCGGGCCTTCGAGCGGACCGGCTACCGGTTCGACGTAGTCAGCGACTACGGAGCGTTCCGGGACCTGCAGCGCCACCGGATGTTGACCATCGAGTGGCAGTCGCTCGGCACCGCACTCGGCTACGACGTGCCCGAGACGGTGGCGGAGGCGGGGGTGTAGTCCGCCTACATCGCCTCGATGGAGCGGTCCCGGGATCTTCATGCCGCCATGGCCCCGGGGTTCCCCCACGAGTCGGCCTACGCGGTGGCGCTGGCCTACCGGATCCGGTATTCGATGCAGATGAATGCCCGGGAAGCCATGCACCTGACGGAGCTGCGGTCGGGCGCCCAGGGCCATCCCACCTATCGCTGGGTGGCCCAGGAGATGCATCGTCAGATCGCTGACCAGGCCGGTCATCGGCTGCTGGCCGAGGCGATGTCCTACGTCGATTACGGGGGACGGGATCTGGAGCGACTGGAATCGGAGCGCCGGGCCGAAGAGAAACGCGGACTGCAGGCGGCCAACCAAATTACTTCGCGTCCCTGACCTGGGAACTTGATAGAAGTACCTGGTCAGGGGTCACATTTATGGTTTGACGACCTCAGGGACCTTTGGCGTATCGTGCGCACATCCCATGCGCTCCAATTGACGTTCCCGGCGGTTAACTGTCCGGTCCGGATTGAGGTGGGGGGATGGTGTGTGAAGCGGAGATGACCCAGGGGTTTGAGTAGAGAACAGTTCCCCGAAACCAGAGGCGGCAGCCGAGGGTCTCGGGAAAGTGGTGCCAAAGAACCCCTGGGTTGGTCCGCCTGATGTGACGGACCGCAGCCCCGACACCCGGTAGCAGCGGTCCTCGATCCACACCCGTTGGCCCTCGGCGGTCCATCCGTGGTTGCCCCATGTACCGAGTGCGTCCCCAACCGTCTATGCTCCCGGCCAACTCACCATTGAAGGGCAGATATGCCGTCTGAAGTCGACGAAATAGAAGAACCGGAAGACCTCGCCGAGACCGACCTCGACGCGCTCCCGGACGACGTGGATGACCTGATCGACGACGACGCGCTGGCGGTCGACGAGGAGGATGACGACGACGAGTTGGTGGCCGACGTCGTCGAGGAAGAAGTGGTCCCCGACGTGCCGGTCGCGGCCAAGCCGGCCACGGCGGGCGAGGACGAGGACGAGGACGAGGAAGAGGACCACGACGAGGACGTGGAGGCCAGCCTGGACGTCATCCTCAAGGAACGGCTGGTGGTGGAGGAGCCGGAGGAGGACGAGGACGCCCCCGAGCCGGAAGACCGGTCCGAGGGGGTCGACCGGGTCCTGCCCAAGCAGCCTGACGAGTTCGTCTGCCGCTCGTGCTTCTTGGTCAAGCACCCCAATCAGCTCGCCGACCAGAAGAAGATGCTGTGCCGAGACTGCGTGTGATCGGAGGCGGTCATGGTCGATGAAGACAACGAGGACCCGTCTCTCAACGACCGCATCCTCGACGTGTTCGTGTACGCGCCGGCCGGTTTCATCCTGTCGGCGTTGGATGACTTCCCCAAACTGGCGGAGCTGGGCCGGGAGCGGTTGGGCACCCAGGTGTCCAACGCCCGGGTGATGGGCGAGTTCGCGGTGAAGATGGGCGCCCAGGAATTGAAGAAGCGGAGCGAGGGACTTCTCCGCCGTCAGTCGGCGACCGGACCGACTCCCGCCCCCCCGGCCGACGACAACCCGGTCGGCCTCCACTCGGTGCCGACCCCTCCGTCGACCGGCGGGGCCGCCGACCGGCCGGAGCCACCCTCGGGGCCGACTCCGATCCCGGTCCCCCCGGCGACACCCTCGACGGCATCGGCGACCAACGGACACGTGCCCACCGCTTCTTCACTGGCCATCCCCGGCTTCGACACCCTGTCGGCCTCCCAGGTCGTCCAACGACTGGACGGGCTCAGCCGGGGAGAACTGGTCGCCGCCCGGGCCTACGAGGCGGGTACCCGGGGACGCCGGACTATTCTCAGCCGGATCGACCAATTGCTGGAAGAGCGGGCATAGACCTCCCTCCCGGAGCGGGCGGGCCAGGGCGGAGGGGATGGCATGGAGGGAGTCAGGGATGCAGATGCCCGAGATGCCCAGCGGATCCTGGAACTGATCAGTGAATTCCTCAGCGGGTTGGCCGCCGGTCGGGGGGGCCTGCTGCTGTTGGCCGAAGCCGGGCTCTCGGATCAAGGCGCCATCGGGGTCAAATCACTCGACGACCACCTGAAGGATCCCGACCACCTGGTGTTGATGGGCACGCTCGACGGAGAGGTCTGCGGCATGGGGATGGGCCATCTGGACCACCTGCCCGACGGGAGGGCCCTCGGGCACCTCGACATCTGTTACGTCGAACCGGAAGCCCGGGGAGTGGGTCTCGGGCGGCTGTTGCTGGACAGCATCGTCGTCTGGCTCACCGATCGAGGCTGTGTCGGGATCGACGGGGTGGCCCTCCCGGGCGATCGCGAGACCAAGAACTTCTTCGAAGCCGCCGGCTTCAAGGCCCGCTTGTTGACGATGCACCGCTCGCTGGAGTGACACCGGAACCGCGGACCGAAGACCACCGCCGGGTGGAGGCCGACGGCGTCACCATGTACGTCGACGCGGTGGGGGAGGGGGAGCCGCTGGTCCTCCTCCACGGTGGGATGGCCTCGAATCTCGGCTGGCTGGCCCAGATCGACGACTTCTCCGCCCGGTTCCGGGTCATCGCCCCCGAGCGACCGGGCCACGGCCATGCTCCCGACATCGACGGGCCGTACCGGTACGAGGCGATGGCGGAGGCCACCGCGGCGCTGCTGGTCGCCCTGGCGCTGCCTCCCGCCCATCTGGTGGGTTGGAGTGACGGGGGCATCATCGCCCTGCTGATGGCGATCCACCATCCCGAGACGGTGGCCAAGGTGGTGGTGTTCGGGGCCAACTCGGCCAGCACCGGCTATGTGCCGGGCGGGACCGACACCCTCACCGAGGCGCCGGCCGACGGCGAGCTGGTGGCCGGGTTCCGGGCGCTGTACGACCCGGTGAGCCCCGACGGGCCCGACCACTTCCCGGTGGTCTGGGAGAAGGTCCGGGCGCTGTGGTCGGAGCCCTTCGACTTCACCCCGGAGCTGGCTTCCATCGAGGCCCCCACCCTGGTGATGGTGGCGGACGACGACCTGGTCACCATCGAGCACGCCACCGAGATGTACCGCACTCTTCCCCGGGGAGAACTGGCGGTGTTGCCCGGTGTCTCCCACGCTGCCCCCCTCGAGCGGCCGTCACTGTTCAACCGGCTGGTGCTCGACTTCCTGTCCGATCCGCCGACCACCCTGTTGATGCCCCAACGGCGGGCACCGGGCTGACCGGGTCGGGCGTCAGGCCCGGCGGCGGGAAGGGGTGGTGCGGGCCGGCACCGGCCGACGAGGGCCGGGTGGGGGAGGGATGGGGAGGCCGAGGAGCTTGGCCAGTTCCGGGACGTACCCGGACGCCTTGTTGGCCGCCACCAAAAGCGCCTCGTCGGCGCCGGCGGGAAGGCCGGCCGGCTTGACGTTGCGTCGGACTGGCGAATCGACCACCACCTCGAGGACGGCCAACCAATCGGCCGGCGCCGACTCCGAGGACATGGCCTGGCCGGCGGCATCGGCCAGTCGGACCGCCAGCTCGGCGGAGAGGCGGGTGGCCGGCTCCGGCGGGCGGATGGAGACCCGGAGGGCGTCCGCCACCCGTCCCTCGTCGAGGGCGATGGAGATCCGTTGCACCCACCCGTCGCGCAAGGCGGTGACCCGCTGGTCCAGCGCGGCCCGGAGGGCCTTCTGGAACTCACGGCCCTCCTCGTCGAGGGTGACGGTGGAGGCGGAGGCGACGATGGAGCGCAGCTCCCGGAGGGGGACGTCTTTCCCCTCGTTCTTGGCTACCGACGCCCGGTCCTTCCAGGCGGCCAGGGTGACGACGGGCAACAGCTCCTCGGCCAGGGTGAGGAGGGGGCCAGGGGTGACCTCGGTCCGCGACTCGGCCCGGGCCCGGGCGTTCTGCTCTTCGATGGCCTGGCGCACCGCGGGGATGCCGCCCCGCAGCAGCTGTTCGGCCACCGGGAGTTGCTCGGGCTTGAGGGTGGCGAGGGCGGCGTTGCGATAGGTAGTGGACGGGGTCGGGCGGCGGGGTCCGTCCCGATGCCCACCCTCTCGGGTGCCGGGCCGGGCCGGGCGATCGCGCCGCCGGTCGGAGGGGGCACCGTCACGGGCGCCTTCGCCGGCACCGGTTCGGGCCCCAGCCCGGGCCGGGGCGTCCCGGCGGGGACCCCGTTCTCCGGCTTCGGTTCGGGGTCGACGGTCGGCCGGCCGCCGGGATCCGTCTCGGGATCCTTCCCGGGACCCTTCCGAACGGTCGTCGCGGCGTCGCCCCTTCGACTTGGAGGCCAGCACCACGTTGACGTCGGGCCCGGTCGACGGGTTGCCGACCACCTCGATGGTCTCCACCTTGCGGGGGGTCGACTTGCCCTTGGGGGG
This sequence comes from Acidimicrobiales bacterium, assembly GCA_036264255.1. Classification (GTDB taxonomy): domain Bacteria; phylum Actinomycetota; class Acidimicrobiia; order Acidimicrobiales; family RAAP-2; genus DASZIT01. Next base: position 17,693 of record DATARI010000144.1, on the reverse strand, counting down.
GAGCAGTGCCAAGACGGTCGTCCCGTCCAAGGTGGTCTCCACTTCGGCGCGAAGGACGGCGCCGGTGGTGGTGCCGGCCGGCACCAGGGTGGCGTCGACGGTGCCGCGCGGCTGCTTGGCCCCGGCGGCGCGCCATGTCCAGGTGGAGTCGTTTGTTTGACTGGTGAGTTCGATTTCTATGCGATGCGCCATACCGGGCGACACGCTACTGCCGCCAGGCACCCCCACGGGCACTGAGGCGATGAGCACGACCTAAGAAGCGGTTAAGAACCCCCTGAAATGGATGTATGTCAAACGGCTCCGGTCCTACGATGTCAGCGCGGTGGGGGCGAAGGGGCCGACCATCCGGTGAGCGACGGTCCGGAAACGGACGCGAGCAAGAGGAGTCGGTACGTGGAACAGCCCGAAGGCGAGAGCCAGACACCGAACCCGGGTGACCCAACCGACGGCCCACCGACCGCCGGCCAGCCGACCACTCCGGTGCCGGTCGCACCGCCGACCGCCACCGAGCAGACCCCGGTGGTCGGACCACCCCCGAGCTCGCCGCCGCCGGCCTGGAGCCAGCCACTGCCTCCTCCGCCTCCCGGCTTCGTTCCGCCTCCGCCGGGTGGCGGGGTGCCACCCACCGGCCCTCCGGCAACTCCTGGGAGCCCCACCTCGTCGAGCGGAGCCGTGCCGCCTCCGATCGGTGTCGCCCCGGTGTGGGGGGTGGCCGGACCGCCGCCGGTCACTGCGGTCTTTCCGAAAGAGAAGAAGGCAGCCGGGTCCTGGCGCTGGGTGGTGGTGGCGGTGGTGGCGGCGCTGCTCGGCTCGGTGGTGGGCGGGTCGATCGTGGCGGCCGGCAACCATGACGGCTCCACCACCGTCAAGCAGATCTCCGCGGGTCCCGCCCTGCTCAACGGCACCACCAATATCGAAAAGGTCATTGCCGGGGTCCTCCCGGCGGTGGTGTCCATCGACGCCACCGCCCCGGCACCTTCCCAGGGCGTCTTCGGCGGGGGGAGTCCGGGCACCCTGGAGGAACAAGGGACCGGGATGATCATCACCGCCGATGGCGAGGTCGTCACCAACAACCACGTCATCAGTGGTGCCACCGTCATCACCGTCACCCTCTATGGGCAGACCAAGGCGATGCCCGCCACGCTGGTGGATACGGACACCGCCAACGATGTGGCGCTCCTGAAGATCAACAATGCCTCGAACCTTCCGACCGTGAGTTATGGCAATTCCGACAACGTGCAGGTCGGTGACGCGGTGGTCGCCATCGGGAATGCCCTCGGACTCTCGGCCGGGACGCCCACCGTCACCCAGGGGATCATCTCCGCCAAGGGCCGGACCGTCCAGGCCGGCGACTCGAGCTCCAATGCGGTGGAGACCCTCACCAACATGTTCCAGACCGACGCCGCCATCAATCCGGGCAACTCCGGAGGCCCGCTGGTGGATAGCTCGGGCAAGGTGATCGGGATGAACACCGCGGTGGCGGCCAGTTCCAACGGCAGCTCCCAGGCCCAGAACATCGGCTTCGCCATTCCGGCCAACAAGATCACCGGGCTGCTTCCTGCCCTGCGGAACAAGTCGGTCAACAACCAGGGAGGCGGATTCCTGGGCGTCGGCATCGAGACCCTCACCTCCCAGTTGCGCAGCGCCTACGGCTTCATCCCCACCCAGGGGGCCATCGTGACCCAGGTCGAGGCCGGATCACCGGCCAGCGTGGCCGGCATCCAACAGGGTGACGTGATCACCACCTTCGACGGGAAGGCGGTCACCGGTGCCGATCAGCTCCAGCAGTCCATCCAGGGAGACCACGCCGGCCAGAGCGTGAAGATCGGTCTCTACCGAGGTCAACAGCAGCTGACGGTGACGGCCACGTTGGCATCGAGCAACAGCGCGGCGGCATCGGGCGGGAGCTGACCGCCCGCTCCGTGGGCTCAGTACCGCCAGCGGGCCATGGGAGGGCCGAAACCGGCGTCATCGGCGCAGGCGCCGCAGAGATCCAACCGGTTGGCCCCGGGTCGATCGGAGGCCGCCACCCGGCGCCAGCCGAGCCGCCGGGCCTCTTCGAGGCAGGACGACTCCGACCAGTGGGGCGACGTCTGGCGTCCGCACCGCCCGCAGGTGCGGATGTACGGCTCCTGGTCGAATTCATCGAACGTGTAGTTGTACGAATCGGTATCCACAGCGAACTCCTCCCCCGACGATACCGGGCGACACGATGGGGGAGGGTCACTTCATCCGAAGACCGGATCATCGGGGCACTCGCCACGGACACTGCCCTCAGTTTCACCCTCGCACCGGGCCCCATCCTGGCCCGGCTGCCGGATTGCCAATGGTCGAGGTCCGGTGTCACCTAATATCATCACCGTGACGGAATTGCCCGGGATAGATCGGTGCGGCTGGTGTGGCCGTCCGTTGGCCAAACGGACCGGCGCCGGCCGTCCCCGCCGATTCTGTAGCCCGTCGCACCGGCAACGGGCGTACGAGGCCCGCCGTCGAGCTGACGCCATGAACCTGCCGGCCGGACAGGTCATCGTGACCGAGAACGAACTGCACAGATTGCATGACCGGTTGTACCGACTCGAGGCCGCCGTCGAGGACGTCGAGGCCGATCTCGCCGGCGCCAAAAGTGCCAAGGCATATCAACAAGCCTTCGAACACCTCTACGAGGCGGCCCGAGATCTCACCGGGGTGGTGGTGGAGCCGGTCCGGGAGTAGCGGTCGGGAGGTCGGCACCGCCCTGTCCAGGCTCAACGTCGAACGCCGATAATGTATATTATGTCAATCAAGACGATAGATAGGCCCAGGTAGCGACCTTGGCTGACTTCGGCCGATCGGCCGGTCATCGTCAGGCCCCTGGTTCCCACCGGGCGAGCCGAATGGCGTACAGGGGGGAATCGGCGGCAACAGGTGAAGCGTTCGGGTCGGGCGAACGGAAAGCCGTGTTTCCGATAGGACACCGAGCCGCCTCACGACGTTCCCCGACTGGCGACAGTCGTCGGTCGGGACTCCCCCTCCGATCGGCGGGTCGTTCCAGAATGGCGTTTCGGCATTTGAGCGAGGTCGACATTCCCCGGGAGTCCGGCGATAGGGTCCTGAGCGGTCAAGCCCTGACGGATTGGCTGTGGAATCGGAGCGTCCAGTACGCGGAAGAGGTGGAACACGATGGCACTCGGTATCTATTTCCCTCACGTGGGATTCACAACTGAGAAGTACCGCGAAGTGATCAAACAGTTGGACGATGCCGGCGCAGGGGCACCCAAAGGACGCACCTACCACGTTGCCCTCGAATCAGACGGTGCCGTTCAGGTCTTTGATATATGGGAATCGCAGGAGGAGTTCGATGCCTTCGGAGCGACCCTGGTGCCCATCCTCAAGGCCGCTGGGGTCGAGCTCGGGGACCCGATGGTGGCAACCGTCGTCAACGTGATCACCGGCTGAGAAGGCGAAATCGATGGCCCTTGGAATCTATTTCCCTCATGTGGGATTCACGCCGGAGAAGTACCGCGAGGTGATCAAACAGTTGGACGATGCCGGCGAAGGGGCACCCAAAGGGCGCACCTACCACGTTGCCCTCGAATCAGATGGTGCCGTTCAGGTCTTCGATATCTGGGACTCGCAGGAGGAGGCGGACGCCTTCGGAACGACCGTGAAGGCGGTCCTCGCCCAAGCCGGTGTCGAGCAACAGGAGCCCATGGTGGCAACTGTGGTCAACGTGATCAAGGGCTGAGAGGGTGCAACCCACCTCCTGATCGGCGCTGACCCGGGAACGGTTCTGGGGCATAGACTGGGGTTTAGTACGCAGACACGGGTCCACTGTGCCGCCGATTCGCCGAGGAGGGGTTATGCCCGAGATCATCGAATTTCCGCAGTCCATGACATTCGACTCTGCCGATGATGAGCGGCTGTACCGCAAGCAGCGACTTGCCGCCGGCTTCCGGCTGTTTTCCAAATTCGGATTCGACGAGGGCGTGGCCGGCCATATCACCGCCCGGGATCCCGAACGCCTCGACCACTTCTGGGTGAACCCGTTCGGCATGCACTTTGGGCACATCCGGGTATCGGACCTCATCCTGGTGAATGACGAGGGCCAGGTGGTCGAGGGCGACCAGCCGGTCAATACCGCCGCGTTCGCCATCCACTCCCAGGTCCATGCTGCCCGACCCGACGTGGTGGCCGCCGCCCATTCCCATTCCATCTACGGCAAGTCCTGGGCCTCCCTCGGCAAGCCCCTCGATCCGATCACCCAGGACGTCTGTGCCTTCTACCAGGACCACTCGGTCTTCGACGACTACACCGGGGTCGTCCTCGACATCGAGGAGGGCAAACGGATCGCCCACGCCCTCGGGGAGAACAAGGCCACCATCCTCCGGAACCACGGGCTGCTCACCGTCGGCCAATCGGTGGACGAGGCGGTGTGGTGGTTCATCACCATGGAGCGGTCGTGCCAGGCTCAGCTGTTGGCCTCGTCCGCCGGAGAGCCGGTCCTCATCGATGCGGACATGGCCAAGACCACCCACGATCAAGTCGGCTCGCATCTGGCCGGTTGGTTCAGCTTCCAGCCGCTGTTCCGCCGCATCGTGCGGGAGCAACCCGACCTGCTGGACTGACGGGCCGGGCGTCGGCCCGATCTGACTTTCGACCGGGGTCTGTCTAGTCTCAGGCGGGTGTTGCGACGACGTCCACAATGGTGCTCCGGAAGGTTCGTCTCGGTATCGGCGGTGCTGGCGGTGGGCTCCGTTGTCTTGGCCGGGTGCGCGTCGGCGAGTGCGGCCTCACCCGCGACCCCGCCGGCGTCCCAGGGCATCGTCCAGAACCGGGCGGTCCCCTCCATTCCAATGGTCAACCAGAACGGCGCCCCGACGACGCTGGCCTCCTTCCGGGGAAAGACAGTGGTCCTGGCCCCGATGTTGACGCTGTGCCAGGAGGTGTGCCCGCTGACCACCCAGAACCTCTTGCTCATGCAACAGGCCATCAACAAGGCCGGCCTGGCTAAGCAAGTGGCGATCATCGAGTATTCCGTCGACCCGGGTCGGGACACGCCGGCACGGTTGGCGGCTTACGCCAAGCTCACCGGCGCCACCTGGACGCTCCTCACTGGGAACCAGGCCAACGTGGCCGCCATGAACTCGTTCTTCTACGTCGAAGCCCAGCAGGTGCCGGAAGGCTCACCTCCCCAGTTGGACTGGTGGACCCATCAACCGCTGACCTACGACGTGAACCACTCCGACGGCTTCTTCATCATCGACTCCAGCGGACACGAGCGGTTCGCCACCGCCGCCACCCCGGATGTCACCTCCCACAAGCTCCCCGCCGCCCTCAATGCCATGCTCGACACCCAGGGCGAGCAGAATCTGAACGATCCGTCGATCAACGGCCAGACCTGGACGGTTTCCCAGGCCCTGTCCGATCTCGGGTGGGTCATCCATCGCAGCATCCCGCCCCTTAGCTGAACCTGACGGTTAGGGACGCTCGGGGGTGATGATCACCACCGGTATCTCCCGGGAGGTGTGCTGCTGGTGGACGTCGTAGCGGCCCTTCGCCCCCGGGTGGAACAGGGGCGCCATTCCCCGGTTGGTCCGGTTCACCAACGGCCACAGTTGGGCCCGCTCCTGCGGGGAAGCCAGCCGGGCCCTCGCCCCCACCACCTGGCGCCCCAGCCGGACCTTCACCCGGGGGTTGGCCTGGAGGTTCAAGAACCAGGCCGGCGGCGAGTCGCTCCCCCCGTTGGACGCCACCACGATGACGTCCCCCCGATCGCGAACATAGGTCAGCGCATGGGTTCGAGCTAGCCCGGATTTCCGGCCGGTGGTGGTGAGCAGGAGTGCCGGTACCCGGTTGGAGTACTTGCCGATGCGGCCGTCGGTGCGCTCGTAGAGGTAGGCATGGGCCTTGAGGTAGGGGCCGACGAACCGGGTTGAGAAGGTGCCCCCCTTCATGCCGACGGGCCCGTTCTAGTTCCCGGCGCGGGCGTCGAACGTCGGGATCAACGTCCGGGCGGCCCGAGCCTCGTCGACCCGGCGGACGGGGGTGTTGCGGGGTGCTTCGGACATCGATCCGGTCGGGAGCTCGTTCGCCTCGTGGGCGATCAGCTCCAGGGCCACCGCCAGGGCCTCCAGGGTCTGAGGGCTTTCCGTCTCGGTGGGCTCGATCATCAGCGCCTCTTCCACGATGAGCGGGAAATAGACGGTCGGTGAATGGAACCCCTCCTCGAGGAGGCGCTTGGCGATGTCGAGGGCGCGCACCCCATGGGCCTGTTTGAGGTTGCGGGAGGAGAGGACCACCTCGTGCATGCACTGCCGGTCGAAGGGCACGTCATAGGTGCCCGAGAGCCGCTGACGGATCCAGTTGGCGTTGAGGACGGCGATCTGGGCCACCTTCTGGAGGCCGTCCCCGCCGTTGACCAGGATGTAGGCCAACGCCCGGGCCAGGACCAGGGTGTTGCCGTGCCAGGAGTGCATCCGGCCGATCGAGCGCTCCGGCGTGTGCCAGCGGTAGACCTCCGTACCCTCGGCGCCGTCGACCACCCGCTCGGGCCTCGGTCCCGGCAGGAAGGGAACCAGGCGCTCGGATACCGCTACCGGGCCGGCCCCCGGACCCCCGCCCCCGTGGGGGGTGGCAAAGGTCTTGTGCAGGTTCATGTGGACGATGTCGAAGCCCATGTCGCCCGGCCGGACCACCCCGAGGATGGCGTTGAGGTTGGCGCCGTCGTAATAGAGCAGCCCTCCGACCTTGTGGACGGCGGCGGCGATGGCGGCGATGTCCTCCTCGAACAGACCGAGGGTGTTGGGGTTGGTCAGCATGATCCCGGCCACGTCCTCGTCCAACACCGACTCCAGCGCCTCCATGTCGACGCACCCACGGGCGTCACTGGGCACGGTCACCACCTCGTAGCCTCCGAGGGTCACCGAGGCAGGATTGGTGCCGTGGGCGGAGTCGGGAATGATCACCTTGTGCCGGGGCGCCCCCTGAGCGTCGTGCCAGGCCCGCATGAGGAGCAGACCGGTGAGCTCGCCCGAGGCTCCGGCCGCCGGTTGCAGCGTGGCGGCGGCCATGCCGGTGATCTCGCAGAGGGTCTCCTCCACCTCGACCATTAGGCCCAGCCATCCCTGGGTCAGCGAGGCGGGCGCGGCGGGATGGACGCCGGCCAGCCCTGGAAGGGCGGCCACTGCGTCGCAGACCTTGGGGTTGTACTTCATGGTGCAGGACCCCAGCGGATAGCCACCCAGGTCGACCGAGAACTGCCGGTGGGAGAGACGAGTGAAGTGGGCGACCAGGTCCCGCTCCGACACTTCGGCCAACGGCACCGGCTCGGACCGGGCGTGCCCGGCCGGAATTAGGTCGTCCAGGTCAACCTCGGGGATTCCGGTCGTCCGGAACGACCAGGCCTGGCGACCGGGATAGGAGAGCTCGAAAATGGTCGGCTCGGCATCCCGACCCAGCAGTGGAGCACTGGTGGCCTTGCCTCCGGGGGCGGCAGGGCCCGGCAGGAGATTGGACCCGCTCATCACGCCACCGCCTTGGCGAAGGCAGTGACATAGGCGTCGATCTCGTCCCGGGTTCGGCGTTCGGTCACTGCGATCAGCAATCCCTGCTCCCCCTGGTCGAATTCGCTGCCGAGCGGGATCCCGGCCAGGAATCCGGCATCGGCCATCCGCTCCACCACGGTGTCGGCGGCCACCGGGGTGCGCACCGCGAACTCCCGGAACACCGGGGCGGTGGCGTAGGGCTCCACACCGTCGATGGCGAGCAGTGCGTCCCGGGTGTACCGGGTGGCGCGGGCGCAACGGAGGCCGAGCTCGGCCAGGCCGCTCGTCCCCAGCCAGGCCATCTGAATGGCGGCGGTGACCGCCATCAAGGTCTGGTTGGTGCAGACGTTGGAGGTGGCTTTCTCTCTCCGGATGTCCTGCTCGCGAGCCCGGAGGGTGGTGACATAGGCGCGCCGGCCATCGAGGTCCACCGTTTCCCCGACCAGCCGCCCGGGCAAGCGCCGGACGTGGGACTGGGCACAGGCAAAGAGGCCGAGATAGGGGCCGCCGAAACCGAGGGTGGTGCCGAACAGCTGGCCCTCCCCCACCACCACGTCGGCCCCCCACTCCCCCGGCGACTTGAGGACACCCAACGACACCGGATCGGTGGCGACGACCAGCATTGCCCCGGTGTCGTTGCAGATCGCCCGGGCGGCGGGGATGTCTTCGAGGCAGCCCAGGTAGTTGGGATAGCCGACCAGCACCACCCCGGGCCGCTCGTCGATCGGCATGTCGGTCTCCGGCCAGACGGTCAGGCCGTCGACCAACTTGATGGTGCGGAGCTGGTGACCGGTTCCTGCCGCGCAGGTGGCGAGCATCTGCCGCCAGTGCGGGTGGATCCCCTCGGATACCCAAACCGTGTTCCGCCCCGAAGCGGCGACGCCGAGGTTGACCGCCTCCACAGTGGCGCTGGCCCCATCGTAGAGGGAGGCATTGGCCACCGGTAACCCGAACAGGCGGGCGATCATCGTCTGGAACTCGAAGACGGCCTGGAGGACACCCTGTGCCACTTCGGGTTGATAGGGCGTGTAGGAGGTGACGAACTCCGACCGACCGGCCAGTGCCTTGGTCACCGCCGGGATCTCGTGGTCATACGCCCCCCCGCCGGCGAAGCAGAGCAGGCGGTCGCTCCGGGCCTGGTTGCGGTTGGCGTAGGCATCCAGATGGGCGAGCACGTCCGGCTCGCCGGCCCCGTCGGCCAATTCCAGACCCCGTTGGAGCTTCAGGGCCTCCGGGACCTCGGCGAACAGCTCGTCGATGGTGGACAGGCCCAAGAAGGCGAGCATGCTGGCGATCTCGTCTTCGGTGTGCGGGATGTAGGTGCCCACGGTGTGGTTGCTCCTTGGGTGGTGGTCGTCTCGAAGGCGGCTAGCGGATCAGCGTCTGGCAGCAAATTGTCCAGCTCGAACAAACGGGGTCTTCACCACGGTGGCTTCCATGGTTCGTCCGCGCTGCTCGATGGTAACTGTTGAGCCGGGGGCGGCGTCCGCTCCGGTGTCCACCAGCCCCAGCGCGATCCCGTGTTCGAGCATCGGCGAGAAGTTGCCGCTGGTGACGAAGCCGACCGGCTGCCCGTCCTCGGCGACCACCGAGTGTTCCCGGGGGGGCTGCCGGCCCTCGGTGGTCATCCCCAGCAGGTGCCGGGCCGGTCCGACCTCTTTTTCGGCCATCAGAGCGTCCCGTCCCCGGAAGGACTCCTTGTCCCAACCGATGACCCAGCCGAGTCCGGCCTGGAGGGGGGTAATTCCCGGTCCCAGCTCGTGTCCGTGGAGGGGCAGGCCGGCCTCCAGTCGAAGGGTGTCCCGGGCCCCGAGACCGGCCGGTTGCACCCCGGTGCCGAGAACGGCCGACCAGAACGACTCGGCGATCTCCGCGGGGACGGCACATTCGACCCCTTCCTCCCCGGTGTAGCCGGTGCCGGCCACCAGGCACGGCACCCCTTCCCACTCGAAGTCGGCGACATGAAATCGGGGAACCCCGGAGGCGGAGGGAGCGATGGTCTCCAGACGGGTCCGGGCGTGGGGGCCCTGGATGGCGATGATGGCTCGGGACGCGGTGGTGTCGTCCCCCCCGATGGCCTCGACGACCCGGGCGGTGTTGGAGGCGTTGGGCATGACGTCGAAGACATCATCGGAGATCCACCAGACAATGATGTCGTCGACCACTGAGCCGTCGTCGTCGGAAAGCAGGTGGGTGTACTGGGCCCGACCCGGGCCGATCCGCCGGAGGTCATTGGACAGGGCGGACTGCAAACGGTCGAAAGCGCCCTCGCCCGTCACCCGGACGGTGCCGAGGTGGCTCACGTCGAAGGCGACCGCATCGGTGCGGCACGCCCGGTGCTCGGCCAATGTTCCACCCGGGTAGGCGAGCGGCATCTCCCAGCCCCCGAAGCCGACCAACTTCGCCCCCAACCCGGCGTGGGCGTTGATCAGCGGGGTATGGCGGAGCGGCTGTCCGGCATCCACGGGGTCATGCGAGGCGTCATTCACCCCGAAAGGCTACTGGCAAGGTCGACCGGCGCCGTCACGCGGAACGAACAGTTCCCCACTCCCCCGGGCCCCCTCCGGCCAGACCGTATTTGGCCAGCAGCGCCAAGGTGTCCCGCTGGTAGAGGATCTTGATCCGCACGTCCGGGTAGAGCTCGCCCATCCGCCGGACCTTGCCGTTCTTCTTGGTGACGTGGCGCTGGTTGAGGGTGGTGAGTTCGACGAACAGATGTTGGTCGGGCAACCAGAAGTCAGGGCGGAAGCCGGCAGTGGTTCGACCCTCTTCATCCCACTGCAGGGAGAACTCGACCGGCTCGTATTCCCAGGGGACGTCATAGAAGTCGAGGACGCGGGAGAACCGTCGTTCCGACTCATGAGCGAATCGGATCTCGCCGGCCCGTGACCGGCCCTGCAACCTTGACGCCGAAAGGCTCAACGCTCGGCAGCCTCGGCTTCGGCCAGATAGGCGGCGGCTGGATGCCTGGGCGACCGGCCCACCGGGGCGGGAAGATCGATCTCGACGATGGCGGCTTCGAGCTCCTTCACCACGCCGGAGAGGGGAAGGATGTTGAACACCCCTTGGCCGCCGGCCAGCAGGTCGACCACCTCCCCATTGGAGTGGGCCAGAACCGAACGGGTCCCTGCCAGCACCAGCTGCGCCGACGACAAATCCGCTCCGAGATCGCTCCGGAGGCACTCGACCGCCTGACGGGCCTGTTGGAGTTTCAGCCCGGCATCGAGGAGGCGTTTGATGACCTTCAGTTCGATCACATCGCCATACGAGTAGCGGCGCTGGGTACCACTGCCGTTGGCGTCGGTGATGGAGGGGCGAAGCAATCCGGTGCGGGCCCAATAGTCGAGTTGGCGGTAGGTGATACCGACCAGGGAGCAGACCTGCGGTCCGCGGAAGCCGTCTTCGAGGACGGCTTCGTTCTTGCTCGAGTCCATCAGCGTTCCTCCACCTCAATAAGAGGTTGACCCAGCTCCGACAGTTCTCCGACAGATGAACGTCAACCTGGGGGTAAGGGTACCACACCGGCGTAACTACGTCGGTGTGATGAGGCGGGTTCCGAGGTCGGTGACAGCCGGTCCGAAATTCGAAATGCGGGGCCCCCGATTTGGACCCGCCGACCCCGGCGGCAATGATCGGGCCATGACAGTCGTGAAGATCAACGCCATCACCGTACGGGAGGGATCGGGGGACGAGCTGGCTCGGCGGTTCGCCAACCGAGCCGGGGCCGTCGATGACGCAGAGGGCTTCGAGGGCTTCGAGCTCATGCAGCCGAACGACGATCGCGGCACCTGGCTGGTCATCACCCGCTGGAGGGATGAGGACTCATTCAACACCTGGGTGTCGTCCCCGGCCTTCGCCCATGGCCACCGGGGCCCATCGGGCGGAGGCGACTCGGGAGAGGACGCCGCCACTCCCCCGCCGGTGGGTACCCACAGCGAGCTGTGGTCCTACGTGGTCGTCGATCTGCCCCCGCGGGCATGAGCCTCACCTCCCCGGACAGTCCCCGCGTCCCTCTCCATGTGCGATCCATCGAGTACCAAGCCTTCGACGAAGGGGACCACCTGACCATCGTTGGGAGGCTGAGGGACACCCGACCCTGGGCGGCGGACGGGAGCGCGGTCCACCGCCTTCACGACATGGAGCTTCGAGTGACAGTACGGGTGGAGGACTTGACCATCACCGAGTCCGACGCGGTCATGCACATCTTCCCCCACAACGAATGTCCGGCCATCGTCGGTGCCTTCCGGGCCCTGGCGGGACTACAGGTCGGCCGCGGCTACACCCGGGAGGTCCAGAATCTGTTTGGCGGGCCCAAAGGGTGCACTCACTTGGAGCACCTGGCCCGTTCGCTCGGCCCGGTCGTGGTCCAGTCGGTCACCTCGAGGCGGGCGCAGGCCAATTCACGGGGTGAGGTCCAAGAGGTCATCACCGAGACCGGCACGCCTTGGGTCCGGAACACCTGTCACATCTGGAGCGAAGGCGGGGTTGGCGACCAAAAGCTGGCCGCCGGATGGCGCCCGGGCATCGGTGTCTACCCGAGCCCGCCACTCGAGGAAATCATCGAAAGCGGTCATTCTGAGTCCTTCGATCAATGAGTCTTGGCCGGGCTCCGTCGCGCCGGCGGTGGGTGGCGGGAGCCCTGGTGATGGCGGGCAGCCTGCTCACTGCGTGCAGCGTCGCCCCCGGAGCCGCCGTCCACGCGCCCTACGGGACGGCGAAGCCACAGTTCGAGAAAGGCCCGGCCGATGAGATCAAGATCGCCACGGTGTCCGGGCTCGGTCAGGTGTTGGTGGATGGGGAGGGGCTGACCCTCTATCAATTCGCGGCCGACCAGCAGGGGTCGCCGTCCAAGTGCAGCGGACTCTGCGCGGTGCAGTGGCCACCCCTCACCTTGCCGCCGGGGACGACCGCTCCCCTTCCCGGGCCAGGTATCAAGCCCGGGCTGCTCGGCACTGCCCCACGGGCGGACGGTTCCACCCAGATCACCTACAACGGTTGGCCCCTTTACACCTGGCCCCAGGACACCGCGCCGGGCGAGGCCACCGGCCAGGGACTGACCAATCTTGGAGGGCGGTGGTGGGTGATGGACGCCGCCGGTGACGGGGTCCACACGCCGTAGGCCTCGAGCCGTGCAGGCCTGGACGTCGGCGGGCATGATTGGGCGATGGCGAGCCCGAAGCAGTCTGTAATCATCTCCCGTTGGTCGGTCAACTCCACCGACTCGCTCCTGTCGATCAACTCGAAGGGGTCGATCCTCTCCATCGGGTCGGTGGGGTCGATCCTGTCCATCGGATCGATCGGCTCGGCCCTGTCGGTGGCCTCGGTCGGGTCCTTCCTGGGGGCGGCGTCGTTGCTCTCGGCGTGTTCGGCCCTGTCGGTGATGTCCTGGCGATCGTGGAAAGCCGTGTTCGGGGACGGCTCAGGCGGCTAAACAATTAGCTGGAGTCGCCCCCGAGCCATCCCTTCTTGCGAAAGTAGACCGCCAGGCCCAGCGCGCAGAGCACCTCGAACAAAATGGCAAAGATCACAAACGCCCATCCGCTGGTGATCCGGGTGACCAGCCACGCGAAGTTCTGGCCGAAGAAGCCGGTGATGAAAGTGAGCGGCAAAAAGATGGTGGCGATGATGGTGAGTTGCTTCATCACCACGTTGAGGCGGTTCGAGACAGTGGACAGGTGGGTGTCCAGCGCTCCGCTCAACAGGTCGCGGTAGCCGTCGACCAGATCGCCGATGCGAATCAGATGGTCGTAGATGTCCCGCATGTACCGCTGACCCTCGTCGGTGACACCGGGGATCGGCGACACCCCGGAGATGATCTCGGCGAACATGTCGCGTTGGGGGGTGACGGCCTTCCGCACCGAGATCAGATTGCGCTTCATGTCGAACAGGGTCCCCAGTTGTTTGTTGGTGGGGTTGACCAGGATGGCGTCCTCGAGATCGTCGATCTGATTGTCGAACACATCCAGAAACGGGAAGAAGCTGTCGACCAGGTGGTCGACCATCACATAGAGCACGGTGAACTGGGGAGTCACCACATCGTCCGCTCCTCGGCGCTCCTGCCGCTCGAGGACGGCATCCAGTGGCGGACAGGTCCCTCGGTGCACAGTGATCACGTAGTGCTCGGAAATGATGAAATGGACTTCGAGGGTCCCCTTGCCGTTGAGGCCGGCACCGTGCACCACCATGTAGGTGAAGCCGTCATAATCCTCGACCTTCGGGCGCTGTCCGAATTGCTTCGCGTCATCAGCGGCGAGATGGTGGATGTGAAATGACGTGAGGAGAACGTCGTGGGCCTCGTTGTCGACACCGTCGAGGTCGAGCCAAAAGAAGTCGCCGGAGGCGAGGCTCTGATTGATCAGTTCCCGGGTCGCGGTCACCTGTTCGTGTCCGTGGATGAGGGTCCCCTGCATGGAGCGATTCTGTCGTCTCCACCTGCCTCGAACGGGGATACCCGCCTTGGGGACGCCGATCCGGCGGTTCAGTCGATCCGGGTGAGGTTCTTTCGGAAGTTCTGCCCGTTCTCCACATAGACGGCAGCCGACATTTTGATCATCGCCGCGTCCGATTTGCCGGGTTTGATGGAGGCGGGAATCCCGACGGCCAATGCGTTGGCCGGCACCACCATCCGGTTGGGAACGACGGCGTTGGCGGCCACGGTGGCCCCGGATTCGATGACGGCGTGGTGGAGGACCACCGAGCCGGATCCCACCAGCGAGTCGTCTTGGAGGGTGCACCCCTCCAGGTGGGCCAGATGGCCGATGACGCAGCCTTCCCCGACGATGGTGGGGAACCCGGGCCCGGCGTGGATCACCGTCCCGTCCTGGACCGAGCTCCGGGCACCGATGGTGATCGTTCCATAGTCCCCCCGGAGTACCGCGGTCGGCCAAATCGTTGCCCCGGCTCCGATGGTGACGTCTCCGATGACGACCGCGTCCGGGTGCACGTACGCCTCTGGGTCGACTTTGGGGGTGAGATCGCCTAATTGGTAGATGGCCATGCCGTGACCCTATGCGAACGGCCGGAGTGCCGAGTGCGCCCGATCGCCATAGATGACACACTTCCGCGGATGCCTGACAACACCCAGGATGCCTACGACCGCTTTTCGGCCGCGGTGGAACTCCCGCTGACGGTTCTGGCTCTGGCGTGGCTTCCGGTCCTGGTTATCCCTTTCGTGGTCACGCTGTCCCCGGGGCTCAACCTCACTTTCGAAACGATCGACTACTTCGTCTGGGCCGCCTTCGTGGTCGAATACGTGACGAAGCTCTATTTGGCCCCGTCCCGGAGAAGTTTTGTCGCCCACCACCTGGTGGATCTGGCGGTGATCGCTCTCCCGATGCTTCGACCCCTGCGAGCGGCCCGGCTGCTCCGGTTGCTCACGCTCAGCCGAGTCGGGATTGTTCTGGTCAATGCGCTGCGCCGGGCGAGAGCGCTGATCACGCATCGTGGGCTTCATTTCGTCTTGCTGGCCGTGGTGCTGATCATCTTCGCCTGTGCCGGGCTGGTGCTGTCGTTCGAGCAGCACGCGATCGGATCCAACATCCACAGCTTCTCCGACGCACTGTGGTGGGCGATGGTCACCGTGACAACGGTGGGCTACGGCGATCGCTACCCGGTGTCCGCCGGCGGACGAGGAGTAGCCGTTGTCCTGATGTTGGTAGGCATCGGGTTGATCGGGGTCCTGACTGCCACAGTGGCGAGTTACTTCGTCGAACAGCAGTCCGATGAGGGGATGGAGGCCCTTACCGAGCGGCTTGACCGGATGGAGGCGATGCTGAAGCACCTCACCGACCGTGTCGATTTGGCCCCTATGAATCCTGATGCCCTCGAATCTGAGACATCACTACCGCCGGCGGCGGGTCCCCTGTAGTCCGAAAGCCCGCAAGAAGGATGCGGTCACCGAGTTGGTTCTTCGGTACACCGCACGCCGGGCGTATCGCTTGGCACCACCCTCGATACCGCCGTGCTCGACAGCTTCGACGTTGCCGAGGTCCCTTGCGGCTCGATACAGCTGACTGCGGAGTGACTTCTTTCGGGCCATCTTGGTTCCTCCGGTTCGGTGCAATCGGTCTACTACACCGAACGCGATTCGGCTCGCACTCGAATGACGAGGTTTGTCGGGCTGCCGGGACTCAGGGCGTGGTGTCCACGATCCCGCTCGCACCCCCTCGAATGGAGTAAATACCGGGACGACCCGTCATAAGCGAGTTCAAATCGAGATCACGTCAGGGCGGAGTTGGCGGACCCACTGCCCCGGAACGGCAGGTCCGCCTTCACGTGCGCGCTCCGGGCGTTAGGCGTAACAGGTCCTCAAGCTCGTCATGACCCGGTGGTACGCAGACCATTAGCTACTACAATCATTAGTATATGACCATCAAGGCCAACTTCGGACAGGTCGAACGAGACGCGCTCGTCGAGGCCGTGCTGAGCGCCAGTCGTGTGCTTGTCGCCGTCGCGGCGCGCTCCCTGGGGGACGTTGCCGAGGAAGTGACGCTCACTCAGTACCGCACCTTGGTCGTGCTGGCGTCCCGGGGACCGCAGAGTCTCGCCGCACTGGCCGAGGCGGTGGATGTCACTCCCCCGACCGCCACTCGCATGTGTGACCGCCTGCTCCGAAAGGGCCTGATCGTCCGCCGTCATGACCGCGTCGACCGACGCCTGATCCGGTTGACATTGGCCAAAAAGGGTCACAAGTTGGTGAATGCAGTGACCGGGCGGAGGCGGGCGGAGATCGCCCACCTCCTCGAGGCCATCCCCTACGAGCAACAGGCGGCGCTGGTCGACTCGCTCCAACGGCTCACCGCAGCGGCCGGCGAAGTGCCCGAACAGGATTGGTCCACCGGGTGGGATCTGTAGGTGGGTCAGCACACCCCATGACAATCTTCCGCCGAACCTCGTGGCGGGCCACAATGACCCGGGCCTCCCGCTGGCTTAGCGGTGCTTCCTACCTCCAGAAGTGGCTGGTCCTCGGTGTGCTGATCGGGTCGATGGCCGGAATCGGTGCCGTCGTGTTCTACGAAGCCCTCCTGGCCTGCACCCATTTCTTCTTGGGCACATTGGGCGGCTACCACGTGCCCACCCCGATTGGCGAAGGCGGGCAGTCGGCCTCGGCCTCGTTCACCCGACCCTGGGCAATTCCCTTGGTCGTGGGATTCGGCGCGCTGCTCGGGGCAATCCTGGTGTTCCGATTCGCCCCCGAGGCAGAAGGCCACGGCACCGACGCCGCCATCTCGGCCGTCCACCACAACCCTCGGGGCATCCGCTTCCGAGCGGTGATCGTCAAGATCGTGGCGTCCGCCCTCACCATTGGTTCGGGTGGCTCGGGAGGTCGAGAGGGTCCGACTGGACAGATCAGCGCCGGGTTCGCCTCCTTGCTCGCCCGGGAACTCGACCTCAGTCCCGCTGATGCTCGCATCGCGGTCGTCACGGGGATCGGCTCCGGGATCGGGGCCATCTTCGGGGCACCCCTCGGCGGAGCGGTCCTGGCGACCGAGATCCTCTACCGGGACGACTTCGACGCAGAAGCGCTGCTCCCGAGCTTCGTGGCCTCGCTGGTCGGCTACGTCATCTTCGGCGCAACGTTCGGGTTCACGCCCCTGTTCGGCTTTGCCGGCAGCTACCACTTCTCCGATCCGACCCATCTGGTGTGGTTCGTCTTGATCGGTGTGCTGGGTGGTCTCATCGGCCTCCTCTACGCCAAGAGCTTCTACGGCCTCTCGGCTCTGTTCGGACGCCTGCAGATGCCCGGTTGGATCAAGCCGGCTGTCGGCGGGGTCGTTGTCGGTCTCATCGCCCTGGCCATCCCTGAGGTGCTCGGAACCGGATACGGATGGATCCAGCAGGGCCTCGGCCACCAACTGCTGTCGTTGCCGTTGTGGATCGTTCTGATTCTGCCGTTCGCCAGAATCTTGGCCACCAGCCTCTCTATCGGGTCGGGCGGTTCGGGGGGTATCTTCGGGCCGGGCATGGTTATCGGGGCGTTCATCGGGGCGTCAGTCTGGCGGCTCTTTGAACCCGTGGCCCCTTCCATGGGCCTTAACCCTGCTCCGTACGTCATCGTCGGCATGATGTGTTGCTTCGGCGGTATCTCACGTGCACCCCTAGCCGTGATGCTGATGGTGGCCGAGATGACCGGCAGTCTGTCCATCCTTGCCCCGGCGATGGTTGCCGTGG
>DATARI010000143.1:0-69657 GCA_036264255.1 Acidimicrobiales bacterium | reverse complement strand
CGTCGAGCCGGTTGGACCACCAGGCCCGGTCGGTGGCGTCGCCGGCCGGTCGGGTCACGTCCAAGGCCGCCGGGGTGATCACCGCCCGGGATCCGGCCGCCATCACCGCGTCGGCCACCGCGTCCTCGAAGAAGTACATCTCGCAGGTGGTGGTCACTCCCCGCTGCAAGAGCTCGGCGGCCGCCAGGCTCATCCCCCAGAAGACATCCTCCGGCGTCAACCTGGCCTCTCGGGGCCACAGCACCTCTTCGAGCCAGCGGAGCAGCGGGAGGTTCTCCCCGGTCCCCCGGAAGAGGATCATCGGCGAGTGGCCGTGCACGTTGACGAAGCCCGGGAGCAGGAGCCCGGAGAGCTGAACCAGTTCGAAGGCCGATGCCCCGGGACCGCCATCACCCTCCCGGACCGGCCCCACATAGGTGACGGCGTCCCCTGCCACCTCGACCTCTCCGGGTCGGAACACCCGCCCGGTACCGTCGCTCGGGATCACCGCGTCGGCCCGGTACCGGATCGGCCGGGGAGGTGGCTCCATCAGGGGGCGGGCGGGGGCTGGCTCCCGGGGGGAGCCAGCTGTCGGGACTCCTCGAT
This sequence comes from Acidimicrobiales bacterium, assembly GCA_036264255.1. Taxonomy (GTDB): domain Bacteria; phylum Actinomycetota; class Acidimicrobiia; order Acidimicrobiales; family RAAP-2; genus DASZIT01. The sequence continues at coordinate 69,072 of DATARI010000143.1, read as the reverse complement.
TTCGATGTCCACCAGCTCCTCGATCCGGGCCACGTGGCGCCCCCCGTCGAACCCGGTGGCGAGAAAGACGTCGAGAATGTCGAAAGCCAGTTCGGTGGCCACCACCCGGGCACCGAGGGAGAGCACATTGGCGTCGTTGTGGCGGCGGGCGAAACGGGCCGTGTACTCGTCGTGGCAGAGGGCGGCTCGGGCTCCGTGGACCTTGTTGGCGGACATCGCCTCACCTTGGCCGCTGCCGCCGATGACGACGCCCATGGTTCCCTCCCCCCGCACCACCCGGCGGGCGACATCGGCACAGATCGGCGGGTAGTCCACCGGCACCTCCGAGTGGGTCCCGATGTCGGTCACCTCATGACCGCCATCCTCCAGGTGCTGGATCAGCTGCCCCTTCAGGGCGAAGCCGGCATGGTCCGAGCCGATGACGATGCGCATCTAGGTCCTCCAGCGGAATTGACTGAGTCGGTCAGCCCGAACGTACCCGGCGTCGGCGAACCAGTGGGCCGCCCGGGCCAGTGCCTCCCCGGCCGGACGCGAGTGGTAGCCCAACTCGCGGCGGGCCCGGGAGTCGTCGAAGGACATCTGGGTGGTGGACATCTTCGCCGCTTCCAGCGGGATCGACGGTTCGCGGTGGAGGAGGCGGCCCTCGATGACATCAGAGACGGTGGCGGCCAACACCGCCAGCGAGTTGGGGACACGCCGGCTGGGCGCCGACAGTCCGGTGGCCTCGGCCAGCGAGGCCAGGATCTGCTGGAGCGAGAGGTTCTCCCCCCCGAGGATGTAGCTGCGGCCGATCGAGCCTCGCTCGGCCGCCAGCAGGTGTCCGTGGGCGACGTCATCCACGTCGACGATGTTGAGGGTGGTGTCGACAAAGGCCGGGAACGGACCGTTGAGGAACTGGAGGACCGTCCTCCCGGTCGGCGTCGGGGCACGGTCACCGGGACCCACCGGGGTGGTGGGCTGGACCAGTACCACCGGCAGCCCTTGGGCCGCCGCCCGCAGCACCTCGTGCTCGGCCACATACTTCGACTGCTTGTACAAGCCGAAGAGGTGATCCACCTGGGCGTAGGAGGTCTCGTCGACGGGAGCGCCGGACGACGCCCCCCGGAGCCCGAGGGTTCCCACCGTCGAGGTGTAGACGACCCGGCCGACCCCGGCGTCCTCGGCCGCCCTGATCAGGTTGCGGGTGCCGACCACGTTCACCTCGTAGAACGATTGGGGGTCGGCGGCCCAGAACCGGTAGAGGGCGGCGAGATGGAAGACGGTCCGGGCCCCGTCGACCGCCTTGGCCACCCCGTCGGCGTCCCGGAGATCGACGCTCACCCGCTCCACCTCCAGCCCCTCGAGGTTGCGATTGTCGCCGCCCGGTTGGACCAGGGCGACCACGTGGGTGTTCCGTTCCAGCAGCTCCCGGGTCACTGCCGAGCCGATGAACCCGGCGGCACCGGTCACCACCACCCGCTCCCCCGCCTCCATCCGGTAGGACTCGGGGAGGGTCACCGGGAGCTCGCCACCTTGTGGCGCCGCAGCGTGTTCATCGTCATCGACTTTCCGACCTCGAGCAGCAGCCCCGAGCTCCGTTCGGCGTCGCCGAGGACATCGTCGAGGGCGGACACGAACAACTGGATCTCCGGTTCCCCGATGATGAGCGGTGGCAGCAGCTTGATGATGTTCACGTTGTCGGCGGCCACCTGGGTGAGGATGTGGTGCCGGTGGAACAGGGGCACCACGATCAACTGGGAGAACATTCCCTTCCGGGCCATCTCCATCAGCCGGTAGCGGGCACGCGGGCCGCGCCCGGTGGGGGCGGCGAACTCCAGTCCGATCATCAACCCCATGCCCCGCACCTCCTGGAGGACCTCGTACTTCGCCACCAGCGGAGCCAGCGCCTCCATGAACCGCTCGCCGTTCCGGCAGGCGCGCCCGACAATGTCCTCGTCGTCGATGACGCCGAGGGTCGCCAATCCCGCCACCATGGCCAGTTGATTCCGGGAGAACGTCGACGAATGCACCACCGCCCGGTCCATGCTGCTGTACACCCCGTCGAACACCTTGGCCGAGGTCAGCACCGCGCCCACCGGGATGAATCCGCCGGACAGGGCTTTGGAGACGGTGATGATGTCGGGTTGCAGGTCCCAGTGCTCGTGGCAGAGGAACCGTCCGGTGCGCCCGAGGCCGGTCTGGACCTCGTCGATGACCAACAGGGTGCCGTGGGCCCGGCAGAGGGCCTGGGCTTCGGGCCAGAACCCGTCGGGGGCCATGTAGACACCCTTGCCCTGGATCGGCTCGACCACGAAGCCGGCGACGTCTCCCCGCTTCAACTCGGCCGCCAGCGCATCCAGGTCCCCGAACGGGATCTGGTCGATCTTGGGAAGGAGCGGCTCGAAGCCGTCCCGGAACTCGCGCCCTCCGTTCAGCGACAGCGCGCCGTTGGTGAGCCCATGGAAGGCATGGTCGCAGTAGAGGATTCGGCTCCGCCCGGTGGCACAGCGGGCGAACTTGATGGCGGTCTCGGTCGCCTCGGCTCCCGAGTTGGTAAAGGTGACCCGCTCGATCCCCGGGTGGGTCCGGGCCACCAGGGCCTGGGCCAGCAACCCGGGGAGGACCGCGCAGTCCAACTGCACCATGTTGGGAAGATCGGCATCCAATGCCTGATGGAGCGCATCCTTGATGACCGGGTGGCTGCGGCCGAGGGCATAGACCCCGAACCCGGAGAGGAAGTCGAGGTAGCTGTCACCCTTGTCGTCGACCAGATAGGCGCCGGCTCCCCGCACATAGTGGCGGTCGAATCCGAGGGTCCGGAGCACTTTGACGAGTTGCGGATTCAGGAATTCGGAATGCAGGTCAAAGCTGTCCCCCCGATATCCCCCCAGCACTGCGTTCAGATCGAACGCCATCACACACTCCTCTTCTGCGGTTCAAACGCCTCGGTGCCGGTCGCATCGGGTTCCGGTTTGGACACAAGCCGTTGGCGTCGCCGGTGTAGCCCGTTAGCTGGGACACATTAACGCCACCCGACCGTTCGGCCCTTTCGGTCCGAACCGACACCGACCGGTCCTCCGATCCCGTACCGATCGTGCAAGAGAGCGTACGGCTCGTCAGCTACAGGCGGAGATGTCGATACCGGCAGCCGCCATCGGCCGATAGGGATCCGGATTGCCGACGCCGGCAAACCGGTCGGCGATCCAGTGCACCATGTCCGGGGTCGACACCGGGATCACCCCGGTGTGATTGAGGCCGGGGTACACCCAGCGCTGGGACTCCTGGCCGATCGAGCACTCGTGCTGTTCGAGCACCTGGGTGGTGGCCACCGGGATCTGCTCGTCGGCACCTCCCTGGATGATGAGCAGCGGCGCGGGGCTGGCGGTGGTCAGCTGCCCGGGGTCATTGGCATTCTCCAACTGCCGCCAGGCCGGAATAGTGGACGGGTCAACCTTGAGGAGTTGACCGATCGAATACTGCTTGGTCTGGGCGGCGATGTAGCCCGAGCAGCCCTGCTCGAGAATGGGAAGCAGCGAAATGGCCTTGGGGGTGGCCACCTCCGACAACGGGGCGACGGTGTTCCCGTAGGCACTGTTCCAGCCGGCACCGACCATCAGCAGGTAGTAGCGGAAGGGGCTGGTCTTCAAGAAGGCGTAGATGAACTGGAACTGGGAGGGGGGTGCTCCGGCGACCACCCCCTTCAGGGTCAGCTCCGGTGCGTAGGTGCCCCCGATGGCCAGGGCGAACATGGCGGTCTGTCCGCCCTCGGAGTGGCCCCAGACCACGTAGTTGGCGCTGGCCTTGGCGGCGGCGAGATGGCGGGCGGCGCGCACGATGTCGATGGTGTTGCGGGCGGCGGAGACACCCACCACGTAGGGCAGTAACCCCGGGGTCCCTTCCCCCTGGTAGTCACTGGCGACGACTTCCCAGCCCTGGTCGAGGAGGGCGTTCTGCTCGGGCACCGCGGAGGCCGGTGCCAGTGACGGGGCACACTGATCGGCCATGCCGTTGGTGCCGTGCCCCCAGCTGACCACCGGGAACCCGGCGGCCGGCGCCGGTTTGGTCGGAACCATGATGAGGCCGGTGACCAAGACGGGGGCGCCGTGGACGTCCTCCGAGATGTACATGACCCGGTAGACGGTTCCGTGGATCCCGCCACTCGGAACCCTTTCGGATTTGATCAGGGCGCCGGGGGTACGCGTGGGAGGCTGGCTCGGGACCGCGTAGAAGGCGGGCATGGCGAACGACGATGCCGTCGATGACCCACAGCCGCTGGCCACCAGCGCGGCGACGACCACCCCGGACCCGATGGCGCCGACACGACGGCCGAGGCTTCGGATGCGACTCCGGCGGCTTCTTTGATCGAGCTCGGTCTGACGCATTCGTGGCCCCCCGACGCGATGCGACGAGGGTAGTACGGGGGGCCGGGCGCCGCCCGGGATCTGGCTTCGTCGCTACGGCTTGGGCACGACCCGGACGTGTTGGGTGCCGCGGACACTGCCGACCTCGGCGGAGTAGAAGTGGTAGGGGGTCGCCTTCTCATCCAGGAAGTGAGCGATGCAGACATGGGGGCCGGTCTTCGGATTGGTGCAGCCGTTCTCGGGCAGGATGTGAACCATCGCCTGGGCCGAGACGTCCCAGCCGTTCCCGAACTGATCGAAGCCCTCGACGGTGACGACGGTGGCGGTGTCGACGGTCAGGGTGACCGGCATGAGCACCAGTCTCACCAGGGTGGCGTGCACGACGCGTATGCCGGTCTCGGTGCCGGTGATCGACGACTGGCCGGTGTCGGTGGCGGTCAGCGACAGGTCGCCTTCCTTCTCGAACCGGAGCCCGCCGCGGAAGGTGTGTGAGCCCCGGTCGGCGGCGGTAAAGGTGTAGTCGGGTGGCAGGGTCCCGCCAGCGGAACTTTGGAAGTGGATGGTGCCCCGGTAGCCCGTGGCCGCCGTCCCCGCCGCGTCCTTGGCGGTCACCGTGAAGTCATGGGAGCCACCCGCCGTCAACGTCTTCGGGATGTCGAGGCCGAGGGCGGTGGCCGGTTGGATGACATGGTCGGGAGTGATGCTCACCTCCGCGGCTCCCACGTGCGGGGTGACGACGATCAGGACCCGGGGAATGATGAAGCTCGACCCGGCGCCACCGCCGCCGCCCGAGCCCCCTTCGGACCCGGCGCCGCCGCCGCCGCCGTAGTAACCACCTCCTCCACCGCCGCCGCCACCGCCGACGTTCGGCAGGAGGCCCGCCCCCCCGTTACCGCCGCTGTAGCGTCCCACGCCCTTGCCGTCGCCGACGAAGGGGCTGCTGTTGTGGCCGCCGGCTCCACCGCCGTTGACGGCGCCGCCGTGGCCTCCCTCCGGGGTCCCCGCCGACTGAGATCCGTTCTGACCGTCGAGGGTGCCGGGCGGATTCTGAGGTCCGCCCACACCGCCGCCGGCCCCGCCCCCACCGCCGCCGGCGATGACCAGATGGGTCCCGTCGGCCGCCTGGACGTAAGAGAACCCCCCGCCCCCGCCGCCGCCCTTGGATCCGTCGCCTCCGCCGTTGTAGCCGCCGTGCCCGGAGTTCGGATGCTTGCCGCCACCGGCGCCGGTTCCACCGTCGCCGCCGACCACCACCCGGAGCTGGGCGCCGGGCGTCACCAGCACGGTGTGAGCGGTGACCTCGATGCCGCGCCCACCCGCCGCGGTGTGGCCGTGGCCGCCCGCCCCCCCGCTGGCCACCACCGTGACGCTGTCGACGTTGGCCGGCACGGTGTACGACTCCGGATGCCCGGTGTATTTGAATACCTGGGTGGAGAGGGTGGCGGCACCGGCCGGACCGGCCAGCCCGATCACGCCTGTTGACGTCACCAGCATCCCCGCCACCAACGCCACCACCGTCGCCGCGCGTGCCCGGCCTCGAACAGGCTTCATCGATTCCCCCTCTTTGTCCCCGTTTGGACAATCGGCCAAGGGCAGATCGAGTGATCGAGTCGCCTTCAGTGGGCAAAGGCTACACAGCCCGCGCTTCGACGTCTGTACGGCGCTTCACCTCATGAACTGGGACTACCAGCGCCTCTGAATCCGATGGAGAACGAACGTCGCCCCTCCGTCGTCCGGCGGGAGGGACCCGGGGGTCGAGATCAGATGTCGAACTTGACCACGCCGCGGACGTTGACCCCGGCGGCCAGATCGTCGTAGCCGTTCTGGACCTGGTCGAGGCTGTACTCCTGGGTGACCAGCTTGTCCACCTCGAGCAGGCCGGCCTGGTAGAGGCGGAGCAGGTTGGGGATCTGCACCCGGGGGCTGGAGGACCCGAACACGGTTCCGAGCAGGGCCTGGTTGAACATGGCGAAGTTGAACAGGTTGAGGGTGACCTCCTCCTGGTTGTAGGGAGCGATGGCGGTCGTCACCACCCGGCCGTCCTTGCTGGACAACTGGACCGCCGGCCCGAGCAGGTCCCCGGTGAGGACCCCGGGAGTGAGGATGACCACATCGGCCATCCGCCCCTCGGTGAGCTCGGGGAGGAGGAAAGCGGCGTCGAGGATGGAAGTGGCGCCATGGGTGGCCCCGATCTCCTTCGCCTTCTCCACCTTGAAGGGCAGCGGGTCGACGGCGACGATGTAACGGGCACCGGCCAGCCGGGCCCCCTGCACCGCCCCGGAGCCGACGCCGCCGCAGCCGACCACCACCACCGTCTCTCCCGGCTTCACCTTGGCCCGGTCCACCGCCGAGCCGAAGCCGGTGGAGATGCCGCAGCTGATGAGGGCGGCCGCCTTCAACGACACCCCGGGGTCGATCTTGACCAGCGAAGCCTCGTTGGCCAGCACCGAATCCTGGAAGGTCCCGAGCTGGGTCATCCGGTTGAGGTTCTCGCCGTCCAGATGGTGGCGCCACTGGCCGTCGCTGAACATCGGTCCGGCCAGGATGGTCATGCCCAAGTCGCAGAGATACTGGCGGCCGGACGCACACCAGAAGCAGCGCCCGCAGGACGGGATGAAGGACATGGCGACGTGGTCGCCCTCCACCAGGGTCTCGACCCCCGGCCCCACCTCGGAGACGATGCCGGCACCCTCGTGGCCCCCGATGATCGGGAAGAGGGACTTGACCCCGAATACCTCGAGGACTTCGGGCGCGGCGTTCATATCGCCGGTGCGCAGATGCTCGTCGGAGTGGCACATGCCCGCATAGGCCATCTGGACCCGCACCTCGTGGGGTCCGGGGGCGTCGACCTCGATCTCTTCGACCTTCCACGGTTCGTGGAGCCCTAAACAGACTGCTGCGCGGGTCTTCATATGAGTGGTCCTCCCCTTTTGGCGGCTCTGGCTCGGCGGCGCTGGCGTCGCACGACCCCGTCAGCTTCGCGCCGACCCAGTCGTCGCGTCGAGTCAGGTGGCCGGGATCCTCGATCGGTCCTGGCTGGCCCAGATCCGGAGCCGGTCCTCGTCGAACCCGTCGCCGAGGAGGCGGAACGCCTCGTCGACCTCCCCGGTGAGGTCATCGGTGTCGTGATTGGCCCAGCAGGCGAAGGCGGCCATGGCCGTCCCCAGCGCCGCCCGGGCCACCGTCTGGGGCCCGAGACCCCCGGGGGGCCCGCCGATCCGGCCGGCCACGAAGTCGGCAACCACCTCGCACCACTCGGCGTACCTCACCGCCGAGTGGGCCACCAGGGCCGGGACGGTGCTGATCAGGCCCATCCGGATCCGGAGCTCGTCCAGCTCCCCGGCCCCGAACCGGTTGGTGGCCACCACCGCCCGGCGCAGCACGTCCATCATCGGCTCGTCGCGGGGAGCGCCCACCAGCTGGTCCCGGAGCCGAACCAGCTCGGCGTCGAATTCCCCCCACACCACGTCCCGTTTGGAGTTGTAGTAGCGGAAGAAGGTGCGCCGGCTGATCCCCGCCGCGGTGGCGATCCTGTCGACGGTGGTGGCGTCGAACCCGTCTCGATCGAAGAGATCGAGGGCCTGCCGGGCGATCTGTTCCCGGGTGGTGCTGGGTCGTCGGCCGCGGGAGGCGGAGGTCGGGGGGCTGTCGACGACCCCGGTCCCGCCGGCCCCCGCTGGGTTCGCATCCGTCATAGGCTTCCATTTTGGCATCGAGTGCTATAAAGTCAATACACCGTCACCATCCGGCGCCCGCCGGCCGACTCCGGAGGTTCCCATGACCGATCCCGTCACCGAGCACCGCGACCCATCGCCCGACACCGCCGACGCCGCCGAGGAGAAGCATCCCCTGGTGGAGGCCGAGCTCCTGGTCGAGGACGTCTCCATCGACGGCATGTGCGGCGTCTACTAGACCACCGCAACCCATGCCACCCACCATCCAGGCCGGGACCCCGTCCTTCGACCCCTCCCTCCCCTGGGCGCTGCATCCCCAGGTGTCCCTCCGGCCCGAGGCTTTCGGGGCGTTGGCCTACCACTTCGGGACCCGACGACTCTCGTTTTTGAAGAGTCCCACCCTGCTGGCGGTGGTCTCCTCGCTCGCCACCCAGCCCACCGGACGGGCCGCCTGCACCGCCGCGGGGGTGGGGTCGGACGAGCTGGCGACCTATGAGCGGGCCCTCGCCGCGCTGGCCGAGTCGGGCATGATCTGCGAGCGGAGCGCGCCATGACCCTGGTCACCCCCGAGCGCCCGACCACCCTCCGGCTGGTCGACCAGTTCCAGTTGGGGCTCGACGCTCCCATCTGCCTGACCTGGGAGCTCACCTACGCCTGCAACTTGGCCTGCGTGCACTGCCTATCGAGTTCCGGACGCCGGGACCCGGGGGAGCTCTCCACCACCGAGTGCAAGCAGCTGATCGACGAGTTCGAGCGGATGCAGATCTTCTACGTCAACATCGGCGGCGGCGAGCCCACCATCCGGGCCGACTTCTGGGAGCTGGTCGACTACGCCACCGATCACCATGTCGGGGTGAAGTTCTCGACCAACGGATCGAGGATCACCCCCGAGGTGGCCGAGCGCCTGGCCTCCAGCGATTACGTGGATGTGCAGATCTCGCTGGACGGTGCCACCGCCGAGGTCAACGACGCGGTCCGGGGGCCGGGCTCCTATGACACCGCCATCCGGGCCATGGAGCGGATGGCGGCGGCCGGGTTCGTCGGGTTCAAATTGTCGGTGGTGGTCACCCGCCAGAACGCCACCCAGCTCGACGCCTTCCTAGCCCTGGCCAACCGCTACCGGGCCCAGCTCCGCCTCACCCGGCTGCGACCCTCCGGTCGCGGCGCCGATGTCTGGGATGAACTCCACCCCACCGCCGACCAGCAGCGGGGGTTGTACGAGTGGTTGCTGGCCCACGGCGAGAAGGTGCTGACCGGAGACTCCTTCTTCCACCTGGCCGGCTACGGCGAAGCCCTCCCCGGCCTCAACCTCTGTGGCGCCGGCCGGGTGGTGTGCCTGGTCGACCCGGTGGGCGACGTCTATGCGTGCCCCTTCGCCATCCACGACGAATTCCTGGCCGGGAACGTCCGGTCACCGGGCGGCTTCGACCGGGTCTGGAAGTCGTCCGACCTGTTCGCCGAGCTCCGCCGGCCCGACACCGGAGGGGCATGCCGGTCGTGCGGGATGTATGACGGCTGCCGGGGCGGGTGCATGGCCGCCAAGTTCTTCACCGGGCTCCCGCTCGACGGGCCCGACCCCGAATGTGTGCTCGGCAACGGGAAGGCGCTACTGGCCGCGGCCGCCGACACGGTCCCACCCCGGCCGTCGCTCGACCACTCCCGCCGGGCCCCGGCCGGCCCGGTGGCGGTGGCCCTCACCCCCCGGCGACCCGACCGGATCTGCGACGAGCACCCCCTGGCCGGCCCCGACGCCGGCCATCCCCCGCGCTGACCGGTGCCCAACCTGGTTGACGCCGTCACCATCGTCGGGAGGACCGCTCCCTCCCGGGTGGTCTTCGGACCCCACGAGACGAACCTCGGCGACGGTCGCCGCATCAGTAGCCGCCATGCCGCCTACTACCGCGATCGGGCGATCGGCGGGTGCGGCATCATCGTGACCGAGACCGCCTCGGTGCACCCGTCGGACTGGCCCTACGAACGGGCCCCGCTGGCCGCCGACTGCGGACCCGGATGGGCGGCGATCGCCGCCGGGTGCCGACCGGTGGGCGCGTTGGTACTGGCCGGTCTCGGCCACGCCGGTGGCCAGGGCTCCAGCGCCTACTCCCAATCGGCCCTCTGGGCCCCCTCCCGGGTGGCCGATGCCATCAACCGGGAGATGCCGATGGAGATGGAGCGGGACGAGATCGACCAGCTGGTGGACGGGTTCGCCGGGGCCGCCCAGCTGTCCGCCGAGGCCGGGCTCGACGGGGTGGAGATCGATATCGGCCCCTTTTCCCTGTTGCGCCAGTTCCACTCCGGGCTCACCAACCTGCGCTCCGACGCCTACGGGACCGACAAGCTCCGGCTCACGCTCGAGGTGGTCGCCGCCGTCCGCCACCGGGTGGGCCCCGGCCAGGTGGTTGCGGTCCGGCTGTGCTGCGACGAGCTGGCCCCCTGGGCGGGGGTCACCCCCGACCAGGCCGCCGACCACGTCGCCGCCCTCGCCCAGCAGGTGGACATGGTGGTGGTGGTGCGGGGCGGACCTTTCTCGGCCGCCGCTTACCGCCCCGATGCCCACACCCCGGCCAACTTCAATGCCGATCTGTGCCGGCGGATGCGGGAGGCGGTTGGCGGGCGGGCGGCGGTCGTCCTCCAGGGAAGCGTCGTCGACCCCGGAGCCGCCCAGACGGCCCTCGACGACGGCACCGCCGACCTGGTGGAGATGACCCGGGCCCAGATCGCCGACTCCCGACTGGTCACCCGGGTCCGCACCGGCGACGCCCACCGGGTCCGGCCCTGCATCCTCTGCAATCAGGCCTGCCGTGTCCGTGACAACCGGAACCCGCTGGTGAGCTGCGTCGGCGAGCCCCGCAGTGGGCACGAGACCACCGAGCCGGACCCCGGCGAGGGCACCGACCCGGCGCGGCGGGAGGCGCTGGTGGTCGGGGGCGGCGTGTCCGGCCTCGAGTGCGCCAGGGTGCTGGCCGGACGCGGCCACCGGGTGCGGCTGGTCGAGCGCGGCGCCCGACTCGGGGGGGTGGCAAGGGCGGCATCGGTGGGTCCGGGGCGGGAGCGGATGACCGAGCGGGCCGGGTGGCTGGAGGCCGAGTGCCGGACGTTGGGGGTGGGGATCGATCTCGACACCGAGGTCGGCCCGGACGACCTCGATGCCGCCGCCGGCCGCGGCGTCGCGGTGGTCATCGCCACCGGCTCCCGCCCCCTCCCCTTCGATCGTCCGGTCGACGGGACGATCACCGTCGTCGATGGGCTCGAGCTGTTGGCCGGGGACCCGGACCAGCTTCCGGACGGTCCGGTGGTGGTCCACGACCCGGTGGGCGGACCCATCGGGGTGGGAGTGGCGGAATGGCTGGCCGGCCGGGGACGCCCGGTGGCCATCGTCACCGCCGACCCCATCGCCGGCACCCAGCTGGCCATCACCGGGGACCTGGCCGATGCCAACACCCGGTTGCAGCGGGCCGGGGTGACCAGGGTGCTGCGGGCGGTTCTCCGGGGGGCCAAGGGGGGCCGGGCCCTCCTCGACGACGTCTGGACCGGTGAGCGGCGGGAGATCGACTGCGCGGTCATCGTCGACTGCAGCCACCGATTGCCCGAGGAGTCGCTCTACCTGTCCCGACCCGGGACGCCCCGGGCCGGGGACTGCGTGGCCCCGCGCACCATCTTGGAAGCGGTGCTGGAGGGCCGGCGTCGGGCGTTGGAGATCGGCGCCGGCGTGGGGGTCGGAATCCGATGAGTGCCGGCGCCCGCTACCGCCGCCTGTTCACCCCGCTCCGGCTCGGGCCGGTGACGGTGCCCAACCGGATCGTCTTCTCCGCCCACCTCACCAACTACGCCGCCGGTGGCCTGCCCACCGAACAGCACGCCGCCTACTACGCCGCCCGGGCCGCCGGGGGGAGCGGACTCATCATCACCGAGGAACACTCCACCCACGTCACCGACTGGCCCTACGAGAAGCTGATCCACGGCTTCAACCCCGCGGTGCTCCCCGGCTACCGGCGCATCACCGACGCCGTCCATGCCCACGATGTCCCGATTTTCGCCCAGATCAATCACAACGGCGGCCAGGCCTCCAGCATGTACAGCCGGCTCCCGGTGTGGGCCCCCAGCCCGGTGCCCGACCCGTTGTTCCGGGAGGTACCCAAAGCGGTGGAGACCCACGAGATCGCCGAGATCGTGGCCGGCTACGCCAACGTGGCCGAACGCTGCATCGTCGGCGGCTTCGACGGCATCGAATTGCAGTGCTCCCACTCCTCCATCGTCCGGGGGTTCCTCTCCCCCGCCACCAACCGCCGGACCGACGGCTACGGCGGCCCCCTGGAGAACCGGGCCCGCCTGTTGCTGGAGATCGTCGACGCGGTGCGAGAGGCGATCGGCACCGACAAGGCCCTCGGGGTCCGCCTCTGCGGGGACGAGCTCATCGAAGGGGGCACCGGCATCGACGACGCGGTGGCGGTGGCCAAGATGGTGGATGCCGGTGGCCGGGTCGACTACATCAACACCTCCATCGGGGTGGCCACCGCCACCCTGTACATGATCGAAGCGAGCATGCAGGTCCCGCCGGGGTACGCCATGTTCATCCCCAGCGCCATCCGGGACGCGGTGGGGCTGCCGGTGGTCGGGGTCGGTCGGTTCAAGGACCCGCTGCAGGCGGAGCGGGCCCTTGACGAGGGACAGTGCGACCTGGTCGGGGTGGTCCGGGGACAGATCGCCGACCCCGACTTCGCCGCCAAGGCCCGATCGGGTCACGCCACCGACATCCGCACCTGCCTGTCCTGCAACCAGGAATGCGTGGGCCGGATGGGCCTCAACCGCTGGCTCGGCTGCATCGAGAGCCCCCGCACCGGCCGGGAATCCATCCCGTTGCCCCGCCGGGGCAGGCCCCTGCGGGTGGTGGTGGTGGGCGGCGGCCCCGGCGGCCTGCAGGCGGCGGTCACCGCCGCCGAACGCGGACACCGGGTGGTCCTGTTCGAACGCCTCGACCGGCTCGGCGGGCAGGTACAGGTGGCCGCCACCGTGCCCAACCGGGCCGAGTTCCTCGACATCGCCCGCAACCTCATCGTCAACGCCCGCCGGGCCGGGGTCGACATCCGCACCGGCACCACCGCCGACCCACAAGCGATCCGGGCCGAGCGGCCCGACGCGGTGATCCTGGCTACCGGCGCCCGGCCCTCCCGGCCCTGGTGGGCGGGGGACCATCCCCGGGTCATCGACATCCGCGACGTGCTGGAGGGCCGGGTGTCCCCGGAGGGAACGGTGGTGGTGGTCGACGAGCTCGGGTTCCACCAAGCCACCTCCACCGCCGAGCTGCTGGCCGACCGGGGCTGTCAGGTCGAGATCGTCACCAATGGCATGGTGGTGGGCCAGGATCTGGGCATCACCCTCGACCTCGAGACTTGGAACGTGAAGGCCCACGCCAAGGGGATCGCCCAGAGCGTGGACCTGGTCCCGATGGGCGCCGCCCGGATCGAGGGTCGGGACCATCCCGGTGGGGTGGCCCTGTCGCTCCAGCACCACCCGACCGGCACCGACCAGGAGCGGGCCTGCGACTGGGTGGTGTGTGCCCTCCAACAGCAACCCGAGGACGGCCTGTGGTCGGAGCTGCGCCACTCGTCCTTCACGGTCCAGCGGGTCGGCGACTGCCTGGCCCCGCGCCGGGCTCACGCCGCGGTGATCGAGGGCCACCGGGTGGCGGTGGAACTGTGACCGAGCTCGACCCCGGACGCCCGGTGGCGGTGGTGGTGGCCCGGGCCGGTCGGTTGCCGGTCGGCGCCGACGAAGCGGTGGCCGAGGCCGGGGGCCAGGTGGTGGTGCTCGGGACCGGGACGGTCGATGCGGCCGAATCGCTACTGGCGGCCGAACGCGCCTGGTGTGCGGAGACGGGTGCCGGCCTCCGGCCGGCGGCGCTGGCATCCTCCCTCGCCCCCCTCCTGGCCGGGGTGCCGTTGGTGGTGCTGCCCTCCTCCCCGGACGGTCGGGATCTCGGCCCCCGGCTGGCCGCCGTCCTCGGACTGCCCTTCATCGCCCACGCGGTCGCCGTCTCGGTCGACGCCAGTTCCGAAGCGGAAGGGCGCGGGGTCTGCGCCGAGGTATCCCGCCTCGACGACCGGGTCCTGGTCCCGGTCACCACCGACGGCCCGGCCGTCGCCACCCTGGTCCCGGGCAGCCGCACGGTGCCCCCCCGCCGGCGGCCGACGTCGTGGGAGCCGGAGACCATCGACCTGTCGACCGGAACGGAGGGCGGGGTTGCCGCCCCGCCGGATCCCGAGGTCATCGACGTCCTCGAGCCCGACCCGGCCACCATGGACCTGGCCGACGCTCCCCGGGTGGTGGCCGGCGGGGCAGGACTTGCCTCCGGCGCCCCCGACCAACGGGCGCGGGCCACCTTTGACCTCCTGATCCAGGTGGCGGCGGCGCTGGGGGCATCGGCCGGCGCCACCCGGGTGGCCACCGATGCCGGCTGGATCGGCTACGAGCGCCAGATCGGGACCACCGGGGTGGCCGTCCATCCCGACCTCTACATCGCCTTCGGGGTGTCCGGCGCCACCCAGCACGTGGGCGGGCTCGGGGATCCCCGCCACGTGGTCAGCGTCAACCTCGACCCGTCGTGCCCGATGACCGCCATGGCCGATCTCGGTCTGGTCACCGACGGGCCCGCCCTCCTGGTCGAGCTGGCCCGACGGCTCGAGGTCGGGGTCCCGGCCGGCGTGGTGGTGGGGACCGCCGGCGAAGCAGAGGGCACCCGATGACCGGACCCGGCGGCGCCCCGGGGACACCGGTCTTCGACGCGGTGGTGGTCGGGGCCGGACCGGCCGGCTCCGCCGCCGCCCTGGCCCTGGCCCGGGCCGGGCGCTCGGTGGCCCTGGTCGAGCGGGGGCCCTTCCCCGGGTCCAAGAACGTCTACGGCGGGGTGGTCTACGGCCGGATCCTCGACGAGGTGGTCCCCGAGTGGTGGACCGAGGTCCCGGTCGAGCGGTGGGTGGTCCGACGCTCGACCATGATGATGACCGAGACCCAGTCGGTGTCGGTGGACTACCGGTCGTCAGCCTGGGGTGAGGCCCCCTACAACGGCATGACCACCATCCGGTCCCGGTTCGACAGCTGGCTGGCGGACAAGGCGGTGGAGGCGGGCGCCATCCTGGTCACCTCGACGGTCGCCACCCACCTGTTGCGAGACGCCGGCGGGAGGATCGTCGGGATCCAGACCGACCGCGACCAAGGCCAGCTGTGGGCCAAGGTGGTGGTGGCCTGCGACGGGGTCAACTCATTCCTGGCCAAGGAAGCGGGGCTGATGCCGGGGGCCGAGGCCTCCCACCACACCCTCGGGGTGAAAGAGGTCCTCGGGTTGCCCCGAGAGGTCATCGACGAGCGGTTCGGCCTCGGGGGCGACGAGGGGGTCGACATCGAGATGCTGGGCTGCACCCGGGGCATCCCCGGGGGAGGCTTCCTCTATACCAACGCCGACACCGTGAGCCTCGGGTTGGTGCTGTCCCTGGCCCAGCTGGCCGAGGCGAAGGTGCGTCCCGAGGAGTTGATCGCCGACCTCAAGGCCCATCCCTCCATCGCCCCCTACCTGCGGGGGGCCACCTTGGGGGAGTACTCCGCCCACCTCATCCCCGAGGGGGGCTACGACACCATGCCGGTAATGGTGGCCGATGGGATGCTGGTGGCCGGGGACGCCGCCGGGATGACCCTGGCCGCCGGGATCTGGCTGGAGGGCGTCAACTTCGCCATCGGATCGGGGCTGGCCGCCGGGCGGGCCATCGACCGGGCCATCACCGCCGGCGACTGGTCAGCCGGTGGGCTGGCCTCCTACCGCCGCGACCTGGAGGGCCAGTTCGTGCTGGCCGACCACAAACGGCTGCGGAAGGCCCCCGGCCTGGTCCTGTCCGAACGGATCCAGCAGCGGTACCCCGGCCTGGTCTGCGATCTGGTGGAGGGGATGTTCACCGTCACCAACCCGGTGCCCAAGCGGGGCGGCCTCCGGGTGACCCGGTCGGCGGCGGCCAAGCACGGGGTCAAGCTCCGGGAACTGGCCGCCGACACCCTGCGGGCGATGAGGATCTTCGGGTGAGCCGGGCCTCCGGCCCGTCCGGGACCGACGACGAGGTGCCCGGGGGGTCCTGGCGGGGCGTCTCCTTCGAGGACCGGATGGCCACCGTCGAGTTCCGGGTCGGCGCCCGGGCCCACATCGTGGTCGACTCCGACGTCTGCCGGTCGTGCACCACCAAGGCATGTGTCACCGCCTGCCCGGCCAACCTGTTCGCCCCCACCGCGGAGGGAGGCATCCTCTTCAATTACGAGGAGTGCTTCGAGTGCGGAACCTGCTACATGGTCTGCAACCATGAAGGCGCCATCGCCTGGACCTACCCCGACGGCGGCCAGGGCGTCGTCTTCCACCACGGATGAGCGCCCTGGCCGAGACCCGATCCGGTCCGATGGTGGTGGCCTGCCTCCGGATCGGTGACCCCCGCCCCGTCGTCGACCCGCTCACCGGTGCGGTCGAACGCGACCAGTTGGGCATCGGGATGTCGCCGGCCGACGCCGCCGCCCTCGAGTACGCCCTCCGCATCGCCGAAGCCTGGTCCGGCCACGTGGTGGCGGTGACCGCCGCCCCGCCGTCGGCCGATCCGGTGCTGCGGGACGTCCGCGCCCTCGGAGCCATCGTCCTCCGGGTCACCGTCCCTGCGCCAATGTCGGAACCGGGGTACCCCGACGACCTGGGCGGTGACGAACAGGAGCTGGCCGTCGCCATCGTCGCCGCCCTGGCTCCCTATGGGCCACCGGCGTTGGTGCTGTGCGGTGACCGGTCGGCGGACCGCGGGACGGGGGCGCTGCCGGCCTTCCTCGCCCACCAGCTGGGGGCCGCCCAGGCCCTCGGGCTGGTCGCCCTGGCGGTCACCGACCTGGCCGGATCCCTGGTCGCCGAGCGCCGGCTGGACGGCGGGTGGCGCGAGCGGCTCCGGGTCCCGTGCCCGGCTGTCTGCTCGGTGGAAGCCGCCGGGGTCCGGTTGCGACGGGCTTCGCTGACCGCCACCCTCGCCGGCCAACGGGTCGCGATCCCGGTGAGCACCGCCGGGATGAGTCCCCACCCGGGTCGGATCGGGGTCGGCCCCCTGCGCCCGTTCCGGCCCCGCACCCGGGTGGTTCCACCGCCGGAGGGGGAGGATCCCCGGTTGCGGTTGCTGGCCCTGACCGGTGCGCTGGTGGCCCACGACCCACCCACCGTCGTCGGGCCGGTCGACGCGTCGGCGGCCGCCGACGCCCTCCTCGACTTCCTCCAGCGACACGGCTATCTCGGTGACCCGGCGGCGGAACCGGGGGAACCGTGACCGCCCTGGCCGACCTGGCCTGGCCGGAGATCGGGAGGATCACCGAAGGGGAGGCGGTGCTCCTGGTCCCGATCGGATCCACCGAGCAGCACGGGCCCCACCTGCCGGTCACCACCGACACCGACATCGCTGCCGCCATCGTCGCCCATCCGGCCATCGGGCTCCGGCTTCCGAAGGCGGTGGTGGCCCCGCCCCTCCCCTACGGATCCAGCGGCGAGCACGACGGGTTTCCCGGCACGCTGTCCATCGGGCAGGCCGCCACCGAGGCGGTGCTGGTGGAGCTGGGCCGGTCCGCCGGCGCCGCGTTCACCACCATGGTGGTGGTCTCCACCCACGGCGGGAACGCCGTCCCGGTCCAGCGGGCGGTGTCCCTCCTCTGCTCCGAGGGTCGGGACGTGCGGGCCTGGAGCCCGAAATGGCAAGGTGACGCCCATGCCGGCCACACCGAGACCTCGCTGATGTTGGCCATCGCCCCCCACCGGGTCCACCTCGGGTCGGCCCGACCCGGCGACACCCGGCCACTGGCCGAGATCCTTCCCGACCTCCGCGCCGGCGGGGTGCGGTCGCTGAGCCCGAACGGGGTGCTCGGTGACCCGACCGCCGCCAACCGGGAAGAGGGCGAACGGCTGCTGGCCGCGGCGGTGGACGACCTGATCGGGTTTGTCGCGGCATCCGGGGACGTGCGGCGATGACCCGGGTCGCGCTGGTCACCGGTGCCGCCCGGGGGATCGGAGCCGCCACCGTCCTCGCCCTGGCCGGGTCCGGCTGGGCGGTAGTGGCGGTCGACCGGGCCGCCGACGACCCCCGGCTCCCCTATCGGCTCGGCAGCGAGGAAGACCTCCGGGCGGTGGTGCTCTCCACCGGGAGTGAGGATGTCGTCGCCCACCTGGCCGACACCACCGACCCGGTGGCGATGGCGGCGGCGGTGGCGAGGGCGGAGGCGCGGTTCGGGGGTCTCGACGCGGTGATCGCCGCCGCCGGGGTGATCGCCGGCGGGGTACCCCTGTGGGAGATGCCCGAGGCCGAGATGGAGGCGGTGGTCGACACCGACCTCGGGGGGCAGATGACCGCCGCCCGGGTAGGGATACCCGCTCTCCTCCGCCGTCCAGCGCCGAGGGAAGGGCGGTTCATCGCCGTGGCCTCCGCCGCCGCCACCCGCGGGCTGGCCGGCCTGGCCGCCTACGGGGCGGCCAAGGCGGGAGTCGCCGGGCTGGTCCGAGGCCTGGCGGTGGATCTTCGGGGCACCGGGGTGACGGCGGTGGGGGTGAGCCCCGGATCGACGGCCACCCCCCTGCTCGAGGAGAGCGCCCGGCTCTACGGGCTCCCCGACGCCCAGTCCTTCGCCGCCCAGGTGCCGGTCGAGCGCCTCCTGGCTCCCGAGGAGATCGCCCGAACCATCCTCTGGTTGGCCGGCCCCGATACGGGCGGCATCACCGGCGCCGTTGTCCCGGTGGACGGCGGACTGGCTCTTTGAACCCACCGGCACCCCCCTCCCGGCTGCCGCCCGGGTTCCATCTGGACCTCGATCCATCGGTCCGCACGTTCGCCGGAGGCACCGTCCTGGTCGGCGGGTACCCGGGTCGCATCCTCAAGCTGGCGGCGGAAGGGCCGGTGGCGTTGGCCGCGCTCGGCGGACGCGGGCCCCTGACCGAGGTCCAACGACAGCTCGGCCGACGCCTGGTCGATGCGGGCATGGCCCACCCGGTCCCCCCGGCCGGAGTCGACGTCGATGTCGCCGAGGTCACGGTGGTGATCCCGGTCCGTGACCGCCCCGAGTGGCTCGACGGCTGCCTGGCCTCCCTCGATCCCGGTACCCCGGTGGTGGTGGTCGACGACGGCTCGAGGGACCCCGCCTCGGTGGCCGAAGTCTGCGAACGCCACCACACCCGGTTGGTGGTCCGGCCCGAGAATGGCGGCCCGGCGGCCGCCCGCAACGACGGGATCGGCCGGGTCGACTCCGAGTTGGTGGCCTTCCTGGACAGTGACTGCGTGGCCGGCCCCGGCTGGCTGGGCCCGCTGGTGGCCATGTTCGCGGACCCCGGGGTCGGGGCGGTCGCCCCCCGGGTCCGACCCCTCGGCGCCCCCCGGTCGGTCCGGGCCCGCTACAACCGGGATCGCTCCCCCCTCGACATGGGCCCGGAGCCGAGCGGAGTGGGACCGGGCCGACGGGTCAGGTATGTCCCGACCGCGGCGTTGGTGGTGCGGTGCCGGGCCCTCACCCGGGGGTTCGATGCCGGCCTCCGGTTCGGTGAGGATGTCGACCTGGTGTGGTCCCTGGTCGACGCCGGCTGGAGCGTGCGGTACCTCCCCTCGGTCGAAATCGGGCACCATGCCCCGTCCTCCTGGGGAGGGCTGCTCGGGCGCCGCTTCCGGTACGGGACATCGGCCGGTCCACTGGCCCGGCGACATCCCGGGCGGCTGGCCCCGGTGGAGCTCCGGCCGGCGGCGGCGGTGGCGGCACTGGCCCTGCTGGCCGGGGGTCCAGGGGTATCCGCCCTGGTCACCGCCCTCAATGGCCTCAATTTGGCCCGCCGGGTGAGGGCACACGGCATCCCCCCCGGACTGGCCATGGGCTGGAGCGGGCAGGGGACGGGGTGGACCGTGTTCGGGATGGGCCGAGCCGCCACCGTGCTGTTCGGCCCGGGGCTGGCCATCGCCGCCTTCCGGGGCGGGAAGCGGCTTCGGCGGGCGGCGATGATGCTGGCCCTGGTGCCCCCGCTGGTCGAATGGCGGCAACGTCGACCGGCGCTCGACCCGGTCCGGTGGTCACTGGCCGCCATCGCCGATGATTGCGCCTACGGGCTCGGGGTGTGGGCCGGCGCCCTGCGAGCCCGGACCCTGGGTCCGCTGGTTCCCTCGCTGAAGTGGAGCCGGAGCGACCCCGACGGTTCCAAGGAGACCTGACTCGGCTGTGGGCGCCATCTGTGGCCTCGATTATCGCTTTCCGGGGTGATCCCAACACACTGGGTGTCCGAACGGGGAGGCATCGCTCGGAGGCCCGAACCGGGATATCTCCAGGTCAGAGGGCATGACTAGACCTGGGGCCGGCACTATGTATACTTTCGCAAGCGCAATTTGGCTGGGTAGTCCGGAGTACGGAGAACCCCGCCCTGAGTCGGGAGTTTCCGACACCGGGTGCAACGGCCAGAACCGTCCGAACAACGGACGGGAGCGCGACCACGTGGGGAACGTGTGGCTGTAACGCCGCGCGCCCACGTGAGAAGACGACGACGACGATGAACGAGGGCTGATCCACGAAGCAATCTTGGGCGTAGACCAACCGGCCGCACACCCTACGGCGTAAAGCCAGGACGAAGGATGCCTTCCCGCTCCTCGTCCGGGGACCGAATGCAATGGCCGGAGCCCGCCAACACCGAGCAGAGGAAGGCGCCTTCGCGCGCCCTACGAAGGGAGGTGCCATGCGGACCCGCATTGCACTCGTGGCGGTTTTTGCCGTCGCAACCATGATTGCCGTCAGTTCCGCTGTCCTGATCCCGCCTGTCAGCTCACAGGCGGCCTCGACAGCAACCCATAGATCCTCGACGCCGACTTCGTCGATACCGAGTGCGACCCAGTTGGTCGGATTCGACTCGCCGATCTCGTCGGGGAGCCATCCCGCCAGCGTTTCCGGCCTGGGAGCATTGCTCTCCCTCGGTACCGGAAATGTGGCGGCGCTCAACGCGGTGGCTGCCCCCGTGGCAGCCCCGGTCGTAGCCGCCCCGGCACCGGTGCCCGCACCGGCTCCGGTGGTACCCGCAACCCCGGCCCCGGCCCCCGCGCCAGTGCCGACCCCGGCCCCCGCGCCGGTGGCCACGGTGTCGGACTCGTCCAGCACCGACTCGGCCTATGCAGCTTGGAGCCGAGTGGCTTCCTGCGAGGAGGGCGGATGGATCGGGTATGCCAGCCCCGAGTACCCGGACTCACTCGGGATCAATGCCGCCAACTGGTACGCCAATGGCGGCGGTTCCGATGTTTCCCCCGCGGCGCAGATTGCCGTGGCCCAGCGGATCGAGGGCACCAGTTACGTCCCCGATCAGAACGGGTGCTCGTCCTGGTAACCAGTTCCGCACAGGTATGACGGGCGGAACCCGGTACGGCTGCGGCCGGTAACCGGATCACCGTCGAAGATGGCCCGGTCGGCACTCAGCCGGCCGGGCCATCCGACTCTTCGGATCGGCACCGGTGGGCGACCGGCTCCCGGCAGATCCACATCATCGGGCCGTGATTCCTGCTCCATGCCATCGCCGGGCTTCGTGGTGGCCGCGGCCGTCGCCGCCTCCCCCACTCCCGGATGGCACAGCCATCAGCTCGCTCATCGTCGCAGGGTGCTGGCGTCGAAGGTGCTGGCGTCGGCGGCATTGGCGGCCCGGCGGGGTCGGCCCGTTCGGCGTTTGGGCACGACGGACCGCGGGGCGGCGCGGCTTCTGGTCGAACCGGGGGCCCCAAAACAAAAGGCCGCCAGGAACCTTGGTTCCAGCGGCTTAAAACGACACCAGGGTGCCGGCCCGACGACTACCACCCGGAGGTGAGGCCGTCGGGTCGACACCCGGTGATCGCCAATTCAGATCTTGCGGACCTGGCTTGCTTGCAGGCCCTTTTGGCCCTGCTTCGTCTCGAACTCCACACGTTGGCCTTCTGCGAGGTCGCGGAAGCCTTCCATCTGGATTTCGGATTGGTGGACGAAGAGATCATCCCCGCCGCCGTCGGGCGTGATGAAACCAAAGCCCTTCTCGGCGTTGAACCACTTGACTGCACCTACTGGCATAACTGTCACTCCTTGAGCTGACTTTCACGCACTTAATCGCGGGGATCCATTTTGAAGCCCAACCTCCGTCAGCCCGCGTGAATGGGTCGACGATGGCCATACCCTAGGCGCATCCAGGGCGGAAGGGGCGAAAAATCTCAATTCCTGCCTCCGGGGTGCCCGCCCGAGCACCATTCGTGCCTGGGCCTGACAATCCTGGGCATCCGGGCGGGAACCGGCCGGCGCCGAAGGAGACCGATTCAGGCGTTGCCGGTGGTTCGGACCCCGTCCCAACCGGTCACCTCGGTGACGCCCGCATCGTCGTCGTGCTCGGCTCGAAGGCTGTGCTTTGCCACCGGTTCGAACAGCGACACCAGGATCATGGCGGAGAACGACAGGAAGAACACCGGCTCTACGAATGCCCCGAGCCGGTCGGTGAGATAGACCAGACCGAGGAACGGGTAGCCAATGATCAGGACCTTGAGGATCATCCGGTAGGCCTTGGCTTCCCGGGTCGTCTCCCCCCGGGTCCGCCGGACGGCCACGATCACGGCCACCGTCAAGAACGCGAATTCGGCGATTCCGGACAGGACGTGAATGTAGTGATGGAGCGGCAGCTCCATGTGCCACTCGAGGTTCCGACAGGTGGCGCTCAGACCTTCGGAGCACACATAGGGGAATCGGCCGCCAATGGCGCCGGCGGCCCCGAAGGCCACCAACCACTTCCACTCCGGGCGGGCACCCTTGCGGCCGGAGCTGCCCCGGAGCAAAAGGGCCGCCACCAGCAGCACCCCGGCCAGCAGGTCGGCATGCTGCATCAGGTCGGCATCCCGGAGGCCGGGCACCTCGAGATCCGAGAAGAATTCGTCGGGTGACCGCAACAATCCCGGGACGAAGGGGACCGCCACCCACCAGTTGTAGGCCACCACCCCGCCGATGCCCATGGCGCGGGCCAGATCCACCCTCGCGGTGGTGATCCCCGATGATCCGATCTGGTGCTGTCCAGATGAGAAGCCGAGCGCGCTCACGTGGGGAGCAACGTCCGGCTCGCGGCGGCCATTCCCGACCCTGGCCGGGACTTCTCGGCCACCGTGCCTCGGCGGCCGCCGCTGGTACTCTGCCGAAAGAGAGGATCGAACCCGATGAACATCGTCAGCCTGGTCCCGTCGGCGACCGAGACCCTCATCAGCTGGGGCCGGATCCCGGCGGCCTGCACCCGCTTCTGCGAGCAGCCGGACATCCCCCACGTCGGGGGGACCAAGGACCCGGACATCGACAAAATCGTGGAGCTGGGTGCCGATCTGGTGGTGGTGGACGAGGAAGAGAACCGCCGGGAGGACCACGACGCACTGGTCGAACGGGGCGTGCCGGTACACGTGTTGGGCATCCGATCAATTGAGGATGTCAACCCCGCCATGGCGGAATTGTCCCACCGGGTAGGGGCGGACTGTCAAGCATTTGCCCTGGCCGAGCCGAAACCCGCCCGCTTGACCGCCTTCGTCCCCATCTGGCGGCGACCCTGGATGGCGCTCGGGATGCCCACCTACGGCGCCTCCCTCCTGGCCTATCTCGGGGTCAGTTCGATCTTCGCGGACGACGGCCCCTATCCGACCCTGGAGCTCGAAGCGGCGGTCGACCGGCATCCCGATGTGGTGCTGGCCCCGAGTGAGCCGTACCCATTCACCCGGCGGCAGCTCCCCGAACTCTCGTCGGTGGCCCCCACCGTCTTCATCGACGGGAAGGACCTGTTCTGGTGGGGAGCCCGCACCCCGGGGGCGGTCGAGCGGCTGTCCAGCGTGCTCGACCGGTTGTGACCTCGGTCAGTCGCGGAAGTCGCCCTGGTCGACCCGGAGAGACCGGATCAACGAGAACAGGCTGTCCGCCTGCTCGTCGGTGAGGCCGGCGTCGGTGAAGACCTGATCGTTGAGGGCGGCAGTGGCCAACTCCACCACCCGCCTCCCTTCCGGGAGGATCTTGGCCAGGGTGGTGCGCCGGTCGGTGGGATGCGGGAGCCGGGTGATCAAGGTTTGGGCTTCCAGCCGGTCGACGGCGTTGGTGACACTGGCCGGGTGCACCTGCAGGCGGTCCCCGACCCTGGAGAGGGGCAACGCGCCGGTCCGGCTCAAACTCAACAGCATCAACAACTCGTAGCGGGCAAACGTCAGGTCGAAGGGACGAAGGGCCGAGTCGACCCGGGCCAGGTAGATCTGGTGGGCCCGCATGATCGACGTCACCGCGGCCATGCCCGGCGCCGCGGCCTGCCACCCGTGGGCCCGCCATTGCCGGCGGGCTTCTTCGATGGGATCGAAGTCGAGGGATTTCCGATGTCCTGCCACCGTGCTCCAGTGCCGGTTCGGGGCGTTTGGGGGTCGACGGCTGTCGCGGGCGCCGACGTCGCCCGACCCTACCAGCGGAGTTCTTCCCAGCTCAGAAGGGCAACTCGATCCATCGGCACGGGTAGGGTCATGCCGATGACGACCGGGCGCGGCGGACCTCGCCCATGAGTGGGACCCGGCGCAGCTGGCTGGCGGTGGCGGCGGTCATGTTCGGGGTCGGCTGGGGAGCCAACCAGTTCACTTCACTGCTGATCGCCTACCACCAGCACCTCGGACTCGCCTTCAGCCTCAACGAAGCGCTGTTCGGGATCTACGCCCTCGGGCTGATTCCCGCGCTCCTCATAGGCGGACCGGCGTCGGACCGCTGGGGCCGCCGGACGGTGGTGAGGCCGGCGGCGGTGATGTCGGTGGCCGCCACCCTGGTGCTGATGCTCGGCGCCCACTCCACTCCGTTGCTGTTCGTGGGCCGCTTCCTGGCCGGCACGGTGAGCGGTGCGGTCTTCGCCGCCGGGACCGCCTGGGTCAAGGAGTTGTCGGTCCCGCCGTTCGACACCGCCGCCGGGGAGCAGGCCGGCGCCCGGAGAGCGGCCATCGGGTTGTCGGCCGGCTTCGGACTCGGACCGCTGGCGGCTGGGCTCATCGCCCAGTGGGGGCCGGCCCCGCTGGTCATCGCCTACCTCCCCCACCTGGCGGTGATGGCACTGGTGTTGCCCGGCTTGTGGCGGGTCCCCGAGACCGTTCCCCCGCCGGCCGGGTCGGGCCCGAGCCTGATCGCCCGCCTCCGGGTGCCCGCCGCCGCCCACCCCCGGTTCCTGTCGGTGGTGCTGCCGATGGCTCCCTGGGTGTTCGGCGCCGCGTCGGTGTCCTTTGCCGTGTTACCGACGGTGGTGAGCGGCAGGACCCAGGGCTTCGGCATCGCCTTCGCCGGAGTCATCGCCGCCCTGACCCTCGGGGTCGGGGTGGGTGTCCAGCCGGTAGCCCGCCGGTTCGATCGGGTCGGCAGTTCCCGAGGGGCGGTCACCGGACTCACCCTGGTGACGGTGGGGATGGCCGTCGCCGCCCTGGCCGCCGATCTCTCCAGCCCGTGGGTGGTGCTGGCGGCCGGCCCCGTCCTCGGTGCCGGCTACGGGGTCTGCCTGGTCGGGGGCCTGCTCGAAGTGCAACGGATCGCCGGTCCCGATGAGCTGGCCGGGTTGAATGCCGTCTTCTATGCGTTGACCTACGTCGGGTTCGGCCTACCGATCGTCCTGGCCGAGCTGGCCCACTTCACCAGTTTCACCGTGTTGCTCTTGGCCCTTACCGGGTTGGCAGCCGCCTGTCTGGCGGCGGTGGCAGCCAACGCCGCCCGGGGGCGGCGTCCATGAGCGAGTGCACCCGGCTGGCCCCGTAGGCCACCGACCGGGTCTCGTGGTCGATGGCGGTCGCCAACTGCCGGTGATCGATGGCAGCGTCAGCCCGCACCGCATCGACGACCGCCGCCGACACCGCATTCGCCTGGTCGATGATCCGGCCCGTCTCCGCCCGGGCGTCAGCCGATCCGACCACCGGGACGCCCTTGCTGGCCAAGATCAGCACCTGGTCGTGACGCTGAGCCTGATCGCGAAGGTGGCCGATGAGATGGGGAAGCTGGCCCACCGGGGTGCCGGTGGCGGCGGCGGTCTTGACCGCCACCTCGGCGGCGCTGACGTGGGACCAGAGGTCGCGACGCAACCACATCGCCTCCCGCCGACTCCCGGTTCGCACCAGGGCCCCGGCCGCCAGCGAGGTCCGGTAGGCGCCGGACCAGGCGGACGCCACCATGTCGGGCCCCGGCCTGGAGATCGATCTCGGCAGGACCATCTCGAGACGGGCCCGCCATTTCCGCAGCTTCCGAACCATCCTCCAGGTGAACACCCCGGCGAGGGTGACGAGAGCCACCAGTCCGGCGGCCACCGTGATGATGGCGAGATCGGCGACTTGGTGCATGACTGCCTCCTTCGAACCGCCGGGCTGGGCCCCGTGGCTCACCACCAGTCTCTCCCATATCGCTACCCATTCCCGCGCCGGACCCGACGCCGGGCCGGGCCAAGTCCGCCGGCGACCCCGACGAATCCCCTGCCGCCGGCCCGGGTCAGCCGGCCGGTTCGAGCAGGTCGGACCGCATCCGGTCGAGGGCATCGGGAGCCACCCCGGCGCCGACCGCCCAGGCCCGGGCACCCCCGAAGCCGGCCTGGAGCCCTTCGAGGAACCGCTCCATGGTGGCGGCCTCGACGGTGAAACGAGAGGCAGGCACCTTGGCCATCCCCGCCGAGTAGGTCGGATCGTTGCGGATGCGATCCACGATGAGCTCCAACCGGTCGGCGGTGATGACGTAGTCGGCCACGATGGTCTCGCGCTCGACCCCGAGGATGTCCAGCACCAGGGCGGCCAGCACCCCGGTGCGGTCCTTGCCGGCGGTGCAGTGGAAGACGAGCGGGTGATTGGACTTCGAGGCCACCAGACCGAGGGCGGTGACCAGCGCCTCCCGCCCGGTGTCGAGGTACCAGAGGTACCGTTCGGCCAGATCGTCACCGGCGGGGGCCGGTGCGCCGACCGCTTCACCCTGGCTCCGTTGCACCACGGCCAGGTGGTGGTAGGCGATGGCTTCGTTCCCCAGCAATCCCCGGCCGGTGTGCTCCACCTCCCCCGGGGTCCGAAGGTCGATGATGGTGCGGAGGCCGATCGACCGGAGGAGGCCGACATCGGCGTCGGTCAGCCGGTGGAGCCCGTCACTCCGGAACAACTGGCCAGGCTTGGTGACCTGGCCTCCATCGGCGGGGTAGCCACCGAGATCTCGGAAATTGAAGGCGCCGGTGAGGGGCAGGAGTCGTTCGGGATCGTCCACCCGGTCATCATGGTCCACCCGCTGACCCGTCACGGCTCGAATGTCGCTCCCCCGGTGGCTCTAGTAACATCACGGCTGCACAAGCCGCGCGGGGCGAGCTTTCGGACCAGAGGGCAGCCCTTGCATCTGCACACGGGGCCGGCTCGGTGAACGACTCGCCCCCGCCGCTGTATCCCCCGCAGATCATCATCCGGTTACCGGACCACAACCGTAAGGAAATCCTCCCCCATGCAATCGCTCGCTACTTGGTGCGTCCGCCATCGCCGCTGGGTGCTCCTGTTCTGGCTGGTCGCCCTGATCGGGGTGTCGGCACTCTCCAACGCGGTCGGGACCGCCTACTCGAACAGCTTCACCCTGCCCCACACCGAGTCGACTCAGGCGCTCTCCCTCCTCCAGTCGGCGGCGCCCAAGCAGTCGGGCGACAGCGAGCAGGTCGTGTTCCAGGCCACCGGCGGCACCAAGGTCACCGACCCGAGCGTGGTGGCGGCGGTGAACCAGATGATCGCCAAGGTCGGCACCGTCCCCCACGTTTCCAACTTCTCGCCGGCCGAGTGGTCGTCCGCCGCCTCCAGCCACGTCAGCCCGGACGGCACCATCGGCTTCGTCACCGTGACGTTCAACCAGGAGAACCTGGGGAACAACACCACGCTGGCCAAGCAGTTCGTGTCGGCGGCCAAGACCGCCCAAGGACCGGACCTCCAGGTGGCGGTGGCCGGCCAGCTGGCCGAGGCCTCGAACCCGACCTCCTTCGGGGGGATAAGCACGCTGCTGGGTGTCTTCCTGGCCGCCATGGTCCTCGCCTTCATCTTCCGCTCCGGGTTCGCCATGGCCCTTCCGTTGATATCGGCTCTCGCCTCCCTCGGCACCGCCATCGGCCTCATCGGCCTCTTGAGCCACCTGTTGAAGATGCCCCAGTTCTCGGTGGAGCTGGTCGCCCTCATCGGGCTGGGGGTGGGCGTCGACTACGCGCTCTTCATCGTGACCCGGCATAGACAAGGGCTGATCGCCGGCAACGACACCGAGTCGTCGATCGTCAACGCGGTGAACACTTCCGGACGGGCCGTCCTGTTCGCCGGCATCATCGTCTGTATCGCCCTGCTCGGCATGTTCGCCCTCGGGGTGACCTTCCTCTACGGCCTGGCGGTGGCCGCGGCCATCGGGGTGGCCTTCACCATGTTGGCCGCCCTCACCCTGCTTCCCGCCTTCCTCGGGTTCATCGGACCGAAGGTACTGAGCCGGAAGCAGAAGCGCGAACTGGCCACCACCGGCCCCCGGGTGGTCGGGAGTGGCAACACCGGCTTCTGGCCGCGGTACGCCGGATTGATCCAGCGCCATTCGGGGCTCCCGGCCATCCTCGCCCTGGTCGCCATCGTGCTGATCGCCCTGCCGTTCTTCTCACTCCGCCTGGGGAACTCGGATCAGGGCAACGACGCGACGACAACCACCACCCGGCAGGCCTTCGACCTGTTGGCCAAGGGCTTCGGCCCCGGCTTCAACGGTCCGTTGCAGCTGGTCACCGTCAACCCCGGTACGGCCAACACCCAGGTCATCGACCAGATCGCCGCTGACGTGAAGTCCCAGCCCGACGTGGCCCAAGTGGCGGCCCCGGTCATCTTCCCGGCCAAGGACGGCACCCAGGTGGCGCTCATCCAGGTGTATCCGGCGTCGGCTCCCCAGGACTCGGCCACCGCCACCCTGATCAACCAGCTCCGGACCCAGACCCTCCCGCGGGCGGTGCCCCCGGGATCGAACCTGGCTGTCTACGTGGGAGGCACGACCGCCATCTTCGCCGACTTCTCGCGGGTGCTGACGTCCAAGCTTCCGCTGTTCATCGGCCTCGTGGTCATCCTCTCGTTCCTGCTGTTGGCGGCGGTGTTCCGAAGCGTGGTCATCCCGCTCACCGCCGCGGTGATGAACCTTCTGTCCATCGGCGCCGCCTTCGGGGTGCTGGTGGCGGTGTTCCAGTGGGGTTGGCTGAGCGCCATCTTCGGGGTCAATCGAGCCGGGCCGGTGGAGTCCTTCCTGCCGGTCATGCTGTTCGCCATCCTCTTCGGGCTCTCGATGGACTACGAGGTCTTCCTGGTCAGCCGCATCCACGAGGAGTGGATCAAGTGTGGCGACAGTCGGGAAGCGGTGCGGAAAGGGTTGGCCGCCACCGGCAAGACCATCTCGGCCGCCGCTCTCATCATGATCCTGGTCTTCGGCTCGTTCATGTTCGGGGGAGAGCGGGTCATCAAGGAGTTCGGGCTCGGATTGGCGGCGGGGATCCTCATCGACGCGGTGATCATCCGGATGACCATCGTCCCGGCGCTGATGTTCCTGTTCGGGAAAGCCAACTGGTGGTTCCCCCACTGGCTCGACCGGGTGCTCCCCCATCTTTCGGCGGGAGAGCCGGCGCCACCGGAGCCCGCCGTCGAGCCCAGCCAGCCCGAGCCGGACCCCCTCCCCGTCTGAGGGCGGTCGGGGCGGACGCCGACCGGCGATTCAGAACAACGGGCTTAGGGCGCCATGCCGGAGTCGACCCATTCCCGGAACACCTGCACCCGCTCCGGAGGCCAGGCACCGTCGCACGGCATGGTCCCGTTCTGCACCCGGTCGAGGATGTCGGAAGCATGGCCACGGACGTCGTCGTAGGACCAGAGGTCGAAGTGCCGACTCATGGACTCCTGGTCGCGTTCCCGGAACAGCGGCTTGATATCGGTGGCAAAACTGGCCGGACCGTCGCTGACCGCGTCCATTCGCTCATGGTAGCCACCGGCCGTTCCCGTATCTAGTGGCGCGCCATCAGCCCACCGGCACCCGCTTGGCCACCCCGGGTTCCTGGGTCGGCATGACCTGGATGGCCGCCATCGGATAGGGAGGCTGACTCCCGTCCGTCTCGGTGATGTCCGACGCCTGACAGCCCTCGGCGGTCACCGCCGCCACCGTGTCGCCGGCGGTGGACGGGAGGTTCGGTCGACTGGTGTCGGGCCTGCTCATCTGCAACGTCGAGGTCAAGTCGCCCACGGTCTTCCGCCGCCAGGCGGAGATGTTCGGGGCCTTCACCCCGAACCGCTCCTCCAGGAAACGCAACTGAGAAGTGTGGTCGAACACCTCCGATGAGACATAGCCGCCCCGGCTGAACGGTGACACCACCAGCATCGGAACCCGGAAGCCGAGGCCGATCGGACCGTTCACGCCTTGGGCGCCAGCCGGGAGGGGGCTCGCCGTCAGGAACTCGCCGGCGGTGCCGGCGGGCGGGGTGGGAGGTGGCACGTGGTCGAAGAGCCCGTCGTTCTCGTCGTACATGACGAAAAGAACGGTCTTCGACCACACCTCAGGGTTGGCGATGAGGGTCTGGAGGGCTTGATCGATGAAGGCGGCCCCGAGGGCCGGCGGCGCCGGCGGGTGCTCGTCGTAGCCCAGCGGGGGGATGAGCCACGACACCTTGGGCAGGTTCCCCGACCGGACATCCTGGGCGAAGTCGTTGGGAAAGATGGGGAGGAACGCCTTTTGGTAGAGCGCCGACGTCGGGCTCGAGTACTGCGAGAAGTACGGGAGGATGGCGTCGGAGACCAGCATCACCTCGGGTGACTCCACCCGGTAGGCGTCCCCCGGCGGGGAGTACACCTTCCACGACACGCCGGCGTCCTCCAGGACCTCGGGCATGGTCGGCCAGTTGACGCTGAAGCGGGCCTCGGGCAGCGGGTTGGTGATCACCACCGGACCGCCATGGGCGCCGGTGGGGTCGATGGTGCCGGACATCGACACCAGCCGATTGGGATGGGTCGGACCCATCACCGACGCGTGATAGGCGTCGCAGATGGTGAAGGCGTCAGCCAGGGCGTAGTGGTAGGGGATGTCGGCGCGGGTGTGGTACCCCATGGTGATGAGCCCGTTGGAGGGTCCTTCGTACTTCGCCGAGGTGTGGGTCGAGACGAAGCCGTCCATCGACCCGTTGGCCCGGCAGAGATGCTGCGGGAGCCAATCGTGGCTCAGGTCGTGGGTGCACTCCCCCATCCCCGAGGCCACATCCAGGTGGAACGGGAGTTGCCGACCGACCGGGGATCGGGAGGTGTTGCCGGGGAACGGCTGGGAGAAGGCTCCGAGGTTGCCGGCCGGATGGTCGTCGAAGCCGCGCACCCCCTTGTAGGCACCGAAATAGTGGTCGAACGACCGGTTCTCCTGCATCAGGAACACCACGTGTTCGATGGCGCCGAGGTCGGACCCCGCCGGGGCGGTGGTGGTGGCGTTGGACACCGTCGGAGAGGATCCGCAGGCGGCGGCCAACAATCCCGCCCCGGTGGCCAACGCACCCCCGAGGAAGATCCGTCGATCGAAGGGAGCCCCGGGCCGCCTCGGATTTGAGCTTTCCCCCACGGTCCCCCCTCTGTACCCGGCGTCGGCCGGGAATCGCGTGACAGGAGCGTGACCGGAAAGTGAACGTCGCGCAACTGGACCCCTGTGACCAGGTGGGTCGCGGCTCGACGATGACAGGCGGTACGCGCTCCCGGCTTCGGCGATCGCCGCCACCTTGACAACCCGGTCGGAGGAGTCTTAGCTGCCTTTCGGGGACAACCCGGAACCTACGAGCCATTTGGGGGCACCATGTCCGACTTCGTCATGACCATCGGGGGCGATTCCGTCCCAGCCGGAGAGTCCTTCGGCGTGCACAACCCGGCTACCGGCGAGGTCTTCGCCCACGCTCCCGAGTGCAGCCGCACCCAGCTGGATGCCGCCTTCGATTCGGCGGCCAAGGCTTATCGGGACTGGAAGTCCGATGAGTCCGCCCGGCGGGCGGCGCTGCTGGCGATGGCCGATGTCCTATTGGCGTCGGCCGGGGAGATCGCCCCGGTGCTGACCGCCGAACAGGGGAAGCCGCTCGGCGAGGCCAATATCGAGGTCTTCGCCGCCGCCATCTGGTGCCAGTACTTCGCCAACCTCGAGACTCCGCCCCAGACCATCCAGGACGATGCCGACGCCCTGGTCGACGTGGTCCGTCGCCCGCTCGGCGTGGTGGCGGCCATCACCCCCTGGAACTTCCCGCTGACCCTGGCCTTCTGGAAGATCGCCCCCGCCCTCCTGGCCGGCAACACCATGGTCCTCAAGCCGTCGCCCTTCACCCCGCTCGCCACCCTGAAAACGGTGGAGTTGCTGCGCTCGGCGCTCCCCCCCGGGGTCCTCAACGTGGTCAGCGGCGGCGACGACCTGGGGGCGTGGATGACCAGCCATCCGGTGCCCCGCAAGATCAGCTTCACCGGCTCCATCGAGACGGGCAAGAAGGTGGCCCAGTCGGCCGCCCCCGACCTCAAGCGGGTGACCCTCGAGCTCGGCGGCAACGATCCGGCCATCGTGCTCGACGGTGCCGATCCCGCCTGGGTGGCCAAGGCCATCTTCGCCGGCGCCTTCAACAACAACGGCCAGGTGTGCTCGGCCATCAAGCGGGTCTACGTGCCCGAGGCCCTCTACGACGACGTCGTCGACGCCCTCGCCTCCCACGCCTCCGCGACCCGGGTCGGTGACGGGACCGAGCCCGACACCCAGCTGGGCCCGATCAACAACGCCCCGCAGTTCGAGCGGGTGAAGGAGCTGGTGGCCGATGCCATCACCGGTGGGGCCCGAGCGGTGACCGGGGGCCACGCGATGGACCGTCCTGGCTACTTCTTCGAACCCACCATCCTCGCCGGGCTCACCGACGGCACCCGGATCGTCGACGAGGAACAATTCGGTCCGGCCCTGCCGGTCGTCTCCTACCGCGACGTCAACGACGCGGTCGATCGGGCCAACGCCACCCACTTCGGCCTCTCCGGGTCGGTCTGGGGCCCGGACGCCGACCGGGCCGCCGAGGTGGCCGGCCAGCTCGAATGCGGGACCGCCTGGGTGAACACCCATCTCGCCCTGGGTCCGGCCCAGCCCTTCGGGGGCTTCAAGTGGAGCGGCATCGGGGTCGAGAACGGGCCCTGGGGCCTGGCCGAGTTCTCCGAACTCCAGGTGGTGCACCGCTCGCGGACGGCCGACGGCCTCAACATCAGCACCGCCGGGCTCGTCTCCTAGACGCCGTCCGTTCGATTCCGGTCCCCCCTCGGGGCGGTTGGGGCCGGAGGATCATTCGATAGTCTAACTATGTGAGTTCCAAAGTAGTAGGCGACCGCGCCCAAGCCCGAGAGCGCCAGACGGTCGGCCGCACCGCGGCGTGGATGGCCAAGCAGGTCGAGATCGGCCTGACGTCGGTGGACCTGTCGCTCCCCCAGTACCGGGTGCTCGGGCTCCTGGACGAGAGCCCGTCCTTCTCCTCGGCCATGGCCGAGCGGTTGGCGGTGCGGCCGCCCAGCATCACCGCCATCATCGACGGCCTGGTGGCCCGGGGGCTGGTCGAGCGCCGGGCGGTCGAGTCGGACCGGCGGCGGGTGGACCACTCCCTCACCGACAGCGGGCTGGCCGCCCTGACCTCCGCCGACGCCGCGGTGGCGGAGCGACTGGCCGACATCGCCGGCTGCCTCGACGAACCGGCCGACACCCAGCGCGCCCTCGACGGTCTGGTGACCTGGCGCCACGCCCTGATCGCCTTCCGCTCGGCTCGGAAGGCGGGGCGATGAACATCCCGACCCTCCGGCGTCACCACCGGGGCACCGCCGAACCGGCCACCGACTTCGTCCCGATGGCCGAGATCGCCCGCAACGACGCCCCTCGAGCCACCATCGACCCGGACAAGTCGCTGTCGTGGTTGCGCCGCGCCCTCCCGGTGATGCAGGCCCACCAGGGCATGTTCATCACCTCCCTCGTCCTCTCCTTTTTCGGGTTGGTCCTCCAGGTGCAGATCCCCAACCTGTTGAACCACGCCATCGACAATTCGATCGTCAGCCACAGCGTGCCCCTCAGCCACTATGTGTGGTGGATCGTGGGCCTCGGCCTGGTCGGCGGGGTGGCCGGCTACATCGCCCGGCTGTACCTCTTCGAAACCGCCTACAACATCGAGTACGACCTCCGGAACATCATCTACGAGCACCTGACCCGGATGTCGTTCTCCTTCTACGACCGGGTCCAGTCGGGCCAGTTGATCTCCCGCGCCAACTCCGACATCCGCTCGGTGCAGATGTACATGACCTTCGCCCCGCTGATCCTGGTCCAGTGCTCGATGGCCGTGATCGCTTTCGTGTTCATGCTCTCCATCAACGTCCCGCTGGCCTTCATCGCCATGGCCACCATGCCCTTCGTCTACTTCACCGGGGTGAAGATGCGGAAGTCGATGTTCCCGGTGTCCTGGATCATCCAGGCCCGCCTGGCCGACGTCGCCACCATCGTCGACGAGAACATCAACGGGGTCCGAGTGGTCAAGTCGTTCGCCGCCGAGGAACAACAGCTCCGGGAACTCTCCGGGGCGGCGGAGAAGGTGAAGTGGGGCTACATCAAAGACGCCGACATCCGGGCCCAGTTCACCCCCCTGGTGCAGAACCTTCCCCAGGTCGGCCTGGCCCTGGTGTTGCTGTTCGGCGGCTACATGGTCATCCACGGCGGCCTCGGGATCGGCGCCATCCTGGCCTTCAACTCCTATCTGTTGATGCTCCAGGCCCCGTTCATGATGCTGGGAATGCTGATCATGATGGGCCAGCGGGCCGCCGCCTCCGCCGATCGGATCTACGAGATCCTCGACGAGCAACCCACCGTGAACGACGCCCCCGACGCCGTCGATCTCCGTGACAGCCGGGGTGACGTCGAGTTCCGGCACGTCGACTTCTCCTACCACCCCGACGACCAGCGGCTGGTGCTGGCCGACTTCAACCTCCACATCGCCCCGGGGGAGACGGTCGCCCTGGTGGGCCGGACCGGAGCCGGCAAGTCGACGGTGGCCAGATTGTTGACCCGCTTCTACGACGTGACGGCCGGATCGATCCGGATCGATGACCACGACATCCGGGATCTGACCCTCGACAGCCTGCGGGCCAATGTCGGCATCGTCCTCGACGAGCCCTTCTTGTTCTCGGTGTCGGTGCGCGACAACATCGCTTACGGGAAGCCGGGTGCCTCCATCGACGAGGTGGAGGCGGCGGCCCGGGCCGCCGGTGCCCACGAGTTCATCAGCCACCTCGAGCAGGGCTACGACACCGTGGTCGGCGAGCGCGGCTACACGCTGTCGGGCGGCCAGCGCCAGCGGATCGCCATCGCCCGGACCCTGTTGGTGAACCCCCCCATCCTGATCCTCGACGACGCCACCAGCGCCATCGACGTCCAGGTCGAACAGCAGATCCACTCGAACCTGGCGGTGCTGATGGAAGGGCGGACGACGTTGATCATCGCCCACCGGCTCTCGACCATCTCGCTGGCCGACCGGGTGGTGCTGCTCGACAGCCAGAAGATCGTGGCGGACGGCACCCACGCCGAACTGCTGGCGACGACCCCGCTGTATGCCGAGGTCCTGGCCCAGGCGGGCGAGCTCGAGGCGACCCCGGAAGGGGTGGGTCGATGACCTGGGGCGGTGGATTCGGTGGGGGCGCCCCCGGGGGGTTCGGGAGGCCGGCGGCGCCCGGGCTGCCCTTCGGGGGGATCCCCTCCGAGCTGCAGGGCGGCGTCGACCGTCTCCTCGCCACCGAGCCGGAGCACCCCGAGCCCGACATCACCTTCAGCCAGAACGGGTCGGATGAGGAGCTCCGCCGGCTCACCCTCTGGCGGCTGATCTCCAAGTACCCGGGGATGACGGCGCTGGCCGGCCTGCTGGTGGTGGTGATCGCGGTGCTGTCCCAGACCGGGCCGAAGCTCACCGAGATCGCCATCAACGACGGGATGACCCCCCATCACGGCAACTTCAAGGTGGTAGTGATCACCGCCGCCCTCTACCTGGTGTTCATCGTGGCGACCTCCTACGCCCAGCGGGTCCAGGTGCAGGTCACCGGGCGCATCGCCGCCTGGGTGATGAACGACCTCCGGGTCAAGATCTTCGCCCACCTCCAACGGCTCTCGCTCGGCTTCTTCACCGAGGAGAAGGCGGGGGTGCTGATGAGCCGGATGACCAGCGACATCGAGAACCTCCAGCAGCTCCTCCAGGACGGCCTCTCCCAGTTGGCCATCCAGGCGCTGACCATGGTGGTGATCACCGTCGTGCTGTTCACCACCAATGTCGAACTCGCTGCCATCACCGTCTTCCTCATCGTCCCGGCCCTGGTGGTGGCGTCCATCTGGTTCAAGCGCGCCTCGGAGCGCGGCTACGACCGGGTGCGAGACGGGATCGCCAACGTGCTGGCCGACCTCTCCGAGAGCCTCCACGGGGTGCGGATCGTCACCGCCCACAACCGGCAGCGCCAGAACGTCGTCCACCACCGCAATGTGGTCGGCGACTACCGCGACGCCAACATCTACACCGCCCACGTCAATGCCATCTACGGGCCGGGCACCCAGCTGCTCGGCGTCCTCGCCCAGGCGGCATTGCTGGCCATCGGCGGGACCATGGTGGTCCACCACACCCTCTCCATCGGCGCCCTGGTGGCGTTCTTCCTGTACCTCAACCGTTTCTTCCAGCCGATCCAGTTGTTGGTGCAGCAGTACAACACCTACCAGCAGGGCCAGGCGTCGGTGATCAAGCTACGGGCCCTCAGCGACACCGAGCCCACCGTCCGGGAGTCCCCCACTGCAGTCGACCTGCCCCATCTCGAAGGCGAAATCGTCTTCGACCACATCTCGTTCGGGTACGACCCCGACGTCGAGGTCATCTCCGACGTCGACATCCGGATCCATCCGGGAGAAACCGTCGCCTTCGTGGGCCCCACCGGTGCCGGCAAGTCGACCCTGGCCAAACTGGTGACCCGCTTCTACGACCCGACCTCGGGGCGGGTCCTCATCGACGGCTACGACCTCCGGGACGTGACCATGCGGTCGCTGCGGCGTCAACTGGGGGTGGTGCCCCAGGAGCCGTTCCTGTTCGCGGGGACCATCGGCCAGAACATCGCCTTCGCCCGCCCTGACGCCACCGACGAGGAGATCTACGAGGCGGTGCGGGCGGTCGGCCTCGAAGAGGTCATCGACCGGGTCCCCGACGGCATCGACACGGTGGTCCACGAGCGGGGACAGACCCTGTCCTCGGGCGAGCGCCAGTTGCTGGCCCTGGCCCGGGCCTTCCTCGCCCATCCCCGGGTGCTGGTCCTCGACGAGGCGACCTCCAACCTCGACCTCCAGTCGGAGACCAAGATCGAGGCCGCCCTCGACGTGCTCCTGGAGAACCGCACCGCCATCCTCATCGCCCACCGGCTGTCCACCGCCATGCGGGCGGACCGCATCGTGGTGATCGACGACGGACGGATCGTCGAGGTGGGATCACACCCGGAGCTGATCGCCCGGGGGGGACGGTACGCGGAGATGTTCGCCACCTGGGTCCGCCACTCGGAGGCCCCCGGCGAGTCCGGCTAGCCGGGGACAGCCGCCCGGGCGATCAGAAACTGGGTGGCGGCACGGCACCCGCTGTCGAAGAGTTGCTGCTGTTCCTGGGCGGTGATGCCGAAATCGGTGGAGTTGATGGTGCCGCAATCTACGAAGATGGTCGAGCGGGCGGTCTCCACATCGAGGTGGTAGCGGTCCCACTCGGTGACCATCGTCTTCAGGCAGTCGATGGCCTCCCCCACCGTGCTCCCGGCCGGTCGGTCCGGGCTCATGGCGATCTGTCGGGCCGACAGCTTGATCCCGAAGGTGGGCCACCGGGGCGGGGCCTGGTCGGCCCGGTCGAAGGATTGGATGGGGAAGTTGGAGAGCATCCCCCCATCGACCAGGGTCACGGTGCCTCCCGGCCAATTTCCGTACCCGGGAGATGTCGACGGTTGGGTCTTCATCCTGACCGGTTGGAAGAAGAACGGGATGGAGATGGAGGCCCGGACGGCCGCGGCGATGCTCTGCTCGTCGGGCGGTAGCCCGTAGATGGGGTAGTCCCAGGGCATCCGGATCAGGGTCCGGCGGGTGATGTCGGAGGCCAGCACCAACAGCCGGTAGCGCTGGCCCTCGGGGATGCTGGCTCCCGGGTCCTCCCCGGGGGCGATCGCCAGGTGTCCGAAGGTGGTGACCCCGAGGTCGGCGAGGATCGGGGACAGCCATTCGACCAGGTAGTCGCCGGAGTAGAGGCCCATGTCCAAGAGGAGGTGGGCAGCGGATCCGAGATTGCCGGACAGCCTCCGTAGCAGGCTCTTGTCCTCGAACCGGGTGTAGTCCACCGCTCCCAGATAGTCCTTCAGCAGGCTGAGACTCCGTCCGGCACGTTGGAGGGCGGCGGCCAGCGCGGCGGCGATGGCGCCGGAGCTGGTGCCGGCGATCCGCGGGAAGTGGTAGCCGGCTTCGTCGAGGACGAGCATGGCGCCGACCACACCGATGCCCTTGACCCCGCCGCCTTCGAGGACAAGATCGGCCGGCATCGAGCCGATGCCGGTGGCCGGATCAACGACGGTGTCGCGCTGGCGGAGGACGACCTTGGCCTGGTCGAACCCCAGTTGATCCTCCGGCGAACGCTGAAAGGGCTGGACGGTTGGCACCCCTCCATCCTGCCCGCGGCGAGCGGCATTTGGGGTGAGCCATCGGCGGTCGGGAGGCCAGGATGGTGGCCGCCGATATCCCCGGATCCGGGAGGAGCCCGTGACACACTGGCGGGCGACCGAGGGGCAGGTCGGTTCGCCGCCAGCCCTCCCGAAACGGAGGTTCGCACATGACTGCACGCAAGTTGTTCGCGGAGTGTCTCGGAACCGCACTCCTGGTGTTCATCGCGGTCGGGGTGGCCACCCTGTCGTTCGGGAAGTGGGCTTCCGGGCCACTCGTCGGCGGCTCGACCGGGACCAGTATTGCCGCCGGGGTGGTCGCCACCGCACTCGCCTTCGGGCTTGTCCTGCTGATCCTGGCTTACGCGCTCGGACCCATCTCCGGGTGTCACATCAATCCGGCGGTGACCATCGGCTTCGTCGTCAGCGGGCGCATGTCGGTGCTCGAAGGCATCGGCTACTGGGTGGCCCAGCTGGCCGGCGGCATCATCGGCGCCGGCGCCCTCTACGAAGTATTCCGGTCGACGACCCTCTACTCGAAATCGGGTACCGGCCTCGGCACCGACGGATGGGGGAAGCACTCCATGATCGGCATCCCCTGGGGCGGGGCGTTCGCCGCCGAGGCCATCCTCACCTTCCTCTTCGTGCTGGTGGTTCTGGTGGTCACCAGCCGGATCGGCAACTCCAACGTGGCCGGGGTGGCCATCGGCTTCGCCCTGCTCACCGTCCACCTCATCGGCATCCCGATCACCGGCACGTCGGTCAACCCGGCTCGCAGCCTGGGGCCGGCCCTCTTCGTGGGCGGGGACGCCCTCCACCAGCTGTGGCTGTTCCTGGTGGCCCCACTGGCGGGGGGGATCGTGGCGGCGCTGGTCCACCGCTTCCTGGTCCCGGCGGAGTCCGACCAGGCGATCGCCCTCCCGGGGGCCGAGGCCGAGCGCGAGGCGGCGGAGGCGGCCCCCGGCGGCTAGCCACTCGGTCGACTCTGTTCGGCTCCGCGGCGGCGAAGCGCTTGACAGGTCTCCCGTCTTGGTCGATGATCGCGCCACAATTAAGAGATGGCACGGGGGGTGACATCAAATGTCCAAGCGGCGAGTAGCCACCATGGTGTTCCTGGTGGGCATGGCGGCGGTGGGAGTGGCGGCGTGCAGCAGCAATTCCAGCAGTCCGACCACCACGGCCAGTGCGACCACCAGCAAGGCCGTCTTCTGCGGCTTCAACGCCACCCTGGACAAGGCGGGGTCCAGCGTCACCAGCGCCTCCGACTTCTTGAATGTCCTGAAGGCGAACAAGGCGGCCATCGACGGTCTGGCCAACAACTTGCCCAATGACAGCATCAAGACCCAGGCCCAGGCGCTCATCAACGCCGCCCGCACCGCGGTGGCCAACAACAGCACCAGCGGACTGAGCGACCCGTCGCTCAGCGCCGACGGTGCGGCCCTCGACACCTACTGCGGAGTCCAAGGCGACGGCAGCCCGCTGCCGGCCAATTTCGGTACCGGCAAGGGGTCCGGGTTCTGCGCTGACGAGGCGGCCATCTCCGCCGGCCTTGGCAACGCCGCCACCCCGGCCGACGCCATCACCTTCCTCAAGGCCAATCAGGCCAAGATCAACGACTTCGCCGCCAACATCCCGGCGGCGGTGCAGAGCGACGCGCAGAGCCTGGTGACTGCCGCCCAGGCGGCCGTCGCCGCCAATGACGGGACGCTCATCCAGACCCAGGCGGTCCAGACTGCCGGCAACAATGTCGACCTCTACTGCGGGGTCAACCACTGAGGCGAGGGGTGCCGGCGGCAGCCGGCTGAGGTCCCGGCGGCGGCGACCATGGTCGCGGTCGGCGACCCTACAGTGGGTAGGTGCTGATCGACGTCGAGCGGCTCGCAACGCCGCCGAGCCGCGCATCCTCCACTCCTGATCCCGGGGTGAGCGGGTGAGCGCGGCGGCCAGGACCGCGGTGCACGGGATGCCCCGGATCGGAGCCGGCCGATCACTGAAGCGGGCCCTCGAATCCTTCTGGGCCGGGAACATCCCCGCCGAGGACCTCCAGCGGGTGGCGGCGGAGATACGACAGCACAACTGGCAGCAGCTGGCTGCCGCCGGGATCGACTTCCTGCCATCCAACGACTTCTCCCTCTACGACCATGTCCTCGACGCCGCGGTGATGATCGGAGCCATCCCCGACCGGTTCCGATCCGCCGGCTTCCCCGTCGACCTCGACCGCTACTTCGCCATGGCCCGGGGCGGGTCGGTCGACGGCCAGACGGCCACCCCGTTCGAGCTGACCAAATGGTTCGACACCAACTACCACCACCTGGTGCCCGAGCTCGGCCCTGCTCCCGTCTTCACCGCCGACGCCGCCAAGCCGCTCGGGGAGGTGGCCGAGGCGCAGGCGCTGGGGATCGCCACCACCCCGGTGCTCCTCGGACCCCTGACCCTCCTGCTCCGGAGCTCGCACCCTGACGGCACCGATGTCCTGCGCCGGCTCGAGCCCCTGGTCGGCGCCTATGGCGAGGTGCTGACCGAACTCCACCGGGCCGGGGTTTCGTGGGTACGCCTGGACGAACCGGCGCTGGTGGAGGATCGGGACACCGAGACCCTCACCGCCTTCCGGGACGCCTACCGGCGACTGGCCGACTCTACCGACCGGCCCGGTCTGGTGGTGTCCACCTACTTCGGCCACGTCGGTGATGCCCTCCCGGTGCTGGCCGATCTTCCGGTGGAGGCGGTGGGCCTCGATTTCTGCCGGGGCGCCGAGAACCTCTCCCTCCTGCGGGCCGCCGGCGGGCTGGGGGACAAGATCCTCATGGCCGGGGTGGTCGACGGGCGCAATGTGTGGGCCAACGATCTGGAGCCTTCCCTCGACCTGCTCGACCGGCTCCAGGATCTGTCCGCCGAGGTGGTCGTGTCCACCTCCTGCTCGCTGTTGCACGTACCGGTGAGCCTCGGGGACGAGCACGGCCTTCCCGCCGAGGTCCTCCCCTGGTTGGCCTTCGCGGAGGAGAAGCTGGACGAAGTGGCCACCCTGGCCAAGGGCTTCGGCCTCGGCCGGGAGGCCATCGCCGGACAACTCGAGGCCAGCCGGAGAGCCCGCGATTCGAGGCAGCACTCCTCCCGGGTGGTGAACGACGCCGTTCGCCGGCGGGCCGGCGGGTTCGGCGAGTCCGACCC
Organism: Acidimicrobiales bacterium; assembly: GCA_036264255.1. Classification (GTDB taxonomy): domain Bacteria; phylum Actinomycetota; class Acidimicrobiia; order Acidimicrobiales; family RAAP-2; genus DASZIT01. The sequence continues at coordinate 27,141 of DATARI010000143.1, read as the reverse complement.
CCGCCGACCGGTGGGCCCGGAACACCGGGCGGCGGCCCAACAGGAGCGACTGGGGTTGCCCCCGTTGCCCACCACCACCATCGGATCCTTTCCCCAGACCGCCGAGCTGCGGGCGGCCCGCGCCGGGTGGCGGGCGCACCGCCTCGACGATGCTGCCTATCAGGGGTCGCTGCGCGCCGAGGTCGACCGGGTCATCCGTACCCAGGAGGAGATCGGGCTGGACGTCCTGGTGCACGGGGAGCCCGAGCGGGATGACATGGTCCGCTACTTCGCCGACCAGTTGACCGGGTTCGTCCTGCCCGTCGAGGGGTGGGTTCAATCCTTCGGTTCCCGGTACGTGCGGCCCCCGGTGCTGGTGGGCGATGTGTCCCGGCCTACCCCGATGACCACCGAGTGGACCGGTTACGCCCAGTCCCGAACCTCGAAACCGGTGAAGGGCATGCTGACCGGCCCGGTGACCATGCTCCGGTGGTCGTTCGTGCGTGACGACCAACCCGAGTCGGAAACCGCCCTCCAGCTCGCCTTGGCCATCCGCGACGAGTTGGTCGACCTCCAGTCCGACGGCATCGCGGTGATCCAGGTGGACGAGCCGGGACTCCGGGAAGGCCTTCCCCTCCGTCGCGCCGACCACGCCGGCTACCTGGCCTGGGCCACCCGCGTCTTCCGGGTGGTGACCGCACCGGCCGACGCCCGTACCCAGATCCACACCCACATGTGTTACGCCCAACTCGGTGACATCGTCGGCGCACTCGGCGAGCTCGACATCGACGTGGTGTCGCTGGAGGCGGCCCGTTCCGGCATGGCCCTGGCGGCCGACCTCCAGGCGGCCGACTACCAGGGTGGGGTCGGGCCCGGGGTCTACGACGTCCACAACCCGGGGGTGCCCACCGTGGAAGAGATCCAGGGGCTCCTCCACCGGGCCGTCGAGGCGCTCGGCCCGGGCCGGGTGTGGGTCAACCCCGACTGCGGCCTCAAGACCCGCCGCTATGACCAGGTGATCCCCGCCCTCGAGCACATGGTGGCGGCCGCCCGCCAGCTGCGGGCGGAGCTGGTCACCGTCTGATCGCCGAACCGCGGCTCATCGGATCGACAGCGGTGCCAGCTGCGCTTCGGTGGGCTCGCTGCAGCAGAACCACGACTCGGTGAGCCTGGGTCGCGGCCCGGAGGGCCCGCGGGAGACGGCCCCGACCTCCGGACGACGCCGGTGGACAGTTGACCGATCGCGGACCAGCCGATCGATCGCATCGAAGGTCAGCCCCGGGTCCTGGTCCACCCGCGCTTCGACCAGGGCCGACAGGTCCTGTTGGAGTTGATCGACCGCCGGGTCGGGATGCGACCAGGTCCAACCCAGCCGGTCGGCGTCGAACGGACCGAGGAAGGGGGTCATCTCCGGCCGGTCGAGGAGGAGCGACCCTTCGGGGAGCAGCAGGCGGACCGCGTACTGCACCGGGTCGACGTTGGGGACCAGGTCGTGGACGATCACGAAGTCGAGGAGGTCGACCAGTCCGTCGATGGTGGTCCAGGGGGTGAACGGCAGCCACGACGGGCGCACCTCGATGCCGTGCCGGCGCAACCGGACGATCGACTCGGAGGCGTCGGCCACCGTGTGGCCCTTGTCGAGGTAACCGAGGATCTGATCGTCGACCGACTCGAAGGCCGAGACGACGAAGACGCAGCCGGAGTCGGCCATTTCGGGCCAGACACCGGGATGGCGCAGGACGTGTTCCACCTTGACGGTGCAATCGAACGTCAGCTCCGGATGGCGGGGATGGATGGCGGCGATCACCCGACGAGAGTGCGCCGGCATGTTGAGGAAGTCCGGATCCGAGAACGTCAGATGCCGGGCTCCGGCCGCCACCAACTGGTCGACATCGGCCACCACCGCCGCCTCGTCGACCGGCCGCACCCGCCCGTCATAGACGACCGGCACCGGGCAGTGCCGGCAGCGGTGCGAGCATCCCCGGCTCGCCTCCACCGAGCCGACCAACCGCTCCTCCCCGCCGGCGGCCAGGCGGGTGTAGCGATCCAGGGTCGGCAACCGGAGGCGCTGGGGTAGGCGGGCGGGCTGGCGGGTCAGCTGGATGGCCGGCCCCGGCTCCCCGCCGGCGGCCCACGCCACCAGGCCCTCCTCGTACTCCCCGGCGATCACCGCGTCGGCGGGGTACCTCAGGGTGAGATCGCGGCTCACCGTCGCATAGAGGCCATAGAAGCAGAGCGGCAACTCCGGACGACGGGCCCGAACCGACCCGGCCACCTGGAGGGCCAGTCGCATGGCGGTGTGCATCGGCACCGAGAACGCCACCCGGTCGGCCCAATCGAACTCGGCGGCCGGGATCGGGTCGACGGCCACGTCGACACATCGCACCTGGTGCCCGGCCGCCTCCAACGCCGCCGCCGGCTTGGCCAGACCCAGGGGCTGGTTGCCGAGTTCGTAGGTGGACACCAGCAGCACTCGCACAGGGGCGAGGCTACTGGGGCCGGGCGGATCCCCCGACCGGGACCGGAGCCAGCTGGACCTCGAGCAACGACTCCGCCTGCCGCAACGCCGCCTCCACCTCGGCGGCTGTCTCCCCCCGGGCGAAGAGGAAGCCGAGATACCGGTCGCCTTCCGGTAGCGGCACCACCTCCCGTCCCATCGGGACACTGATCTCGAGCCCGACCACGCCGTCGACGGCCCGAGCTTCCTGCTGCCCGGTCACCCGCTCCAGCACCCCGGCCGATCGGATCGGGAGCATCATGACCCCCGACGCCTGGGTCTCCCGGGTGAGCCCGTCCAAACCCATGCCGAGGGCGTGGCGGAGGATGACCTCCTCGAGGCTGACCCCCACCCCGAAGCGCAGGGAGCGGGAGCAGAGGCCCCCGATGGACCGGGCCGCCAGTTCGAGCATGGTCACCTCCCCGGCGGCACCGATCCGCATCTCGGCGTGGACGGGACCTTCCCGCAGGCCCAATGCCTCGGCGGCCCGGGCGGTCAGCGCCTCCACTGCGGCCAGCGTCGACGGCGAGTGGCGGGAGGGGGTGACGTAGATGGTCTCCTCGAAGTAGGGGCCGTCCAACGGGTCGGGCTTGTCGAACACGGCCAGCACCTCGAGCTCCCCGTCGACCAGCAGGCCCTCCACCGCCACCTCGGCGCCGGGGACGAACTGTTCGACCACCAACGGCTCCGGGCAGTCACCGAGGATCGCCTGGATGCGGGCGACGGCCAACCCGGCCTGAGTGTCGTCGTCGACCCGGATCACCCCCTGGCTGGCCGACCGCGAGGTGGGCTTGATCACACAGGGGTAGCCGAGGTCGGCGGCGGCGGCGGACGCGTCCGCCCCCGGCGGGACCTCCCGGAAGGGGGGTTGGGGGACGGAGGTGGCCTCCAGTTTCCGGCGCATGGTGATCTTGTCCCGGGTGGCCGCCACCGCGTCGGGCGGATTGTGGCGGAATCCGAGCCGTTCAGCCGCCCGGGCGGCCACCACGATGCCCTGGTCGTCGACGGCCAGGACGGCATCGAGCGGGGTTCGACGGTGGAGTTGGGCGATGGCTTCGACCGCTGCCTCCGGAGCGGCCATGGGGACCACCACCGCCCGATCACCCATGGCCCGGGCCATCGCCTGGCGGCGCTCGGACCCGACCACCACCTCCACCCCCAGCCGGGAAGCAGCCGCGAGGAAGTCGGGGGCCCGGTAGGTGGCCGTCGGCAGCAACAGGAGAACTCGTCCCATCGCCCTATGATGCACGTATCCGACGAGTTCCGAGGCACAGCCATCATGAGTGACGCCGATACCGAGAAGGTGACCGTCCTGCGGGCGACCGACGCCGCCATCGCCATGGTGTCCGACCTGCGGGCCGGGGAGGACGACCAGGAGTCGCTGGCTCTCTGGATCGAGGTGACCGGCTCCAGCGGGAGCGCCTACACCTACGACATGTACTTCCAACCGGTCGCCGACGCCCAGCCGACCGACTGGTCCGACCAGCAGGGCGACCTCAAGATCGTCATTCCCGCCGACAGCGTGGCCAACATGCAGGGCGCCGTCCTCGACGTCAACAGCGACGGCGGGGAGACCGGGATGGTGATCGTCAACCCCAACCAACCCCCCTCCATGGCCAGCCCGGCGATGACCGGTCCTCCGGCCGATCTCAGCGGTGACGTGGCCCAGCGGATCCTTCAGGTGCTGGAAGCCCAGATCAATCCGTCCATCGCCGCCCACGGCGGCCGCGCCGACCTGGTGGCGGTCCAGGACAACGCCGCCTACCTGAGGCTGAGTGGGGGGTGCGCCGGCTGCGGGATGGCCACCGTGACCCTGAGCCAGGGCATCGAAGTGGCACTGCGCGACTCGGTGCCGGAGATCACTCAGGTCATCGACGTCACCGACCATGCATCCGGCACCAACCCCTACTACGAGGCGGCCAAGAAGTAGCCCTCAGACGGGGAGGAAGCGGCGGGCGTCCTCGGCGGCATAGGCGGCCACAGTGGCATCGATGGCGGCGGTCGTTTCCACCCGCTCGATGACCTCCGCCAGCCGGCTGGCCGGAATCGCACAGGTCATCTCCGTACGGGGCATATTGGTGCGGGTCCGGCTCAGCATGCAGCCCACACTGGCTGCCACCTCGCCCTGCTCCTTGGCCATCGCCACGATGTGACACTGGGGCTTGCCGCTGATGTGGAGGCCGGGGAGGGCGTCGGACAGGACCATCAGCTGTTTCCCGTTGAGCCGGATCAGCACCACGTCGGGGTCGACCGGGGTATCGGCGAGCGGCCCGTAGGTGACGACGCTCGGTCGCTCGGACACCACCGGGATCCCCGGCACCATCTCCATGGTCACCCAGCCGGATTCGAGCAGCGTGGCGACGTCGCTGCGCCCCGCCACCTCCTCCAGGGTGGCAAAACCGTGGGTGAGGCTTCCGACGCTGCAGTTCCCGTGGTCGGCGGCGACGGTGGTGAAGGTCCGGTCGACCGCCTTGGTCCAGAACACGCATCCGGCCGGCACCCGCCCGGTGCGACCGTCCGGGGTCGGTGCCGGCATCGGTGCATCGTAGGGTTCCACCCCGGGCGGGAAGCCATCGGAGAAGGTGATGGCAATCGGTGCGGTGGTGAGGGTCAACACCGAAGTGAGGGCGGCGGCGGATGCGGACCAGTCGTCGGAGGTAGGCATGCGCCCAGTATTACCGACCCCGGGGGATCGTCGATCACCGCGAGCGGCAACCCGTTCCCGGGCCCGATCATCGCTATCGTCGAGGTCATGACTCCGGAGTGGAAGCCGCTTCTCGAAAGCGGCGCCGACCCCGACCCGTTCGTCCAATTCGGCCAATGGTACGAGGAGGCGGGCGCCGTCGTCCTCCATCCCGAAGCCATGGCGGTGGCCACCGCCGACCGCCAAGGACGACCCTCGGTGCGGATGGTGTTGTTGAAAGCCTGGGGTCCGGAGGGATTCGTCTTCTTCACCAACCTCGACAGCCGCAAGGGAGTCGAGCTCAACGACAACCCGCAGGCCTCCCTCCTCTTCTACTGGGAGCCGCTGGGTCGGCAGGTGCGCATCGAGGGCCCGGTGCAACCCATTCCTGCCGACGACTCCGATACCTATTTCCGGACCCGGCCGCGGGGCGGCCAGATCGGGGCGCGGGCGTCGCGTCAGAGCCGGACCATCGGGGACCGGGAGGCGCTGGACCGGGAAGTGAAGCGCCTGGAGTCCGAATTCGCCGGGATCGAAGTGCCCCGCCCACCGTGGTGGGGTGGTCTCCGGGTCCAGCCCCGATCGTTCGAGTTCTGGCAAAACCGGGAGGACCGCCTCCACGACAGGCTCCGGTACACCTCGGCCCCCCCGGCCTGGAGGCGGGAACGCCTGCAACCCTGACGAAGGCCGCTGCCCCGGTGAAGGGCACGGGTACCACGGAACGGGTTGGTTTGAACTCGCAGGGTGGCGGGAACAACTCGGGTGGCGTTCTAACGAAAGGAAATCAAGATGGGCCTCGTCATCCTTGCGGCATTGCTGGTGTTGTTGTTCTTCGGTCTGGGCTTCGCGCTCCACGTGCTGTGGGTCGTGGCGGTCGTCCTGCTGGTCCTGTGGTTGGTCGGTTTCGCGGTGGGCCGGGGCGAGGGCGCCGGACGGCGTGGATGGTACGGGCGGTAGCCGACGCCCACCTGCAACCAGGTCGGGCGGGGGCCCACTCCGCCAACTCTGAACCGGAATCGTCCCTGGTCCCGGCGCCCTCGACCCGGCACCCTCCGTCGGTGGCCGCCGGGCCTCCGACGGAGGCCGGTGTTTGCCGCCTATTGCCAAACGGCCGGGAAATAGAGCACAATTACCTGCTCCGCAGTCGGCGGTGAAAAAGGAGACGTGATGCCTCACAGCATTTGGAGCGGTTCAGTCAGCTTCGGGCTGGTGAACATCCCGGTGGGCATGTACTCGGCGACCGAGGATCATGCTGTCCGTTTCCACCAGTTCGAAGCCGGCACCTCCGATCGGATCCGGTACTCGCGGGTGAACGAGCAGAGTGGCAAGGAAGTTCCCTTCTCCAACATCGTGAAGGGGTACGAGCTGGGGAGCGGCGAGACCGTCATCGTGACCCCCGACGAGCTCTCCGCCGCCGCCCCGCAACGCTCCTCCACCATCGAAATCTCCGACTTCGTCGATGTGAGCGAGATCGATCCGATCTACTTCCGGTCCTCGTACTATCTCGGTCCCAAGAACGAGGCGGCGGCCAAGCCCTACCGCCTCCTCCATGAAGCGATGGCCAAGACCAACAAGGCCGGGGTCTCCATTTTCGTGATGAGGAACAAGGAGTACCTGTCGATCGTCCGGGCCGACATGGGCGTCCTGGTCCTCGAGACCCTCTATTTCGCCGACGAGGTGCGTGACGCCAAGGAGGTCCTCGGCGACATTCCCGACACCAAGCCCTCCACCGCCAAGGAGCTGAACATGGCGGTGGAACTGATCAACGCGCTGTCCGCCCCCTGGGTCCCCGAGTCCTACCAGGACACCTATCAACAGGATGTCATGGCACTCATCGAGCGGAAGCAGAAGGGCGACGACGTGGTGGTCCACGCCGAAGAGACCAAGGGGGCACCCATCGTCGACCTCATGGATGCCCTGAAGCAGAGTGTCGACCGCTCCCGGGGCAAGACCGAACCGAAGCGGGTGGCGGCCAAGCCCAGCGGTTCGACCACCACCTCCCGGCCGACCAAGGCCAAGTCGGCGGCGCCCAAGCGGACCTCGCGTCCGGCGGCCAAGGCCACCAAGCGGGCCCCGACCCGCAAAGCCACCCCGGCCAAGCCGGCGGGATCCCGGCGGAAGGCCTCCTGATCGGCTCCGTCGCCGAGTTGAGCTGATCGAGCCGCCCCGCTCAGAGGCTCAGGGAAGCGAACAGATCTCCGAGCTCGTCCACCCGGTCCAATACCTCATCGGTGGTGAACCGGAGCCTGGCCGGATCTCCCCCGGCGGCGCAGGCGGCCACCTCGTCCCAGGTCACCGGGGTCGAGACGGTCGGCTCGGGGCGGGCCCGCACCGAATAGGCGGCCACCGTCGTCTTCGACGCGGTGTTCTGGCTCCAATCGATGAACACCCGGCCCTGGCGACGGGCCTTGGCCATCGTCGACACCACCAGGTCGGGGTGGTCCTGCTCGAGTTGGGTGGCGAGGTCATGGGCCCGGTCGCGGGTCCGCTCCCAGGTGGGGCGGCCATCCAGGGGCATGTAGAGCTGCAGCCCCTTGGAGCCGCTGGTCTTGGCCAGCGCCGGGTTGGGGATGGCTTCCGCAATCAACTCGGCCACCCGGCAGCACTCCACCACGGTGGTGTCCGGACCCGGGTCGAGGTCGAACACCATGTGGTCGGGAGGAGCCGGCAGCTTGCGCCGGCGGCCGACGTGCCAGAGAGGGACGTGGAATTCGATGGTGGCCAGATTGGCCGCCCACACCAAGGTGGGCAGATCGCACACCAGCGCGTGCTCGACCTCGCCGCCACCCCCACGGGATGACGTCGAAGGAACCTTGATGGTCCGCACCCACTCCGGGGCATGGGACGGGGCGTTCTTCTCGAAGAAGGAATTGCCGTCCACCCCGTCGGGATACCGCCGGAAGGTCAGGGGGCGGTCCCGGACATGAGGGAGCATGACCGGGGCGATACGGGCGTAGTAGTCGATGAGCTGGCCCTTGGTGAACCCGGTAGCCGGAAACATCACCTTGTCGAGGTGGCCGAGCGACAGCTCCCGGCCTTCGACTTCGGTTTTCACCCGACCGCTAGGACTCACGGACAACCTCCTTCGGGGACTTGTCAGGACGGAGCCCTCGCCAGGAGGGGTGACGGAGGTGCCCCTCCGAGGTCCATTCGCCGAACTGCACCTCGCCGACCACCGTCGGACGGACCCAGACGGTTCCGGCTGACCGGGGCAGGGGCGGCGGCGCGGCGAACGGGCTGGTCTTCCGCTCCACCCGTCGCAGCCGCTCGATCAATTCGGCTCGCTCCGAGCTCGAGAATCCAGTGCCGACCTTGCCCACGTAGGTCAGGCCATCATTCCCGGGGATGCCGAGCAACAGCGCCCCGAAGGTGTCCCGGCGGGCCCCGTTCCCGGGGGTGTAGCCACCCACCACCACTTCTTGGGTGCGGACGAACTTGGTCTTGATCCATTCATCGCTCCGCCGGCCGGGGCGATAGGGACTGGTGGCCCGCTTGGCGACCACTCCCTCCAGTCCGTTCTGCTGGGCGGTTCGCATCACCTCCGACCCGTGGCCGGTGAACGACGGCGACACCGCCCAGTGGTCCCCACCGATGTCGAGCGACTCGAGGACCTCCCGCCGGTCCCGGTAGGGCAGCTCCAGCAGGGAGAGCCCGTTGAGATAAAGCAGGTCGAAGACCATCAGCGAGGCGGGGGTCTCCTTGGCCAGCCGGGCGGCGACGCGAGGACTGTCGACGTGCATCCGGTGTTGGATGAGGCCGAACCGGGGGGCCCCGTCCGCGTCCAGCACCACGATCTCGCCGTCCAGAAACGCGGTCGTCATCCCGAGCGATTCCCCCAGGCCGCGCAGTTCGGGGAAGGCGGCGGTGAGATCGAGGTCGTTCCGGGATCGGACCTGGATCCGGCCTCCCTCCACCCCCACTCCGGCTCGGACCCCGTCCCATTTGAACTCGTAAGCCCATCCCCGCCCCTTCGGGAGCTCACCGGGGGTCGCCAACATCGGCCGGAAATGGGTGGGGAGGGGTGCCCACCCGTCGGGGACCGGATCCCGGCGATGGATCATCCACTGGTTGTCCTTGGTCTGGAACAGCACGTAGCGACCATTGGCGCGCTCGCCGTGGAGGACGACCGCCACCTCCCGGTCGCTCCACTTCTCGACGTCATAGGGGCCGGAATCCCAGATGCTGACCGAGCCGCCTCCGTACTCCCCGGCGGGTATCTCCCCCTCAAAGTTGGCGTAGTCCAGCGGGTGGTCTTCGGTGGCCACGGCCAGACGGTTCTGGCTCGGATCCAGCGGAAGGCCCTTCGGCAACGCCCAGGAGGGCAACACCCCGTCGTGCTCCAACCGGAAATCCCAATGGAGGGAGGAGGCGTGATGTTCCTGGATGACGAAGATCGGCTTGCCCTTGGACTTGGGCGCCCGGCGGGAGCCGGGGCCCTTCGGGACCGGCTCCGGCGTCCGGTCCGGATGCCGCTTCCGCCGGTACTCGTCGAGGGGTTTGGCTTCGGTCCGCGCTGACGAGCTCGGCGGCGGGGTCATGGTCGACCGGAGCCAGCGCCCGCTCCGGCCATCACCGGCGGGAGGGTGTCGGAAGACGAGGAGACCGGGACATGCTCGACCGCATAGTAGTGCCCGAGGTGGGAGAGGAGCCGGCCTGGCCGTCGTCGCCACCCGTGGTCATGGTTGCCGGTACTCCTCTTGTCGTGTCGTGCCCCACTCGTACCCCTGGCCCCCTGGCCTAAACGTCGTCAGCCGGCCACCAGTACCGCCACCGGGAAGCCGGCCAAGCCCCGGGCCACCGACAGCCGGCCGCCACCGGCGTGGACCGACGTCGAGGTGAGGACGTCGCGCAGCTCCTCGGGGGCTCCGGGGGGCAGGACCACCTCGGTGTCCCCCCAGACCTGCGGACCGACCGGCAGGACTCCCGGGCCGGCCAGGCTGAGGGCCAACCGGGGCACCACCGTGACCACCCCGACGTCCCCCCACCGGCGCGAGAAGGCGACGACGTGTTGGCGGTGGACACCGGCGGTGGTGAGGGGGACGTAGGGCGCCCGGTCGAACAACTCGGACTCGGTGCGACGGAGGGAGAGGAGCCGGTGGGTGGTGAGCAGCTTGGCCCGGCCGTCCCACCAGGAGTCGAGGAGCGAGGCACCGGGGAGGGAAGCCCCCCGGTCTCCGAGTTCGGCGTCGAGGGCGTCGAGGGCGTCGAGGGTCGCCTGCCGGCCGTCGAAATCCACCGGTCTCCGGTTGTCCGGGTCGACCAGGGTGAGGGCTTCGGTCTCGGTCCCCTGATAGACGTCAGGCACCCCGGGGACGGTCATCTTCAAGGTGGTCATCGACAAGGCGTTGGCGACCCCCGCCGGGCCGATGGCGTCGACCACCCGGTCCACCTCCTCGGAGAACCGGGAGTGGCCGGGGTCGAGCAGACGGTCGACGAACTCCCGCAGCCCGCGCTCATAGGCCTCGTTTGGCTCGGACCAGCTGGTGCGGGACTTCGCCTCTCGAGCCGCCTTCACCGAGTAGTCCTGGATGCGCCCGACCAAGTCAGACCGGTACCTTTGGTCCCGGGGCCAGGTTCCCACCACCGACAGGTACACCCGCCGCCGGTCGTGGGGCTCGGGCCCATCTGTCGGGTCGGGAGTCCCCGAGTACCGCGCCTCCCATCGTCCGACCTGTTCGGCCCAGGGCTCCGACCACTCCGTCAGCACCGCCAACCGGGCCCGGACATCCTCGCTTCGCTTGGTGTCGTGGGTGGTGGTGGCATTGAGGGTCCGGGGATGACGCCGGGCCCGCGCTTCCATGGCGGCGTGGAACCCCGACGGCGCCACGGCCGGTTCGGCGGGGTCACCGCCCACATCGGCGGCGGCCGCCGCCCCCTCCGTCCGGTAGAGCGCGGTGTCCTCCACCCCCTTGGCCGCCACCGCCCCGGTCAGCTGCTGCCAGCGCCGGGCCACCGCCAGCCATTGCCGGGTGGCCTCGCTTCCCCCGTCGGGCCAGGACCCCTCCACCAGCCCCCGGCAGAACCGGTCGACCGCCCGAGCCGGCTCCGGGCCGAGCCGGGCCTGGGCCCGGGCGGCGGCGTCGGTGATCCGGGCCCGGTCCTCCGAGGACGGGGGGCCGCCGTCGAGGTAGGTGCGGTACACCCCGAGTTGGGCGATGACCTCGACGACCGCCTCGGCGACATCGGCCGGGTCGAGGTCCGATCCCGGCCGTTCGAGCTCCACCACCGCCGCCACCTGTCGGGACAGCCGGTCCACCTGCCCGGGGAACAGCCCGGTCAGCGCCTCCCGTTTGGCTTGGGTGGCCAGGGAGGCAAAGTCGGGATCGGCCGATGCCGGGTCGAGGAAGAGCCCGCCGGCCAGGTCGGCGAACTCGTACCCGGTGGTGCCGTCCACCGGCCAGTCCGGTACCAGCTGTTCGTGGCGGGCGAGAATCTTCTCCACCAGCACCACCCGGTCACCGGCTTCCCCCGGTCGGGCATGGTCGACGTCGGCGCGGAGCCGACGCAGGTAGTCGGCCGGGTCGGCCAACCCGTCGATGTGGTCGACCCGCACCCCGGCGATCCGCCCATCCCCGAGCAGGTCGAGGATCCGGGCGTGGGTGGCGGCATAGACATCGGGATCCTCCACCCGGACTCCCACCAGGGTGTCGATGTCGAAGAACCGGCGGTAGTTGACCTGTCGGCGGGCCAGCCGCCAGTAGGCCGGCCGGTAGTGCTGGGCCTCCAACAGCTCCGCCAGCCGGGTGGGGTCGTCGGTAGGGCTCGGGACCGGTCCGAGGGGATCGATCGGGAGGCGGTGGTCGAAATAGGCGACCTGGGATTCATCGCCGTCCACCACCACCGAGAGTTGGCCGGCGGCCAGCACCTCCCCCAGCGGGTCGCCGAGCACCGGGACCAGGACCCGGTTGTCGAGTGCCGACCAGTCGATGTCGAACACCGGGGCGTGGGGCGAACCGGGGCCCCGGCGGAGCACGTCCCACCACCACCGGTTGGACGGCACCGCCGCCATGTGATTGGGGACGATGTCGATGAGGAGGCGCATCCGGTGCTCATCGAGGACGGCCAGCAGCTCCTCGAAGTCGGCCGGGCTGCCGAGACACGGATCCAGCCGGGTCGGGTCGATGACGTCGTAGCCGTGGGTGCTCCCCGGCACCGCGGCCAGGATGGGCGACACGTAGAGGGTCTCGATCCCCAGCTGGTGGAGGTAGCCGACGATCGACCGGGCCCCGGCGAAACCGAAACCGTTGAGCTGGAGCCGGTAGACCGATCCCAGCGGGCGGGACGAGGGGGCCATCAGCTGCCGAGGCGGTCGGCGTGGCGGAGCAGGAGGGTGGAGTGGGCGGTGAGATTGATCGAGGGGGTCTTGATGTCCCGGTGCCAGGGGCCGGGATTGGCGGTGTTGAGCAGGCCCGTCCACCGCCCCGGGTATTCCATCCGGGGGAGGCTGAAGGAGAGCGAGCGCTGGCCGGCGTTGAGGAGGAGCAAAAGGGTGTCCCCGTGCTCCGACCGGCCCCGGGCGTCCACCTCGTCGACCGCCCGACCCAGCAGCAACATGCCGATGGCCCGGACCTCCTTGTCATTCCAGTCGTCGTCGGTCATCTCCCTGCCATCGGCCCGGATCCAGGTCACGTCCTTGGTATTGGTACCCGGGACGACATCCCCGGTGAAGAAGTCGCGGCGGCGCAGGATCGGGTTGCTGTTCACGATGCTGATCAGCTCCCGGACGAAGGCACCGAGCTCCTGGGCCTCCTCGTCGAGGTCCCAGTTGACCCAGCTGATCTCGTTGTCCTGGCAGTAGGCGTTGTTGTTCCCCTGCTGGGTACGGCCGATCTCGTCCCCGCCGAGCACCATGCGTACCCCCTGGGAGAACATCAAGGTGGCGAGGAGGTTGCGCTTCATCCGGCTCCGGAGCCGCTGGATCCGGGCCGACTCCGTCGGCCCCTCGACCCCCCAGTTGTTGGAGAAGTTCTCCGACGCCCCGTCCTGGTTGTCCTCGCCGTTGGCCTGGTTGTGGCGCTCGTTGTAACTCACCAGATCGGTGAGGGTGAAGCCGTCGTGGCAGGTTACGAAGTTGACACTGGCATAGGTGCGCCGCCCCGACGCCCGATAGATATCGCTGGACCCGGTGAGCCGGGAGGCGAGTTCGGGGACCTGGCCGGGATCCCCCCGCCAGAAGCGGCGCACGCTGTCCCGGTAGGCGCCGTTCCACTCCGACCACCCTTGGGGGAACCGGCCGAGCTGGTAGCCGTCCGGCCCGACGTCCCAGGGCTCGGCGATCAGTTTGACGGTCGAGAGGACCGGGTCCTGGCCGATGATCTCGAAGAAGGCACTGGGTTGACCGGCCTCGTAGCCGCGCACCAGCACCGGGGCGAGATCGAAACGGAACCCGTCGACGTGCATGTCGGTGACCCAGTACCGGAGGCTGTCCATGATCAGCCCCATGGTGCGGGGGTGGAGGATGTTGAGGCTGTTCCCGGTGCCGGTGAAGTCGAGGTGATAGCGGGGGTTCTCCGGAGTCAGCCGGTAGTAGACGGAGTTGTCGATGCCCCGGAGCGACAGGGTGGGTCCGAGCTGGTTGCCCTCGCCGGGGTGGTTGTCGACGACATCGAGGATCACCTCGATGCCGGCCCGGTGGAGGATCCGGACCATCGACTTGAACTCGTGAACCTGTTCCCCCAGCCCGGCGGTGGCGTAACCGACGTGGGGGGCCAGGAAGGCGATGGAGTTGTAACCCCAGTAGTTGGTGAGGCCCTTCTCCTCGAGATGGCGGTCGGCTACGAACTGGTGCACCGGCATGAGCTCGACGGCGGTCACCCCCAGTCCGAGCAGATGGTCGATGATCGGATCAGAGGCGAGACCCAGATAGGTCCCCCGGAGGTGGGCCGGGACCGCCGGATGGGTCATGGTCATGCCTCGCACATGGCACTCGTAGATGACCGTGCGGTTGATCGGGGTGGCCGGGGGGCGATCATCTCCCCAGGTGAAAGACGGGTCGACCACCAGGCTTTTCGGCATGTCTCCGGCCGAATCCCGGGGGTCGAAGCTCAGGTCTGCCTCCGGGTCACCGACGGTGTACCCGAACAGCTCGTCGGCCCACCGGATCGCCCCGCTGACCGCCAGGGCATAGGGATCGATGAGCAGCTTGGCCGGGTTGAAGCGATGACCCTGTTCGGGCTCATAGGGTCCGTCCACCCGGTAGCCATACAGCGCACCGGGCCGGACGTCGGGGAGATAGGCGTGCCAGACGTGATCCGTCGCCTCCGGCATCGAGACCCGGTCCGACGGCTCGGCGGCATCGGGGTGGTCGAAGAGGCAGAGCTCGACCGCGGTGGCGTGCTCGGAGAAGAGGGCGAAGTTGACCCCCTCCCCGTCCCAGGTGGCCCCCAGGGGGTGGCGGCTACCAGGCCAGACTCGCATGTTCAGTTCCCTTCCTCGTCCACGTAGCCCTCCCCCACCGGGCGGCACCGATAGGCGCAGAACCCGTAGGGCGAGAGAGTGAGGCTAGTCAACCCGTCGGCGACGGCGGGCAGGGGGTCCCCGGCGCCACCCCAGTCCGGGTCACCGGAGTCGACGAGTTTCTCCCATCGACCCGCCACCGGAGTCTCCGGCAATTGCGATGCCAGCGGGTCCTCCCCGTTGAAGTTGAAGAGGGCGCAGACGGCGTCGGCGGCGGTGCCCCGATGCATCCTCAGTTCGTTGCCCCGAGCCTCGGCGGTGATCTGGTGGGCCGATGAGCGGGCCAATGACGGGTGGTCGCCGCGGAGTCGGATGAGGGCAGCATAGAGACGTCGCAATTCGGCGTGCTGGCCGGACTCGGCCAGAGTCGGGTCGAGCACCGCCAGCTGGAAGGTGGCGGGGTCCGCCGGGTCGAGGGGGGATGCCGCCCACTGGCCGGCGAACTCCTCCGCCCTTCCCTTCCTGACCGCCTCGATCAGAGCCGGCTCGCCGTGGTCGACGAAATAGGGGAACGGGGCCACCTCCCCGTAGTCCTCCCCCATGAAGATGAGTGGAATCCCGGGCGAGAGCAGCAGGACGGCGGCGACCAGCCGGAGGGCATCGAACCCGACCAGGGTCGACAGCCGGTCACCCCGGGGGCGATTGCCGATGTGGTCGTGGTTCTGGGCGAAGACGACGAACCGGGACGGCTCGATGCCGCCAGTGGGGGCGCCGTGGCGGCGGCCTCGAAACGGGGAGAACTCCCCCTGGTACACGAAACCGTCGGTGATGGCGGTCGCCAGTTGACCGAGCCTTCCGAAGTCCTGGTAGTAGCCAAACCGTTCCCCGGTGACCCGGGCGTGGAGGGCGTGGTGGAACTCGTCGTTCCATTGGGCATCGAGTCCGAGTCCCGAGCGGTCCTGGGCGGTGACCAGGCGCGGATCATTGGCCGAGCTCTCGGCAATCAGGAGGCAAGATCGGCCGAGCTCGACCCCGAGGTCGGCGGTGGCGGCGGCCAGTTCGGCCAAGAACGGGCGGGCGGTGGGGTCGATGATGCTGTGGACCGCGTCGAGTCGAAGGGCGTCCACGTGGAAGTCGGCGAACCAACCGAGGGCATTGTCGATGAAGTACCTCCTGACCTCATCCGAGCCCGGCCCGTCGAAGTTGATGGCGCTCCCCCACGGCGTCCGATAGGCGTCGGTGAAATACGGCCCGTAGGCCCCGAATACATTCCCCTCGGGGCCGAGGTGGTTGTAGACGACATCGAGCACCACGGCCAGGCCGCGCTGATGGCAGCCATCCACGAACCGTTGGAAGGCGGCCGGGCCGCCGTAGGAATTCTGCACTGCCCCTGGGAACACGCCGTCGTAGCCCCAGTTCCTCCGCCCGGCGAACTGGGCGACGGGCATCGGTTCGACAGCGCTGATTCCCAATTCGACCAGCCCGTCCAGCAGGCCGATGGCGTCGTCGAAGGTCCCCCCGGGGGTGGCGGTGCCTACGTGCATCTCGTAGATCACGTAGGCCCAACGGGGAGGGGCCACCCACCCGTGATCCCCCCACCGATGGCCGCGGACGTCCACCACCTCCGACGATCCGTGCACGCCGTCGGGCTGGGATCTCGATGCCGGGTCGGCCAGCGCGGTGCCACCGTCGAGGCGGTATCGGTAACGGGTCCCCGGTGGGCACTCCGGCACCAGGGCCCGGAAATACCCATCGGCGGCCGCCCGCATCTCCACCACGGTGGAGGCGTCCTCCCCGAGGCAGAGGGACAGGCGGTTGGCGTTCGGGGCCCACACCCCGAACGAGCAGCTGTCACCGCCGGTGGGCACCGCCCCCAGCTCTGACCGGCTGGACCCGTACCGGGACGTCGTTGGGCTCACGAGGGGATCGGCGACAGGAACAGGCACCCGAGGGGCGGGGCAAGGAGGGTGAGGGCTCGCGGTCGTCCGTGCCAGGGCACCGGCTGGGCCTCGACCCCGCCGAGATTGCCCATTCCGGCCCCGCCGTAGGTTTCCGCATCGCTGTTCAGCAGTTCGCGCCAGAACCCCCCGACCGGCACCCCGACCTGCAGGTTGGGCCGGGGCACCGGGGTGAAGTTACACACCACCAGGATCGGCCTCCCGTCCCGGCCCCGGCGGAGGAAACTCAGCACGCTGATGTCGGCCTCGTGGAGCTGCACCCATTCGAACCCGGCGGGGGCGACATCCAACTCGTGGAGGGCCGGCTCGGAGCGATACAGCTGATTCAAGTCCCGCACCCAACGCTGCATGCCGGCATGAGCAGGGCGGTCGAGGAGATCCCAATCGAGGCCGCGGTCATGGTCCCACTCGCGCCGCGGGGCGAATTCGGACCCCATGAACAGCAGCTTCTTGCCCGGTTGGCTGAACTGGTAGCCGTAGAGCAGGCGGAGGTTGGCGAATTTCTGCCATTCATCCCCCGGCATCTTCTCCAGCATCGAGCCCTTGCCGTGCACCACTTCGTCATGGGAAAGGGGGAGGACGAAGTTCTCGGTGAAGGCGTAGACCGCCCGGAAGGTGATCTCCCCGTGGTGGTAACGCCGGTGGATCGGGTCCTCGTGGAAGTACTGGAGGGTGTCGTGCATCCACCCCATGTCCCACTTGAGCCCGAATCCGAGGCCGCCGGCGTCGACCGGACGGGAGACTCCCGGCCAGGACGTCGATTCCTCGGCGATGGTCTGCACGTCGGGGTGGTCGGCATAGATGCCGGTGTTGAGAGCCCGCAAGAAGTCGACCGCCTCGAGGTTCTCCCGACCCCCGAACCGGTTGGGGGTCCACTCGCCCTCCGCCCGGGAGTAGTCGAGGTAGAGCATGGAGGCCACCGCGTCGACCCGGATGCCGTCGGCATGATAGGCGGACAACCAGTGCTCGGCCGACGAGGCCAAAAAGCTCCGGACTTCGTGCCGTCCATAGTTGAAGATGTAGCTCTGCCAGTCCGGATGGAACCCACGCGTCGGGTCGGCGTGCTCGTAGAGATGGGTTCCGTCGAAGTCGCCCAGCGCGAAGGCGTCGGTCGGGAAGTGCGACGGCACCCAGTCGAGGTACACCCCGATCCCCGCCTGGTGGAGCCCGTCGATCAGCGCCATCAAATCCTGGGGGGTGCCGTAGCGGCTCGACGGCGCGAAGTACCCGGTGGTCTGGTAGCCCCAGCTCCCGTAGAACGGGTGCTCCATCACCGGGAGGAATTCCACGTGGGTGAATCCGGTGGAGACCAGGTGGTCGATGAGGCGGGGGGCCAGCTCGGCGTAGGTCAACAGCTGATCGGGCCGATCCGGGTCCCGCAGCCAGCTGCCCAGATGCAGCTCGTAGGTGGAGGTCGCCGCGTCGAGCGACCCGCCGCGGCCGGGGTTGGCCATCCAGGCCGCATCGTGCCACTGGTAGTCGAGGTCCCAGATCACCGATCCGGTGCGGGGGGGCAGTTCGCACCAGGTGGCGAACGGATCCGCCTTCTCGAGGACGGTACCGTCGGCGGTGGTGATGGCGAATTTGTAGACCTGGCCCTTCTCAGCGGCGGTGACCACCCCTTCCCAGATGCCCGAACTCCCCCTGGGGGTGAGGGGGTCACGCCCCCGGTCCCAATGGTTGAAGTCGCCCATCACCGCCACCCCGCGGGCCGACGGCGCCCACACCGCAAAGTAGGTGCCCTGTCCCTCTCCCAGCCGGTGAGCTCCCATCTTGGAGGCCAAATGCCGATGGGTCCCCTCGTTGAAGAGGAACAGATCGTCCTCGGATAGCAACGACCAGCCGGTAGCCGGCGCCGGGCCGGTTCCGACCGCCTTCATCCCGACCTCCGCCCAGCACCCGACGGGCTGGCCGCCTTCGGGTGATCACCTTGCTTCCGCTGGGTATCCACCTCGGCCAGAGCCTCATCGATGTCGGGGGAGGCGAAGACCTCCCGGTTGGTGCGGGCGGCGCGGCGGCGCCAATTGCGGGCCCCGGCTCCAGTGCCCGGGCGGTTCTGCGGCTCGCGCTCGAGCCAGAGATCCTCCAGGTCGACCAACACCATCTCGGCCGGACTGGTAGCCAGGTGGCGAAGGCAGCCGAGGAGTGCCGACCGGGGGTCCGCCTCCCGGACCGCGAGCGCCTGGAGCAGCGCCTTTCGCCACAGCCGCCTCTTCTTGCGCGCCGACTCGGCGGCGCGCCTCCCGAGATCGCCGTCCTCCTCCCGCTCCTCGATGTCCAGTCCCTCCCAATAGCCGGCAAAGGTAGGCAGGTCGTGGGTGCCCCAACTGGCCACCGAGTTCTGGAGGGGCACCGGTATCGGATCTTCGATGCTGGTGGCGAACTGGAACACCCAGCTGCGGAGCATGCCATCATGATCCATGTCCGACCGCACCTCGTCCGGCACCGTTCCGAGGTCCTCCCCCACCACCACGGTGTTGGAACGGGCTGCCTCGAGGGCCACGATGGCCCGCAACTCGGCGGCCGGATACTCCACGTAGACGCCGTCGGTGGCCTCGGCTCCCTCCGGGATCCAGTACAGGCGATGGAGCCCCATCACGTGGTCGATCCTCACTGCCCGGGCCGGACCCATGGCGTGGCGGAGGGAGGCGATGAAGTAGCGGTATTCCTGGGCGCGCAGCCCTCCGGGGTCCAAGGGGGGAAACGCCCAGTCCTGCCCACCGCGCTGGAAGGCGTCGGGAGGCGCACCCCCGTGGACCCCCTTCACGAACGCGGTCGGCTCCCAGAGGGGGTCGAACCCCTCGGGATGGACCCCGATCGGCAGATCCAGATACAACATCTGACCGGAACCGGTCCCGGAGGTGGTCGCGGCGGCCAGCTGGGTTTCGGCCGCCCACTGGGCATAGAGGTGGAACTGCACCACCTCCAAGAAAGCGGGGTCATCGTCGGGTAGACCCGAGTGGTTGGCCCGGAACCGGGCGTAGGCGGCGAGATGGGGGCGGTGGTCGAGGTAGGACTCGAATTCGGCGCGGCGGCTCGACGGGCCGGCAAACAAGGTGCGGGCCATCGGCTCGAGGATCGACCGGATCACCGCCATCACCTCGGCATGGTCGACCAGCTCCGAACTCCGGGCCCGCGCCAGTCGTGCCTGCACCTCGGTGGAGGCCAGTAGGTCGACCGCCGTCGGGGTCTCGGCGAACTCCGGAAGCCGGGTCGGGTCGACATGGATCTCGCTCCAGCCGAGCTTGGTGACCGGCAGGTAGGGGCTCGGATCCACCGGGGCCGCGTCGAGGAAGAGGGGGAACAGTGGCAACGTGCCCACCCACTCGCCACCGTGGTCGCCGATCCACCCCACCAGGTCGGCCAAGTCGGCATAACTGCCGATCCCCCAGTTGCGTTCCGACCGCATGGCGTGGAGCGGGAGGAAGGCTCCCCAACCCCGGGGGTTCGACGGACAGCGGGGGGCGATGACCACCAGCGCCGAGGCGTCGATCCCCGGAGCCTCCAACCGCAACCGGTGATAGCCGGATGGGAGTGGCTCCGACGGGGACCCCATCTGCACCCGGTGGCGGGTGACCGGACCGTCGGCCACCGGTTCCCCGACGGCCGCCGATGCCAACCGCTGTCGGAGCTCTCGGCCGTCCTCCAGGGAGAGGGTCAGCCAGGCCTGCTGTGGGTCCACCCTTGGAGGCAGCCGGGTCAGCAACGGCGACGGACTTCCGGCCCACTGGGCGATCACCGGTCCCAGGGGGTCGACCCGGGCACCCCGTTCCGACGCCAGGACCGCGGGGGCGTCAGCCGCTCGGTCGATGGGGACGCCCATGGCGCCCAGCGCGGCGATCACCGCGTCGGGGCTGGATCGGTGGACGGCACCGTCGGCCCCCTGGTAGGACAGCTGCACCCCGTGGGCCCGGGCGAGCTGGGAGAGAGGGTCCGCCTCCCGGCGTGACGGTTCGCCCACCGTTTTCCTTCTCACGTCCCATCCAGGATGTCGAGGATCCCCCGGGCCGGGATGTCCACCCATTCGGGCCGGGTGTTGGCTTCGTAGCCCAGCTCATACACCGCCTTTTCGAGCAGGAAGAAATTGAGCATCCCGGCCAGCTGGTCGTCGCGGTCCGGCAGGAACCCCGCACCCCGGGCCACCTCCCGGTAGGAATGGAGAAAAGTGGCGGAGACAAACCGGTACCAGAGGGTGAGCCACGGCTCCATCTGCTCGTGGCTGGCCGGGGTGGCGTGGTCCCACCCCATTCTCATGGCCGCCGACCGGCTGGCGTAGTGGAAGGACCGGATCATGCCGGCCAGGTCGAACGCCGCCGGGCGCTTGAGCCTTCGATGACCCAGTGACCGGGCCGGCTCCCCTTCGAAATCGATGATGATGAAGTCCCTCCCCGTCCACAGCGTCTGACCCAGGTGGTAGTCGCCGTGGCAGCGGATGCGCTCGGCGGACATCGGCAGCCCGGTCATGACCCGGAGTCGCTCGATGACCTCGTCCTCCCGGTCGAGGACTTCGGCCACCGTGGTGGAGGTCCGGGCGGTGGGGATCATCTGGCGGAATACCCGCTTGGTGGTGCCCCTGGCTCCCTGGTAGAGCGATTGGCGGTCGACCGCGGTCAGGGGTTCAGGAGCAAAGTTCGGATCCCGTCGATCGGAGGCCAGGGCGACGTGGAGCTGGCCGGTGCGCTGCCCGAGGAGCGTCGACCACTCGATGTGGGGTCCGAGCAACACGTGTCCCGACGCCGGGCCATCGAGGTCGAGATCGAAGAGATTGGCGGGAAGCTCGATGTCTCCAATGTCGGGGCGGGCCAGAACTTCCTCGAGTTGGTGCTCCAAAGCGTCGACCACGTAGCTCCAACCGTCCCCCTCGTTGGCTATGTACTGCTCCACCGACGCCAGCGTGGCGGCTTCCGACCGGGGGCCGGTTCCGTAGTACTCGAGACTTCCGCCGGTGGCCGGGGTATGGGGGAACCGGTCCCGCTCTCCCAGGAATCGGGCGAGTTCGACCCCGGGGTTGACTCCGGACTCCACTTTCCGGAAGAACTTGAGGATGGCTCCACTGTCGAAGGCCACCGAGCTGTTCGACTGCTCGGCGGACATCGGGGCGGGGCGGCTCTCCGGCTCGATGCCCGCCCGGATGGTCCGCAGCATCGGGGTCGGCGAACCCCCGATCCGGCCCTTGCTCCCCATGAGCCGTCGTCGACGGGAGATCACATCCAATATCGTCTCGGAGAATCCCGGATCGTAGATGGCGTCGAACAGCACCCCGTCGCCATCGCTGGTCCGGACTCCGGCCATCACCGCCTCCGGTTGCCATCGCAACAACTCCTCGGCTTGGATGCCGGAGGCGAACGCCATCGGCATCAGATACTGCTCGGCGCTGCCGTGGTCGAACTCGACCCGGACGATGACCACCGCGGCGGTCGGTTCGGCTCCTCGCCCTCCCGGGGGGACCGGTACCACGTCGGTCACCGCCAATTCGGTGATGGAGCGGGTCTTGGAGACGAACCAGCGGCGGTCCTTGATGTAGGCGATCAGTGCCGCCTGCAGCTTGCGGTCCTGGCTCCCCGACAACAGGGTCAACCACCCCCGGCCACCGCGCAGCGATAGCTGGGCCACCGGCTGGCGGTCCTTCTCCTGCTCCAGCGAGAACCAGTAGAAGCCGTGGGGGCCGAGGGTGATGAAGTACGGCAGGTCGCCAACCGGAGGGAACGGCACCGTTCCGAACAGTTCGGTGGGGGTGGCTCCCCGGAACTCGGAGAGATCCAGCTCGACGCACTGGGCGAACCTCGACAGGTTGACAACCACCAGGATCAACTCGTCCTCGTAGCGCCGGAGGAATGCCAGTACCTTCCGATTGTCCGGACGGAGGAGCTCGAGGCTGCCCCGCCCGAAGGCCTTGTAACGGGTGCGGAGCCCGATGAGCCGGCGCATCCACCACAGCAGTGAACTCGGGTTCTTGTCTTGCGCCTCCACATTGACGGCCTGGGAGTGGTACTCCGGATCGATGATCACCGGGAGGTAGAGGCTCTGGGGGTTGGCGTAGGAGAACCCGGCATTACGGTCGCTGTTCCACTGCATGGGGGTCCGCACCGCGTTGCGGTCGCCCAGGTAGATGTTGTCGCCCATCCCGATCTCGTCGCCGTAGTAGACGATGGGGGTACCCGGCAACGAGAACAGCAGCGCGTTCATCACCTCGATCATGGCCCGGTCGTTCCCCAGCAGAGGCGCCAACCGGCGACGGATGCCTACGTTGACCCGGGCCTGGGGGTCTTGGGCATACACCCGGTACATGTAGTCGCGCTCCTCGTCGGTCACCATCTCGAGGGTGAGCTCGTCGTGGTTGCGGAGGAAGAGGGCCCACTGGCCGTCGGGCGGGGTCGGGGGTGTCTCGTTCAAGATGTCGACGATCGGAAACCGATCCTCCTGGCGGGCGGCCATGAACATCCTCGGCATCAATGGGAAGTGGAAGGCCATCTGGCACATGTCCCCGTCGCCCATGTAGGCCACTGCGTCCTCGGGCCACTGGTTGGCCTCGGCCAGCAGCATCCGGCCACTGAACCGTTCGTCGACGTGCCGACGCAGCTGGCGGAGGAAATCGAACGTTTCCGGCAGGTTCTCCCCGGTGGTCCCCTCCCGGACGAAGAGATAGGGGACCGCATCGAGGCGTAGCCCGTCGACGCCCATGCCCAGCCAGTAGTCGACGACGTCGAACATGGCCTGGCGGACCGCCGGGTTGTCGTAGTTGAGATTGGGCTGGTGGGAATAGAAGCGGTGCCAGAAATAGGCGCCGGCCACCGGGTCCCAGGTCCAGTTCGACGTCTCGAAGTCCTTGAAGATGACCCGGGCATCGCCGTAGCGGTCGGCAGTGTCGCTCCACACGTAGAAATCCCGATAGGAGGTTCCCGGCCGGGCGGCGCGGGCCCGTTGGAACCAGGGATGCTCGTCCGAGGTGTGATTGAGCACCAGCTCGGTGATGACCTTCAGACCTCGGCGATGGGCCTCGCGGAGGAACACCCGGAAATCCCGCAAGGTCCCGTAGGACGGATGGACCTGGCGGTAGTCGGAGATGTCGTAGCCGTCGTCCCGCAGCGGTGATGGATAGAACGGCAGCAGCCACAAGGCGGTCACCCCCAAGTCCTGGAGGTAATCGAGCTTGTCGATCAGGCCCCGGAAGTCGCCGATGCCGTCGGCATTGCTGTCGGAAAAGGCGCGCACGTGGACCTCGTAGATGACGGCGTCCTTGTACCAGAGGTCGGGATCGGGGGAGGGCTCACTGGGGACAGCCGCGGATCGGAGCGCTTCGGGGCGGGTGGTGGTGGTCACGCGACGGCCGCCGGAAGTTCGGGGCCGAGGTGCCGGACCCGGAACACGTGAGCGGGCACGATGTCAGGATCGAGAAGGACGAAGTTCCGTCCGCCCCGCCATTCGAAGCGGGCATCGGTGAGCAGATCGTGGACCTCGTAGGGTTCCTCCCCGGTGACGCCGATGGCCTGGAGGTCGAGGTCGATCCAACCGGACTGAGAATGGACAGGGTCGAGGTTGACCACCACCAGGATGACATCGGCCTCTCGGGGAAGATGGGCGGGCGCCTTGCCGAGATGCTGGGGAGATTCGACCAGGTGGGACTTGGAATAGGCGATCAGCTGGTCGTTGTCGGCGCCGTGAAACCGCAGGGTGTGGTTGTGCTGGAGTGCGGGGTGGTCGTGCCGGATCCGGTTGATCCGGGCGATGAAGGCGGCGAGGCTGTCCGGCCGGTCGAGGTCCCAGTGGCGGATGGCGTACTTCTCCGAATCCTTGTACTCCTCTGACCCCGGCTCCCGACTCTCGTGCTCCTGAAGCTCGAAGGGGGGCCCGTAGATGCCGTAGTTGGACGACAGGGTCGCTGCCAGGACCAGCCGGGCCAGAAATGCCGAAGTCAGTCCGGTTTGGAGGGGGGCGGCGAGGATGTCCGGGGTGTTGGGCCAGAAATTGGGCCGAAAGAAGTCGGCGGTCGGGGTACGGGTCAACTCGTGGAGATAGCTCTCCAGTTCCCACTTGGCATTGCGCCAGGTGAAGTAGGTGTACGACTGCGAAAACCCCACTTTGGCCAGCCGGTTCATCACCGCGGGGCGGGTGAAGGCCTCGGCCAGGAAGATGACCTCGGGATGGTCGGCCTTGACCGTCCCGATCAGCCACTCCCACAGCGCGAAGGGTTTGGTGTGCGGATTGTCGACCCGGAAGACCCGGACACCGTGGCCGATCCAGAACTTCACCACCTGGAGGACGGCCAGCCACAACGCTTCCCAGTCACCGGTCTCGAAGTCGATCGGGTAGATGTCCTCGTACTTCTTGGGTGGGTTCTCCGCGAACCGAATGGAGCCATCGGGCCGGTGGCGGAACCAGTCGGGGTGCTCCTCGACCCAGGGGTGGTCGGGAGAACACTGGAGGGCCAGGTCGAGGGCTATCTCGATTCCCCGATCGGCCGCCGCTGCCACCAGGGCATCGAAATCCTCGATGGTGCCGAGGTCGGGATGGATGCTGGTGTGGCCGCCCTCGGGACTCCCGATGGCCCATGGGCTCCCGGGGTCGGGGGGTCCGGCCACTGGTGCCCCGTTCCTCCCCTTCCGGTTGGTGATGCCGATCGGGTGGATGGGGGGCAGGTAGGCAACGTCGGCACCGAGGGCGGCCACGTAGTCGAGGCGGGCAGCGGCGTCGGCCAGTCGGCCGTGCTGTCCCGCCTTCGATGCCGCCGACCGAGGAAAGAACTCGTACCAGGTGCTGAATCGGGCCAGGGCCGGATCGACCACCACCTCACGTCGGGCGGAGGTCACCGTGCCCCGCGGGTCACGGCAATTCCACATCAGTTGGGCCAACCCTTCGTCCGCCACCAGCCCAGCCACTGTCCCACGGTGATCGAGAGGGACGTCGACGGTAATCTCGCTCTCCAAGCCGCGGGGCGCCGACCGCAGCTGCTGGGCGACCGATTCGAGCAGCCGCTTGTCGTTGCGGCCGGCCCGTTCGGCGGCCTCGGACACCAGAGCGGCCCCGACGATCAACTCGGTCGAGATGTCCTGCGACAAGCCGGCCCGGATCTCGATATCCCGGCGCCAACTGCGCCACCGGTCGACATCGGCCCGCAAGGCGAACTGGTACCGCCCCAGCCGGCTGACGGGAAAGCCGCCCTGCCAGCGGTCGTCGGGAAGGGCCCGGAGGGGGACGGTGAGCCAGCCGCGCTCCTCGGCGTGCCTGTACCGCAACTCGCACCCAACCACGTCGTGGCCATCGGCGAACACGTCAGCGGACACGTCGACCATGTCCCCGATAGCCGCCTTGGCCGGGTAGACGCCGCCATCGACCTCGGGGCGGATCCTTTCGATCACCACCCGCCGGTGGCCGGTGGGGGGAAGGGAGGCTGGATTGCCCAGGTCTGCATGGAGGGACGCCATGGGGGGTCGACCCGCATCGACGCCGCCAATGGGCGGCGCCGTCTTGGACGACCGCCCGTCGGCGGCTGTATGCGTCCCAGCCATATGTCTGCTGACTCCCGTTCCTCTCGGTGCACCCCCCGCCCTCATCATGTACCCGGATCGGCCCCGGAGGAAACTGTCCCGATGGGAACCGAGTGGGGTCCCGGTTTCGGGTTTGGCCCCGCAGCCACGGGGTACCTTCCCGTCGCTGTCCGGATCATCCGAAGCCCAACCACGGAGGAGAGACCGATGGATGCAATCACGCTTCTGAAGAACGACCACAAGGCGGTCGACAAGCTGTTCAAGTCCTACGAGAAGGCCGGCGACCGGGCCAAGGCGACCAAGAAGAAGCTGGTGGCCCAGATGATCAAGGAGCTCTCCGTTCACGCGGCGATCGAGGAGGAGATCTTCTATCCCGCCGCCCGTCACGCGGTCGAAGAGACCACCCCGGACGTGCTCGAGGCGCTCGAGGAACACCACATCGTCAAGTGGGTGCTCTCCGAACTGGAGGGCATGGACCCGAGCGACGAGCGCTTCGACGCCAAGGTGACGGTCCTCATCGAGCTGGTCCGTCACCATGTCGACGAAGAGGAGCACGAGTTCTTTCCGGAGGTCCGCCGCGGTTTGGGCCGGACCCGGCTCGGGGAGATCGGCGAGCAGCTGGAGAAGGCCAAGCGGACGGCACCCACCCGGCCCCATCCCCGTCAGCCCGACACCCCTCCGGGCAATTTGATGGCGGGACTGGTCGCCGGGGTGGTGGACCACGCCCGGGGGGCGGTCAAGGAGATGGCTGCCCGGTAGGACCGGGGAGCCGACCGGAGGTTGCGAAGCCCCCGCTCCGCTCAAACAGCACCGGAACCGCCGGCGGCTGGGGGAAAAGGGCATGTCGCTGCGGCTTTCGGGTACCAATGAGCCATGGCCGATTTGAACCCGCCCCGCACCGCCCAGGAGGGTCCGGCCGGAGGCCCGGGCCGGGAGGCCGACCGTGAACGACGGCCCGGCGTAGGTTCCCGCCCCGCCTCGGACCAGGCGGTGGCCGAGCCGGCCGTCGAGGAGACCTTCCTCAGCGTGGTGGACGAGGGCCGGCGCCGGATGTCGCGGCGGCTGCCTTCCATCCTGTTCACCGGGGCAGTGGGCGGCATCGATGTGGGCACCGGCGTGCTCGCCCTGCTGTTGGTGGAACAG
>DATARI010000124.1:0-6284 GCA_036264255.1 Acidimicrobiales bacterium | reverse complement strand
ACCTCGACCTCACCGAGCCGGCGCCGGAGGCACCGGTCGAGCCCGCTTACCCGTCGCGAGGAGCCGGGCCGAGAGGCTGAGTCGACGGGCCCGCCCCGACCGGCGGGCCCTTCCATGAGACGTGCGGTTATTTCGGGCCGGGACAGGTAAGTTGGGGTCGTGCTCCCCGTCCTGCTGGTCATCCTGGTGGTGGTCTTCATCGTCCTCCCGATCATCGGGCTGGCGATCGGCGCCGTCATCAGCGCCGTCGTGGTCGGACTGGTGATCGGGGCGCTCGGCCGCCTGGTCATCCCCGGCCGCCAGTCGATCGGACTGCTGGCCACCCTGATGCTCGGCCTCATCGGCTCCATCGTGGGCAGCTTCGTCGGTCGCCACATCCTCCACATCGGCAGCCTCAGCCTGCTGCTCGAGATCGGCATCGCGGCGGTGGCGGTGGCGCTGTACGCCGCCAGCCCGGCCCACCGGCGCTCGCTCTCCTCGGGCTCGTCGGGCCCCTACCCGGTGGATCGGCGCTAACCACCGACACGTTTCCCACCGGTCAGCCCGGTTCAGTCACCCGCCGCAGAACCCGCAACGAGCCACACTCGCCGTCTTCAGTGAACTCCCCCGAGTCGAGGGCGGCCCGCCACAGGTCGTAGGGCGGACGCCCTCCATCGGCGGGATCGGGGAACACGTCGTGAATGGCCAGCCAACCGCCCACCACCACGAGGGGTGACCAACCCCGGAAGTCGGCCCAGGCGGGTTCGGCCCCGTGGCCGCCGTCGATGAAGCAGAAGGCGAGGGGGGTCGACCAGCGGGAGGCGACGGTGGGGGAGTCGCCGACCAGCCCGATCACCGACGGCTCGAGCCCGGCCCCGACGATGGTCCGGCGCCAGTGGGGGAGGGTGTCGATGCGACCGGTGCCGGCGTCGACCAGGGTGGCATCGTGGTGCTCCCAACCCGCCTGGTTCTCCTCCGATCCGTGGTGGTGGTCGAGACTGAACAGGACCGCCCCGGTTGCCTCCGCGGCGGCCCCGATGTAGACGGCCGACTTGCCGCACCACGCCCCGATCTCGACGAAGGTGGCGTCCGGGAAGGAGGATCCGGCCCGCTCCGCGGCCCGATGGAGCGCCTCGCCCTCGTCGTCAGGCATGAACCCGGTGGCTCGGCGGGCCAGGGAGAAGAGTTGGTGGCGACGGGCGTCGGGGTCGCCAGCCCCGCCGGCGGCGGGAGTGGCGCTGGTGCGGGTGGCGTCCATAGCTGCAGCCTGGCACGCCGGTGGGGACCCGGGCACACGGCGCCGGGGAATGGCGAGCGGTCAACCCCGGATCAGGGTGACCAGGGTGTACACCGCGAAGCCGGCCAGGACCACCCCACCCACCTTGCGGATCATGGCCACCGGCATCACCCGGAGCAGGGCCTTCCCCCCGAAGGCGGCCAAGGCGGAGGCCGCCGCCAGCCCGGCCAGGGCGCCGACGAACACCGACACCGCGGCGTGGTATTTGGCGGCCAGATTGGCGGTGAGGATCTGGGTAAGGTCCCCGAACTCGCCGACCAGGATCACCAAGAAGGCGGCGACGATCGTCTTCAGCCCCTTCCGGGCCTCATCGGCCTCCTCTTCCCCTTTCTCCTCCTCTTCCTTCTCGGGGACGAAGAAGAGATAGACGGCCCCGGCGGCGAACAGCGCGGTGGTGACCCCTTCCACCCAACGGTGGGGAAGGAGCTGGAGGAGGCGACCGACCGCCACCGCCACCGTCACATGGACGGCAAAGGCGAGGACGGCGCCGATCCAGACCAGGATGGGTCGGGAGCGGCTCCCCATGATCAGGACGGCGATCATCGTCTTGTCGGGGAGCTCCGCCAACGCGATGAGGAGGAACACCGTGAGGGTGATGCCGAGATTCACTGGATCACCTTAGGGAAGCGGGGAGGCCTGCCGGTGTAGGGGGTGAAAGAGGCCGGGAACACGTGGCTCGGCCTATCATGGGCGCTCCGTGACCGATTGCTGATGAGAGGCTGGGCGACAGCGATGTACGACGCCATTGTTGTAGGCACTGACGGTTCGACCACTGCGACCTTTGCGGTCCGGCGGGCAGCGGAGTTGGCGGCCACCCAGCCCCAGTCCCGGCTGCACCTGGTCAGCGCCTACCGGCCGGTCTCCGCCGGCCGGCTGGAGAGCGAGCGCAGCGAGATCCCCTCCGAGCTCGGCTGGAAGGTGAGCCCCAGCGAGGACGCCGACAAGATCCTGCAGCGGGGCAAGGAGATCGCCGTCGAGAGCGGGGCCACCGACGTACGGGTCCACGCCCTCGACGTCCCGCCCGCCGATGCCATCCTCGACGTGGCCACCGATGTCGGAGCCGGACTGATCGTGGTCGGGAACCAGGGGATGACCGGGGCAAAGCGCTACCTGCTCGGCAGCGTCCCCAACCGTATCGCCCACCACGCCGACTGCGACGTGCTGATCGTCAACACCTCCAGCGCCAGCCGCGCCTGACCTCAATCGGCCAGCGGCCCCAGCGTCTCGACCAAGGAGGCGGCCAGCCGACCGCCCTCCCGCTCGGCGAAGGCGACGTTGACCGCCAACCGCTCGAGGATCTGCTCGACCGACTTGCCGCCGGCCGGGAGCGGGTGGCTCTCGATGAAGTCGGTGACCTCGGCCGCCAATGACGCCGGGTTGCACAGCACCCGTACCCCGTCGAGCATCCGGGGGAGGATGTTGGAGGGGAACTTGGCCACCATGGCGTCCCACTCCTCGGTGACCCGGTGCCAGATGGCCGGCCCGGTCTCCCGGTTGACCACCAGGGACTGGATCACGAACGGGGCGTTCTGGGTGCGCACCTCGGTCATGGCCAGGTCGAAGGTCCGGTCGGCGAGCTCCGGATCGTCGAAGGAGGCCAGCGCGTAGAGGTAGCGGTTCTCCTCCTGGGGGGTGGAGGGGTTCCGGTACCGGGCCAGGTACGCCTCGTACTCTGCCTCCCCACCGGTGGTGGCGACGACGTCCAAGACGGTGGACTCGGTATCGGGATGGAGCGGCGTGCCGGGGGCAGCGGCGAAGCGGCGGGCGGCCTCGGCCCGCACCGTCTCGTCGGCGCCGATGGTCCCGAGGGTGCGGAGCACCGACGACCGGAGCGGCGGGGTGCGCTCGGTGTCGTCGGGACGGGGGTCCCAGCCGAGCTCAGCGGCCAGCGGGCCGAGCAGGGTGCGGATCGCCTGTTGGAGGACGGGGCGGTCGTCGTCGGGGATCACCCGGTCGGCCATGCCCAGCGCCCCGAGGATCACTGACCAGACACTCGGGTCCCGTTCACCGGAGGTGGCGAGCGCGCCGGCCAGGCGCAGGAGGTCGGGGAGCGGCCCCTGCCCCGACAGGGCGGCGGCCCAGGCATCGGACACCAGGTTGTACCGCTCCAGCGGGGCCAACCCGCCGAGACCGGCGGCCAGCCGCTCGACGGTGGCGGTCGGGTAGGAGACCCGGTAGAAGCCCGAACCGCCGGCGTTGACCAAACGGTCGTCGACGGTCCCGGCGGGGGCGGCGCCGGTCCCGTTCAGGAGGACGGGCACCGGGTCGGGGTCGGCATCCTGGAGGGACCGCAACAGCACCGGGACCTTCCACGCCGAGCCGATTGCCCCCCCGGGATCGCCGCGGTAGGAGAACGGGGCCTGGGCCAGGCTCCCGTCCTCGCCCACCCGCACCAGGGGATAGCCCCCCTGGTTGATCCAGGTGTCCATGATGTCGCGCACCGGTCGTCCGCTGGAGCGCTCCAGGGCGTCCCACAGGTCGGCGGTTTCGGTGTTGCCGTAGCGGTGGGTGGTCAGGTAGTCGCGGATGCCGTCCCGGAAGACGTCGGGGCCGAGGAACTGCTCGAGCATCCGCAGCACGCTCCCGCCCTTTTGATAGGTGAGGACGTCGAACATCCCCTGGGCCTCCTCCGGCCGGCCGACCGGGAATTCCACCGGTCGGGTCGAGTGGAGCCCGTCGACGGCCATGGCCGCCTCCCGCTCGACCCCGAAGCTGACCCAGCGCTGCCACTCCGGCTGGAAGGCGTCGACGGCCAACACCTCCATGAAGGTGGCGAAGGCTTCGTTGAGCCAGATCCCGTTCCACCACTTCATGGTGACCAGGTCCCCGAACCACATGTGGGCGATCTCGTGGCAGATGACATCGGCCACCCGCTCGAGCTCGGTGCGGGCCGCCTGGTCCGGGTCGACCAGCAGCACCGACTCCCGGAAGGTCACGCAACCCAGGTTCTCCATCGCCCCGAAGGCGAAGTCGGGGATCGCCACCAGGTCGAGCTTGTCGGCCGGGTAGGGGATCCCGAAGTAGTCGGTGAAGAACCGGAGGGCGTGGGCCCCCACCTCCAGGGCGAACGGGGTGAGGTTGGCCTTGCCGGGTGGGTAGACGATGCGGAGCGGCACCCCGGCCACGTCGGTGGCGGAAGTCGCCTCCAGGGGGCCGACGATGAAGGCGACCAGGTAGGTGGACATCACCATGGTGGGGGCGAAGGCGACCCGCTTCTTGTGGTTCGGGGCGGGGGTCTCCTCGATGACGGGTCCGTTGGAGTAGGCGGCCAGATCCTCGTCAACCACCAGTACCACCTCGAAGACCGCCTTGGTATCGGGCTCGTCCCAACAGGGGAAGGCCCGGCGGGCGTCGGTGGCTTCCATCTGGGTGGTGGCGATCAGGTGCTCGACCCCGGCGTCGTCGGTGAAGGTGGACCGGTAGAAGCCGTGGAGTTTGTCGTTGAGGATCCCGGTGAAGGTGAGGTGGAGGGTGGCGGGGCCGGGAGTGAGGGTTTCGGGGAAGGCGATCGTCGCCCGCTCCTCCTCCTCGTCCAGGTCGACGCCTGTGGAGGTGAGGGTACGGCCGCTGGTCTCGGTCAGCTCCGCAGAGGCGATGTCCAACTCGGCGGCATTGAGGGTGATGGCGTCGACGGCCTGGTTGACGGTCACGTCGATCACCGCGTCGCCGGCGAAGGTGGCCGCATCGAGGTCGGGAGTCAGTTCCAGCCGGTACCGGTGGGGCACGACGGTGGTGGCCAGACGGTAGGTGGACGGGTCATCGGTCGTGGTGCTCATTGCGGGCAGGCTACCGTCGCACCGTGGACAACGAACACGACAACAATCCGACCCTCGACGTGGTGGCCATCGGCAATGCCCTGGTCGACGTACTCGCCCCGGCCAAGGACGCCGATCTCGAGAAACTGGGGCTGGTGAAGGGCACCATGGCGCTGGTCGACCTGCCCCGGTCGGAGGCCATCTACGACACCCTCGGGACGACCACCGAGGCGTCGGGCGGCTCGGCCGCCAACACGGTGGCCGGGGTGGCGGCATTGGGGGGCCGGGCGGCGTTCATCGGCCGGGTGGCCGACGACGCGCTCGGGCGGGCCTTCACCCACGACATCCGCTCCATCGGGGTGGCCTTCGATCCGACCCCCACCAAAGCGGTGCCCGGGAGCGCGGTGACCGGGCACTGCCTGGTGCTGGTCACCGATGACGCCGAGCGGACCATGGCCACCCACCTCGGGGTGGCGTCCGACTTCGGGCCCGGCGACCTCAACAGCACCTTTCTTTCCTCGGCCAGCGTCCTCTACCTCGAGGGGTACCTGTGGGACCAGCCGGCGGCCAAGGCGGGGATGCGGGAAGCCATGGACGTGGCCCATGCCCACGACGCCGCAGTGGCGCTCACCCTCTCCGACCCGTTCTGCGTGCAGAGCCACCAAGCCGAATTCCTGGAACTCCTCAACGGCGATCTGGAGATGCTGTTTGCCAACGAGGACGAGATCATGCTGTTGTTCGGGGCCACCGAGTTCGACGCCGCGGTCGAAGCGGTGGCGGAGACGGGGGTGCTGGCCGTCCTCACCCGGGGGGCAGCCGGATCGGTGGTGGTCACCGCGGCGGGCACCATCGCCATCCCGGCCGAGCCGGTCGAAGCGGTGGTCGACACCACCGGGGCCGGTGACCTGTTCGCGGCCGGATTCCTCTACGGGATCACCAACGGGCTGTCGCCGGAGGACTCGGCCCGCCTCGGCGGGGTGTGCGCCGCGGAGATCATCTCCCACGTCGGGGCCCGACCCTGGGCCGACCTTCGCGAGTTGGCGGTGAAGGCGGGGCTGTTCAGCTGACCGACGGTAATTCCACCGTCGGGTGTGGTTTCATGCCGGTGACGAGTGTTTAGTCGAGGAGTGCTCATGTTCCGCTATGGCCATCATGCCCATCATCCGGTTATCGCCATCATCGTCATCGTGGTGATCGTCGCCCTGGTGGCGCTGGGCATCATCGCCCTGGTGCGGATGCGGAGGCATCCGCAC
>DATARI010000088.1:0-12685 GCA_036264255.1 Acidimicrobiales bacterium | reverse complement strand
AAGCCCGTGGAGGGGGGCGACATCTTCGTCGCCGCCCGCCGCCGGCCGGTCTCCCTGTCCGGTGACCGTCGGCCCGGGCGGTCGAGGCCGGGAGTATTCGGCCAACACCTCCTCGGTGTGCTGGCCGAGGGCCGGCGCCGGGCCCCGGACCCGGGAGGGGGGATCGGTGTGCAGGGGCGGGCCGGCCTGCCAGGTGGGCCCCCACCCCGGATCGCAGACCTCGACGGCATAGCCGTTGGCCCGGGCCTGGGCGTCGAAGTAGGCCGACCCGAAGGGGGCGACGGCCTGGGCGGGGATGTCGTGCTCCCACAGGTGGGCCAGCCATTCGGCGCTGGGCCGCTGCCGGAAGGCCACCGCGTTCGCCCCCTGGTTGGGGCAGAGGGGATGGGCTTCGGTGCTGGCATTGGCCGCCGCCATCGCTTCGGGACCCATGGCCTGGAAGGCGGCCAGCATCAGGGGGGTGGCATCGGGTGCCTGCATGATGTGGATCCAGATGCCGTCCGAGCATTCGAACAGGGTCACCGCCCGGTCCTTGGGCATCCCCCGGCTGAGGCCCTCGGTGGGCCGCTCGGCCCGGAACCAGTGCATCATCATGGGCAGCAGCGCCCCCTGGGCCAGGGAGGTACTGACCAGGCCGCCGCCACCGGTCCGTATCCGGACCAGGAGGCGGGCCATGACTCCGGCCGCGGCCAGGTAGGCGGCACCCAGGCTCCCGAGGGGGAAGCGCAGATAGACCGGGCCGGGGCGGTGTCCCCGCTGCTCGTCCAAGATGCCGAGCCGGGCCAGCACCAGCGGGTCCCATGCCGAACGGTCGGCGTCGGGATGGCCAGTGGGGAAGGCCCCCACCCGGCAGACGACCAACCCGGGGGCGCGTGCCTTGAGGCCCTCCCGGTCGAGCCCGAGGCGCTCGCCGGCCGCCGCCGAGAAGTCATGGACGAGGACGTCCACCTGGGGAAGGAGGGCTTCGAAGTTCGCCCTGCCCTCGGCTCGAGCCAGATCGAGCACCATGCCCCGCTTGCTTCGATTCCAGGTGGCGAACCCGGGGAGATGGCGGACCGGATCGCCCTCCGGCGGCTCGACCTTGACCACGTCGGCCCCGGCTTCGGCCAACAGCAGGGTGGCCAGAGGCCCGGCCATCCCCCTCGAGCAGTCAAGGACCCGGACCCCGTCGAGGATTCCCGGACCCGTCTCCGGGTCCCTCGAATCCGCTAACATAGGTATATGATAATCCTCCGGGAGTTGGCGCGCCTCGAGGGGTAACGGTCTGCCGGTGCGGTCCCACGTTGCCACCCCCCTGGTGCGTGGGCCGCACGGCGGGTTCCCACCGGGCGGAGGGCTTCCCTGGCCGGCGGGTCCGGGGGTGAAGTCATGCCCAGGGACTCAGCCCGGCCGGTGGAGGAGATCCCCCGGGCGGGTGCTGAAGTCCCGGCTGGCGCCGCGGATGCGCACCGCCACCGGAGCCATCGAGGGCTGCTGGCTGTAGCAGAGGGAGCGGGGCGGAAGGTCGGCGGCGGTGGGGTAGTCGTCGAGGTTTCGCTGGCGCCCCCGGGAGATCTGGCAGGCCCGGCGCAGCACGGTGGCCGGTTCGATGGCGCCGGGTGCCAGTGTCTCGGCGGCCCAGCGTCCGAACCCCGGCTCCAGCATCGAGAGGCCGTGGTAGGGAGGAGGAGACAGCACCCTGTCCCCGTCCAGGTCCCAGCGCAGGAGCGGCTGTCCGTTGAGCGCCAGGGTGGCCAGGTGGGGACCGTCGATCGGTTCGGTCACCCCGATGTCGTACTCGGCGGAGGGGACCGGAGACCCACCGGCGGCCTGCCAGCGGCGGGCGGCCTCGAAGGCGAGGACCGCCAGGTCGACCAGATGGGTGCAGCCGGTGGTCGGGCCGCCCAGCCGGTTTACCTCGGCGGCCGGCGTGCCCAGAGCCAGATCGTCCAGCCGGTGCAAGAGATCGATGGCTTCCACGCACGTCGTCCATGGAGCCCGTATGGCCCGTCCGTCGATGCCGGTCACCCGGGATCCGTCGTGGGTGAGCCGGACCGCGAAGTGGTGGAAGTCGTCCTCCATTTCGGCCCCGGCCTCCCGGTCTCCGGCCGTCACCCGGATCCGGCGGCGATAGACGCCGCCCCCCGAAACGGTCAACCGAATCGACCCCCGGAGACGTGGACGACATCGCCGGTGATGAACGAAGCCGCCGGGGAGGCCAGATAGACGATGGCGGAGGCGACCTCGTCCGCCTCGCCCACCCGGTGGAGTGGGCTCTCCCCCCGCGACCGCTCGAAGATCTCCGCGGCGCGGGGGTTCCCCAGCGTCATCGGGGTCCGGATGGTGCCGGGGGCGACGGCGTTGGCGGTGATGCCGAAGGGTCCGAGCTCTTTGGCCAACGACTTGGTCAGGCCGACCACCCCGCCTTTGGCCGCCGAGTAGTTGGCCTGGCCGGGACTGCCGAGGTAGCCCCGCGACGCCACGTGGACGATCCGCCCGTAATGCTGGGGGACCATGATGCGGGCCACCGCTCGGGAGGCGGCAAAGGGGGCGTAGAGACAGACATCGAGGACCGCCTGCCAGGTGGCGTCATCCATCTCCGTCAACGGTTGGTCCCGGGAGAACCCGGCGGCGGTGACCAGGATGTCGACCCGGCCGAAGTGGTCGACAATCCGTGCGACCGCCTGATCCACCTCGCTCCCGTTGGTGACGTCGATGGCCACACCGGTGGCCGGCCCAGGAAGGGCGGCGGCGGTGGCCGTTGCCCCCTCGGCGTCGAGGTCGAAGACTCCCACCGATGCCCCCTGCACCGAGAGCTGCGCACAGACGGCAGCCCCTATCCCTCCGGCACCACCGGTCACGATGGCCACCTGCCCGGTCATGGCGTCATTCGGCATTCTTTCCAAAGGGTAGTAGAAACCGTTAAACTATTAAACTGAAGGACCCTGGCCTTCGATCGCCAGGGTTGAATCGAACCGGTGGCAATGCCGCCGTCCGGCCGAAAGGGGTGGGAGTGGAGCTCGGAGTGGTGGTCCAGAACCGGGGACCCAATGCCATCGAGAATGTCCGGACCCTCCCGCCGTTCCATGAGTCCCTCGGATTCCACTCCACCTGGTTCACCGACCACGTGGCCGGAGTCCGCTCCTTTCAGCCCGTCTACGGCCCGGAATGGGCGGAGTGTCTTACCAGTCTGGCCTTCGCGGCGGCCAACACCGCCCACATCCGGCTCGGGATCGGGGTCCTGGTGGCTCCCTATCGTGATCCGGTGATGGCGGCCAAGATGCTCGTCACTCTCGACGGGCTGTCGGACGGACGGCTCAACATCGGCATCGGCACCGGATGGTCGCGCTCGGAGTTCCACGCCCTCGGACGGGGTGACCTCTTCGAGGCCCGGGGCCGGTACACCGACGAGGCGGTGGCGGTCATGGCCCGTTGCTTCGAAGGCGGCGAGTTCGGGTGGGAGGGTGAGTTCGTGAACTTCCGCCGGATGGAGCCGCTGCCCCTCCCGGTCCAGCGCCCCCACCCGCCGTTGTGGGTCGGCGGCCAGTCGGGAGCCGGCCTCCGCCGCGCCGCCAAGTGGGCCGACGTCTGGCACCCCACCCGGCTCAAGCCCGATGAGAT
The DNA here is from genome assembly GCA_036264255.1 of Acidimicrobiales bacterium. Classification (GTDB taxonomy): domain Bacteria; phylum Actinomycetota; class Acidimicrobiia; order Acidimicrobiales; family RAAP-2; genus DASZIT01. Next base: position 9,085 of record DATARI010000088.1, on the reverse strand, counting down.
CGCCTCGATGGGCGCCGAGCTCGACGAGCGGGCCGGGCGCCAGATCCCCCGTAGCGTGCGGATCCCCATCCCGGTGGACATGGAGGTCGCCGCGCTGGTGGACGAGCTCGCCGATTACGACCAGGCCGGCTGCGTTGAGGTGGTCATGGAACTGCACACCGAGGACACCCAGGTGGCCATGGGCTGGGCCGAGAAGCTGGCCGCTGCCTATGACCTGGCTCCGGCCTCATGATCGTCCTGCGGCGCCGAGCCGGTTCCACCCACCCACCCAAACCGAGGAGGTGACCATGGCCGTCTTCAACCCCTTCGACCCGGCCTTCGCCGACGATCCGTTCGACGCACTGGCCGAGCTCCGGTCGGGCTGCCCGGTCGCCGAGGCGATGCCCGGCCTCCACGTGGTGGCCCGGTACGAGGACTGCGTGCACGTCCTTCGGGACTGGCCCAGCTTCTCGAGCGCGGGCGGCGGTTCGCTGGCGACCGACATGCCTCCGGACACCATCACCATCAACGCCACCGACGGGCCCTGGCACGTCCGGCTCCGTCGCATGCTCCAGTCGGTCCTGCGGCCGGTCCACTTCTTGGAACAGACCGACTTCATCCAAGAGAAGTCGGTCGAGTTGGTCGAGGCGATCCTCCCCGCCGGGAAGGCCGACCTGGTGTCCGACATCGCCCACAAGCTTCCCGCCCGGGTCATCCTGAAGATGATCGGGGTCGACGACGACGACTACGTGAAAGTCCGGGGCTGGACCCAGGAGGTGGAGGACTCCGCCGATCCCGAGCACGGGGTGTCGATGGCGGATCTCTACAGCCGGCGCATCCCCCATCCGGCTGTCGACGCCTTCGATGACTACATGCAGCTGCTGATCGAGGACCGGAGGTCGGGGAAGGTCAAAGCCGACGACCTGGTGACCCGGATGGTCGGGTTCGAGGACGAAGACGGGCAGCCCTTCACCGACTCGGAGATCCGCAGTCAGCTCGGATTCGTCCTCATCGCCGGAAACCACACCACCGGGAACCTGATCGGCAACCTCTTCTCGGTGCTGGTCAAGGACCCCGAGCTCTACGCCCGCCTTCGGGCCGACCGCGGCCTGGTCGACCAGGCCATCGAGGAGTCGCTGCGGTTCGACTCGCCGGTCCAGGGCGTCTTCCGGACCGTGGTCTCCGATATCGACCTGCAGCAGGTGGCCCTCGAGCACTCCAACAAAGTGGTGGTGCAGCTGCAGTCGGCCAACCGGGATTCGACCCTGTTCGACGACCCGGACCGATTCGATCCGGAGCGGCCGAACCTGGACAAGCACATCGCCTTCGGGTACGGGGTGCACTTCTGCATCGGTGCCCCACTGTCCCGGCTCGAGGCCCGGCTGGTGCTCAATACCTTCCTGGACCGGGTGGAGTCGTTCTCGCTCCTGGACGGGGCTTCGACCACCGTCACCACCCGCTCGGTGGTGAACCGCGGGCCCTCCAGCCTGCCGGTGCAGTTCACGGTGGCTCACCCATGACCCGGTTCCCACCGGGCGATTCGAGAACACCGCCGGCGCCATGTTCGACCTGACCGACCGGGTGGCGATGGTGACCGGGGCCGGGCGGGGTCTCGGGGCCGGGATCGCCGGTGTCCTGGCCGACCACGGGGCTTCGGTGGTGGTCAACGACCTCGACGGATCTCGAGCCGAGGCGGTGGTCGCCGACCTGACCGGAGCCGGGGGGCGGGCGATGTCGGTGGTGGCCGACGTCACCGACCCGGCATCGGTGGTGTCCATGGTGGACACCGTGGAGGCCGAGTTCGGCCGGATCGACATTCTCATCAACAACGCCGGGATCCCGCCGGCCGGAGTCGGGGCGGGCCCGTTCGTCGCCTCCGACCCGAAGCAGTGGCAGGTGCTGTTGGATCTGAACCTGGTCGCGGTCATGCACTGTGTGCAGGCCGTCCTCCCCGGCATGCTCCGTCGGCGCCACGGCCGCATCATCACCATGGTGTCGGACGCCGCCCGGGTGGGGGAGCCGAACATCGCCGTCTATGCCGCCGCCAAGGCGGGAGCCGCCACTTTTTCGAAGTCACTGGCCAAGGAAGTCGGACGCGACGGGGTCACCGTCAACTGCATCTCCCTCGGCTCGCTGGTCACCGAGCGCCAGACCCCGGAGTCGATTGCCAAGCACGGCTCCCGCTACCCGGTCGGCCGGCTGGGGGTCGCCGAGGACGTGGTCCCGGTGGTGGTCCTGCTCGCCTCCGACGAGTCGGCCTGGATCACCGGGCAGACCTATGGCGTGGACGGCGGCTATGCCACCAGCTGAGCTCGGGAATCAATCATGGTTGGCGCGGGTGGCGGTCCCCGGCCCATCCCGCCACCCGATCCCACAGCACCGACCGGGATCCGGCGAAGTTGTGGCAGTGGGCGGACCCGGCCATCTCGAACAGGGTGACGTCCGGGGAACCGGGGTAGGTGCCCACCTCGGCGGCCGGATCGGGTGACGTGTCGAGCTCGCCGAAGACCAGCAGCACCGGGACGGCGATCGCCGCGGCCCTGTCTTTCACCACTCCGGGAGTGATGGTGGTCTCATACAGCGGACCCGGCACCGGCGCCACCATCGTTGTCTCGTCCTCGGCGATGACCGCGTCGGGCACGTCAGGAAGATGGAAGAGGGCCCGGCGTCCGCCCCGGCGGATCGACACGTAGCCGTCGTCGCCCACCAGGTCCGCCAGTGGGGACACCACCGCGCCGTGCCGTTCGATCCGCTGATTGCTCCAACCGAGGATGGCCAACCCTGCGAAGGGGGTGAGCGCCTGCTGGGCGATGACCAGCATGCCACCGAGCGAATGCCCGACCCCGACGATCGCAGTGGGGTCGAATTTCGCCAACCCCGGGAGGGTCCCCTCGGTGAGCCGTTCGAGAAGGCGTCCGAGGGCGGCGGCATTGGCGGCCACCGCGGTGTCGAGGGTGACGTCCATGCCGTCCGCCGGCTTCGAGCTGCTGCCGACACCGAGAATGTCGATGGCGGCCACCGCCAACCCGCGAGCCGCCAGGGCGGTCACGAAGCTGTAGTCGCTCAAGGCGCGGTTGCTTGGGTGGTAATACTCCCGGGTGTAGGTACCCCCGGGGATACAGAACAGCAGCGGCCCGGTGTCCCGGCCAGGGGGGAGGGCGACCGTCGCGCCGATGTGCAGCTCACCGGCCAGCCCGGCTGCCCCGGTCACCTCGAGTTGTACCCGGGTCACCGAGGTGTCGTCGACGGGGGGCCGGTCGGGAGGGTGGGTGGTCTTCACCGGGCGGCCCGGCACCAGACCACGTCGAGCATCGTCCGCGGGGGCCGGGTGAGGACGAAGAGGATGGTCTCGGCCACATCCTCGGGCTCCTGGGGCTCGGTGCCGGCCACCCGGGTGGTGTAGCCACCTTCCTTCCAGGCCGCGAGGGCGGCGTCGCGGACCTCGGGCTCCCAGCGCTCGCTCCAGGTTCCGGTCCGGGTGTGCCCGGAGACGAGGAGGGTGACCCGAACCCCCTCCGACCGGACCTCGGAGAGGAGGGCCTTGGTGAAGATGTTGAGGGCACCCTTGGTGGAGGCGTACATCAGCAGGTAGGGGAAGGGGTCCTCGGACGACTCCGACGAGATGTTGACGATGGTTCCGCCGCTTTCACGGAGGAGGGGAAGGGCCGACCGCACGCAGTAGACCGGGCCGAGGAAGTTGGTGTCGACCTGGAGCCGCAGCTCCTCGTCGGTGGTGTCCTCGATGCGATGGGGAACCGCGATGGCGGCGTTGTTGATGAGGGCGTCCAGTCGGCCGAACTCCCGGCTGACGGTGTGGAACGCGGAGCGGACCTCGTCGGGTTGACCGACGTCGACGGGTACGGCGATGGCTCCGGCGATGGAGGTGGCCGCCTCGTCGAGGTGGGCAGAGGGTCGGGCCAACATCGCCACCCGCGCACCGGCGTCGGCCAGGGTGCGACTGATGGCGAGCCCGGTGCCCCTTGACGCCCCGGTGACGGCCACCACCTTCCCGTCCATCGGCCGGGCCGAGCCCGCGCCAGCGGGCGCCGTCACCCGGCGTGGAACCGGATGGTCTTGACTTCGGTGAACTCCAGGAAGCCCTCTTCGCCGAGCTCCCGACCGATCCCCGAGCGCTTGATCCCCCCGAACGGATCCCAGGGGTTGGTGGTCCCGCTGCCCCCGTTGATGAGGACCTGGCCGGTACGGATGCGCTTGGCCATCTCGAAGGCGGTCCCGGCGTCCTTGGACCAGATGTGGCCGCCCAACCCGTAGATGGAGTCGTTGGCCAGCCGGATCGCCTCGTCGTCGTCGTCATAACCGATGACCGCCGCCACCGGGCCGAAGATCTCCTCTTGGGCGAGACTCGACCGGTTGTCGACGTTGTCGAACAGGGTGGGTTCGAAGAAGAAGCCCCGTGGGCAATGGGCGGGTCGTTTGCCCCCGAAGGCCAGGGTGGCACCGTCCGACACCCCGGAGGCCACGTAGCGCTCCACCCGGGCCCGCTGGGACTCCCGGATGAGCGGGCCCATCACCGTGTCCGGATCCGAGGTGTCGCCCACTCGGACCCCGGCGAAGGCCTCGGAGAGCCGGGCGACGTACTCGGCCCGTATCGAGTTGTGTACCAGATGGCGGGTGGTGAGAACGCATCCCTGCCCCGACTGGGTGATGGTGTTTCCCAGTCCGGTGGCGACCGCACCGGCCAGATCGGCATCGGGCCGGACGATCATGGCCGACTTCCCCCCCAGCTCCAACAGCACCCGCTTCAGGGTGGTGGCGGCCTGCTGCATGATCCGGATCCCGACCGCGTCGGACCCGGTGAAGGAGACCAGGTCGACTCTCGGGTCGGTGGTGAGGAATTCGCCGATCTCAGTACCCCCGGTCACCACGTTGAGCACGCCGGGCGGCAAACCGGCGGCTTCGGCGGCGTCGGCCAGCACCAGGGCCTCGAGCGGCGTGTAGGGGGACGGCTTCAAGACCACCGCGTTGCCCATGGCCAAGGCCGGGCCCACCTTCTGGATGTTCAGGTAGAAGGGGAAGTTGAAGGCGGTGATCGCCGCCACCACCCCCGCCGGCTCCCGGAGGGCCACCGACGCCCCCAGCACCTTGGTGCCGGACGGGGTCGGGGTGACACTGGTGGGCAGCGACCGGGAGAAGTCTCGGGCGGCCTCCTCCGCGCAGTACAACAGGTACTTCAACGAGGTGAGGACGTGGTGGTGACGGGCGGCGGTCTGGGTGGCGCCCGCCTCGAGGACCACCAATTCGGCCAGCTCGTCGACCCGGGAGGCCAGGCACTCATGGAAGGCCAGGAGATGCCGGGACCGCTCCCGCCGGTCCATGGTCGGCCAGGGCCCTTCATCCATGGCCCGCCGGGCGGCGGTGACCGCCGACTCGGCGTCGACCAGGCTGCCGACCGGCGCCGTCCCGAACGTCTCCTCGGTGGCGGGATTGACGAGCTCCTCGACCCGACCACCGTCGGGCGCCACCCAGGCCCCGTCGATGTACAGGTGGGAAGCCCGGTGGGTGGTCTCAGCAGCCAGCGTCATGGTCCTCCTCGTCGTCCTTCCAGCCCGGCGGTCAGGTGCGATCATGGCGCAGAACGGACACCGGCGGCTGGTTCCGACATAGTACAATGATTAAACGCCTTTGTCCCGGCGTTGAGCGGAGGAGCTGGCATGACGGTGGTGGTCGATCGGCAAGGTGCCGCTCTGGTGGTCCGGATCGACCGGCCCGAATCCCGCAACGCCCTGGATCCGGTCACCTGCGGCGAGCTGGTGGAGGCATTCGGGGTGGGGGAAGCCGACGACGACATCCGATCGGTCGTCCTCACCGGGACCGGCGACAAGGCGTTTTGCGCGGGGATGGACCTGAAGGCCTTCGCGGCCGGGGCCGAGGCGGTCAGCCCGCTGACCGGGTTCCTGCGGCGGAACTTTCCCAAGCCGATCATCGCGGCGGTGAACGGTCCGGCCCTCGCCGGCGGGTTCGAGCTGGTCCTGGCCTGCGACCTGGTGGTGGCGGCCGACCATGCCTGGTTCTCCCTTCCTGAGGTGGCCCGCGGCCTGTTCGCTGCCGGCGGTGGGACGTTCCTTCCTCGGCGGTTGCCGCTGCCACTCGCTCTCGAGCTCGGACTGACCGGGGGTCGGCTCGACGCCGGGCAGGCCCTGACGGTCGGGTTGGTCAACCGGGTGGTTCCGCGGGAGCGGGTCATGGCCGAGGCCCTGGATCTCGCCGCCGCCATCGCCGCCAACAGCCCCCTCGGGGTCCGGGCCACCAAAGCCCTGATGCGGGCGACCGCCCAAGCCGGGTCCGAGGACTTGTGGGCGATGGTGGACCGGGCCAAGGACGAGGTCTTCGCCAGCAACGATGCCAAGGAAGGGTCAACCGCCTTCGTCGAGCGCCGGCTGCCGCACTGGTCGGGCTCCTGATGGCTGCCGACCAATTCGCATTGAACGGATCGGACTGAGAGGCCCATGGACCTGACCTTCACCCCTGAGCAGGACGACTTCCGCCAGGAAGTCCGCACCTGGCTGCACGAGAACGTGCCCCGGGACGAGCCTCCCTACGGGGACTTCGCCGCCATGCGGGAATTCGATACCGCCTGGCAACGCCGCCAGTTCGAGGGTGGCTGGGCCGGGATCGGTTGGCCGAAGGAATATGGCGGTCGGGGACTGTCGGTCATCGAGCAGCTGGTCTGGTTCGAGGAGTACGCCCGGGCCGGTGCCCCCTACATCCGCACCTGCTTTGTCGGCATCAACCACGGTGGGCCCACCCTCATCCTCCGGGGCACCGAGGAACAGAAGCGGCGCCACCTTCCTCCGATCCTGCGCGGCGACGAAGTGTGGTGCCAGGGCTTCTCGGAACCCGACGCCGGATCAGACCTGGCCAGTCTGCGCACCCGGGCCGTCGTCGACGGCGATCACCTGATCGTCAACGGCCAGAAGATCTGGACCAGCTACGCCTGGGCGGCCCAGTACCAGGAGCTGCTGGTGCGCACCGACCCCGACGCCCCCCGCCACAAGGGGATCACCTGGGTCATCTGCCCCATGGACCTTCCCGGGATCGAGGTGCGGCCGATCGAGACCATGGCCGGCGACGTCGACTTCTGCGAGGTCTTCTACACCGACGTGGCCATCCCGCTGGCCAACATCGTGGGGGAGATGAACCAGGGCTGGGACGTGGCCATGACCACCCTCTCCTTCGAGCGGGGGACCGGCTTCATGGCCGAGCAGGTGGCCCTGTCGGAGATGATCGATGAGTTGATCGAGCTGGCCCGCGCCCGCCCGGCGCCGGGGGGAGGCGGGAGCGCGCTGGATGACGAGGAGTTCGCCCGACGGCTCGCCACCCTCCGATGCGAGGTGACCGCCCTCCGGGCCATGACCTACCTGGGGGTGTCCCGCAACCTCCGGCGCGGGCAACCGGGAGTGGAGGGCTCCTTCCTCCGCCTCTCGGTCGGGGAGGTCATGCAGCGCATCTGCCAACTGGCCATGGACATCCTGGGGGTGGATGGGCTGCGGTGGACCGAACCCGCTCGGCACCGTGGCAATTGGAGCAACGACTACCTCTACAGCTTCTCGCGCACCATCAGCGCGGGGACCAAGGACATCCAGCGCAACATCATCGGCGAACGCCTGCTCGGCCTTCCCCGCGCCTGACGAGAATCGGAGAGCAGCTGACATGGTCGATCTCATCCCCGACGAACAGCAGGAGGAACTGCTGACCAGCGCCTCCTCCTTCTTGGCCCGGGAGTTCCCCCGGGAGCGGCTCCGGTCCCTGGTGGATGCCGGCCACGGCGTCGACCGGTCGTTCGTCGAGCAGTGCGGGAAGCTGGGCTGGCTGGGGTTGGGGCTCGAGGAGGCCGCCGGGGGGGCGGGCCTCGGGCTCGTCGACGAGGCGTTGCTCTTCCGGGAGCTGGGCCGGGCGCTGGTCCCCGGCCCGTTTCTGGGCACCACGCTGGCGGCCAAGGTCGCGGTGGCCGGAGGCGATCGGGACCTGGCCGAGCAATTGAGTGCGGGGGTGACCCTGGCCGGACTGGCCGAGGTCCGACCCGACGGGGAAGTGGTGGTCTGGGACACCGAGGAGGTCGACTATCTGCTGGTTGCCGATCTCGCAGCCGGCTCTCTGGTCCTGGTGGACCGCGCCGGGGTCGAGATCCCTGACGGGGTCGCCTCCATCGATCGGGCCTACTCGCCGGTCCGTCTCTCGGCGGGAGACCTGGTTCCCCCGGTGGCCGAGGCCGGCCCGGAGGGCCCGATCCTCCTGGCCCAGGGGATGGTGCTGACGGCGGCGATGGAGGTGGGCATCGCCGAGCAGACCCGGGACGACGCCGCCGCCTTTGCCTCCACCCGGGTGCAGTTCGGCAAGCCGATCGGGGCGTTCCAGGCGGTCAAACACCGTTGCGCCGACATGGCGGTCCGCGCCGAGGCGGGTTGGGCCCAGACCGCGGTGGCCGCCCTCCGGGTCGACATCGCCGCTGCGGCCGCCGGGTTCGACGTGTCGGCCGCCAAGGTGGTCGCCACCGATGCGGCCATCCGGAACACCCGGGACAACATCCAGAATCACGGGGGAGTGGGCTACACCGCGGAGTACGACCCCCATCTCTTCCTCAAACGCGCCCACGTCCTCGAGCACATGTTCGGATCGCCCCGCTGGCACCTCGCCGTCGTCCTGGAAGGAGATCCGGGGTGGTGACCACCGCGGTCGGGATCGGGTTGACCACCACCCTCGGCTCCCCGCCGCGCCGCGGCTCCGGTCCGGCACTCGTTCCACAGTTCACCTGGTCGGAAGGGCAGAAGGTATATTGTTCTACACAATTGCGCTGCGAAGTGGCGCAGAACCCCCTGGTGCCCGTGTTGAACGCACCGGGTAGGAGCACGGAGGAACGATGGTCTTCGAAGTGACACGCCAGGGGAGCGACGGTGCGGTGTCCCTTGCCGACGGCCGCGGACCCGAACGGTTCCGAGTGCCGAAGGCTTCGGAGTTGGTGGCCGGGGACCTCCGGCGGCAGATCGTTCGCAAGGAGCTGAGCGAGGGCGACGCCCTTCCTCCCGAGGCCGAGCTGATGCAGCATTTCGGCGTGTCGCGGCCGACCCTCCGGGAAGCCTTTCGCATT
>DATARI010000105.1:0-14896 GCA_036264255.1 Acidimicrobiales bacterium | reverse complement strand
GGGCTGCACTGGAGGGTTGGGTCGCCAACGCCATGAACCCAGCATGACAGGGGGGTGTATCAGTGGATCATTTGGCCAGTGTTGAAGTTGCCCCGGGCACCAGCGGCGCCTGAGGCGCGTAGTTGTTGTCGTTGACGGGCCCTGGTACCTGGGCACCCCCGGCGGTCGGGACCTCGACGGCGGTGCCGCCGATCTGGAACGTGACCCCGGTGATGTTTGGCTGGGCCATGGCCGTGAACACCACCTGGGAGATGGCCAGGATCTGACTGGGTCCAACCCCTTGGACCGGGTTGGAGGCGAAATTGACGGTGGCGATCCCACCGGCCACGGTCACCACCACGTCGCTGGCTTTCCCGGCCAGGAACGTCTGGAGGCCGATGGAGGACTCCGCGGCGGTGGGGCCTTCGAGCAGCGCACCGATGATCTGGGTCAAGTTTGCCGGCGGGGCAATGTTTCGGATCACCGGGGAAACGTGCTGGGTGGGGGCGACGAGGTAGATCGGCTCGGAAACCGATGCCACCGGCGGGGTGGTGGCCGCGGTGGTGGTCGGCGAACTGGGACTGAGCAGATTGAAGGGAACCGCGTCCTTGGAGATGGTGGAGGGATCGTTCTGGGTCGGGATGCCACAGGCGGCGACGACGATCCCGGCGGCAAGGATCAAAACCAATCCGCCGCGCCGAAGTCGAGCTCCGGCGCGCCTCACAGGAGCACCTCGGCGCCATCGGGCTCCGGCTGGGTGAGGGGCAACTCGATGACGAACCGGGCCCCACCCTCTTTGGCGTCCTCGATGTGGACGGTGCCGCCGTGAAGGCGGACGTGCTCGGTCACCAGCGAGAGGCCGAGTCCGGTGCCCTCGCCCGATGCCCGTTGACCCGACCGGGTGCCCCGATAGAAGCGCTCGAAGAGGTGGGCCCGGTCGGAGGGCTGCACCCCCGGCCCGTGATCCTCCACGATCACCCGGATGCTCCGGGCGCTCAGACTGATGCCCGGGGGTTGCCGGTCCACCACCACCCGGGTCACCCCGCCGGCGTACAGCGAGGCGTTGTCGACCAGGTTGGCCATGACCCGTTCGAAGCGCCGCTTGTCGACCCGTAGCCGCAGCCCGTCGACCCCCGGCGCCACCTCCACCGGGAAGACCGGCTCGATGCGGTTCCCGTCCTCACCGATCGGCGACGTGGTCATCACCGCCTGGCGGACCAGCTCGCCCGGATCGACGTCATCGAGGGACAACTCGGCCGACCCGGCGTCGAACCGGGAGATCTCCAGGAGATCGTCCACCATCCGCTTGAAGCGCTGCAGATCCCCGTCCAGCAGCGAGAGCGCCCGCTGAGCCCGCGGATCAAGCTCCTCCCGGTGGCCTTCGAGGACGCCGAGGGAGGCGGACAGGGTGGTGAGCGGGGAGCGGAGCTCGTGGCTGACGTCGGAGGTGAAACGGGCCTCCCGTTCGATTCGGGCCTGCAGGTTGCCGGCCATCCGGTTGAATGCCGAGGCCAGCTTCTGGAGGTCGGCGTCCTCGCCGGCTTCCACCCGGGTGTCGAGTTGACCACCGGCGATGGCGACGGCGGCATCGGTGATGCCGACCAGCGGTCGCAGCGCCCGGCCGCTGGCCCACCGTCCGACCGCGGCGCCGGCCACGGTGGTCACCAGGGCCGCGGCCCCGAGGGCGAAGGCCAGGGCCCGCAGCGTCCCTTCCAATTCCTGGAGGGAGACGACGTCGAAGTAGGCGGAGTGGACGGCGGGGAGCGGTACGCCCACCACCACCTGGACCGAGCCGTCGAGTGAGAACCGTTGGGTCGCCGGGGTCCCGCCCAGGACCAGAGCCTGTTCCCCCGCCGGGATGGCGCTCTGGCCCACCGAGATGGAGGTGGCGTACCACTGGCCCTTCCAGTTCACCACCGAGCCCGGCAGGGTGTCGATGAGGTTGACCAGCTGGTTCACCTGGGTCCCCGACGCCTGCAGGGTGTTCCGGACCAACAGCGCATTGACGAAGGCTTGGCGTTGGATGGCGGTCTGGCGTTCGTTGAGGAAGCTCTGTCGGGCGGTGAAGTAGGTGATCCCGGCCAGGGCGGCGGACAGGACGAAGGCCCCGACGGCGAAGGCGGCGGTGACCCGGGCCCGCAGCCCGAGACGGCTCAGCATCCGGGTACGGCTCGGCGCCCCCAACCGTCAGACCGCCAGTTTGTAGCCCATGCCCCGGACCGTGAGGATGAACTGGGGGTTCCCGGGATCGGGCTCCACCTTGATGCGCAGGCGGCGCACGTGGACGTCGACCAACCGCCCGTCGCCGAAGTAGTCGTAGCCCCAGACCCGCTCGAGCAGCTGCTCACGGCTGAGCACCTTGCCGGCGTTGAAGGCGAGCTCGCAGAGCAGGCGGAACTCGGTCCGGGTGCAGTGGACCTCTTCGCCACCCCGCCGCACCACCCCGGCGTCCGGTTCGAGCTCGACGTCGCCGAAGGTGAGGACGGAAGCATCCGTGGCGGTCGGACGGCTGCGCCGGAGGAGGGCCCGGATCCGGGCGGCCAGCTCCTTGGCCACGAACGGCTTGGTGACGTAGTCGTCGGCCCCGGCCTCCAGGCCAGCCACCACATCGTGGGTGTCGGACCGGGCGGTGACCATGATCACCGGCACCGTGCTCTGCTTGCGGAGGGCCCGACAGGTCTCGAACCCGTCCATGCCCGGCAGCATCAGGTCGATGAGGACCAGCTCCGGAGGTTCTTCGGTGAAGTGGGCGACGGCCTCTTCACCGCTGGCCACGTCATCGACGGTGTATCCCTCGTCTTCGAGGGCCAGGCGCATGGACAGGCGGATCCGCTCGTCGTCCTCGACGACCAGGATGCGGCTCATCCGACGATCATGGCACGACGGATCTGGTCGAGTGCACCGGCCAGAGGAGTGGAGATCAGGTTTTGACCCACATCTGGGTGGGCCAAACCGCCCCGGTGATCATCCCGAAGGCGTTTCCGCCTCCAGGCAAGGTCGGGTTGTTGAAATTCTGCACCTTGGGCTGGGCGCCGATGGCCCACACGGTGCGGTCGGTCCAGATGTAGGGAATGTCCTTCCCCATCAGCGAGGCCACCTGCTGATAGGCCGCCGCCCGGGCGGTGGGGTCGGGGGTCTGCCGGCCCTTCTGCAGTGCCGTCTCCATGGCCGAGTCGGTGTTGCGGGCCATGTTGATGGAGAAGGCGGAGTTGATCTGGGTGGGACTCCAGAAGATGTAGTTGAGATCCGGGTCGACCGCACCGAACTGCCGCCACACCTGGGCCTGGAAGGAGCCGAGGAGCGCGGTGTTGATGATCTGGGCCTGCTGGATCGGAGCCAGGGTGACCACCATGCCGACGTTCTGGAGCTGCTGCTGGAGGTACTCGGCGATCTTGGTGGTGAATGGATCCGGCACGTGATTGAGGGTCAGCGCGATCGGTCCCCCGGTGGCCGCCTGGGCCTGTTGGACCAGTTGTTTGGCCTTGGTCACGTTGGCGGTCGGATAGCCGTCGGCAGCGAAGAACGGCGATCCGGAAACGAAGGGGCCGTTGGAGGTGGGGTTGACGCCGGCGTCGATCACCGCGGCGTACTGCGCCGAGCTGACGGCCATGGCCGCTGCCTGGCGGACCTGGGCGTTGTTGAACGGCGGCTTGGACAGGTTGAGGAGCAGGCAGTTCATATCGGGCTCGCCGGCCACGTGGGTGGAGTCGTCGATGTAGGCGAGCGTCGAATTGGAGCGAAGGCTCTTGGTCACCGTCGAGGCCGAGGTGTGGATGATGTCCACACTGTTGGACATCAGGCTGTTGAGCAACTGGTCGCTGTCGGGAATCGGCTTGTACTGGATGGTGTCGAGATAGGGATAGCCGGCCCGCCAATAGTGGGGGTTCTTGTTGCCGGTGAAGTGGTCGTTGGGGACCCAGCCTCCGTTGACGAACGGTCCGGTGCCGACCGGGTTCATGGTGCCGTTCTTGGTGTCCTTCAACATCGACGGGGCGGCGATGAAGGCGATCTGGCCACCGATGCCGCCGGCCAGGTAGTAGTTGAAGGGGACCCACGGGGTGTGCATGGTCACCTTGACCGTCATCGGGTCGGTGACGGTGATGCTGGCGATGTTGGTCACCGCCGGGCCGGTCAGCACCGATGCCTTCTGGGCGTTGAAGTTGTAGGCCACCGCGGCGCCATCACAGGGGGTGCCGTCATGGAAGACGACCCCGGGGCGCATGACGATGGTCCACACGGTGTAGTCGGCGTTGGGGGTGATCGACTGGGCCAGGTAGGGCTGCACGCTGCCGTCGGCGGCGATGGCGGCCAGGGGGTCGAAGACGGTCCGGGCGTAGAGGATGCCGGTGGTGTCGTAGGTGGCGGTGGTGGGGTCGAACCCCTTCTCCTCGGCTTCCACCCCGAAGATGAGCTTCCCGCCCTTGGTCGGGGTGGCGCTGGAGACGCCGTTCGGGTTGGTCCCGGTTCCCGAGCCGGTGGTGGACGGGGAGCTCGACCCCGAGCCGCAGGCTTCCAGCAACCCGCCGGAGGCGCCGATGGCGACCACCCCGGCTCCGGCGACAGCCCCCTTGACCAAAAATGAACGTCGGTCGATGCGCTCAGCCATGTTCCCCCCTAGAGATCGTGGTGACGACGGTATGACAACAACGTGACGGTGATGTGACGATACACGTCCCATCATCGGCAGGTGCGGGATTCCGAATGAGCGGAGTCTGCCCTCATGGGGCAAGTACTGTTGAGCACGTGCCGTGGGAACTGGAGGCGTTCCGACTTTCGTTGGACGGACTGTCCCCCGCGACGGTCAAGGCCTACCGTACCGACCTAGAAGGGTTCGTGGAATGGGCGGCCCGGGGAGGCGCCGACGACCCGGGCGACGTGAACCGGTTGGTCCTCCGGCGCTATCTCGCCTACCTGGCCACCCGTCGCTACGCCAAGGCGTCCATTGCCCGGAAGGCGGCATCCCTCCGCTCTTACTTCCAGTGGTGCCTCCGCCGGGGGTTGATCACCTCCGATCCCTCGGCCCGGCTGTCGTCCCCCAACCCCGACTCCCGACTGCCCCGCATTCTGGGGGAGACCGAGATCGGCACGTTGCTCGACCATGACGGCCGCCGATCCGGAGCCGGCCCCTCGGGGCCCGAGCTCGCCCGGGCCCTCCCCCCCGAGATCGACCGCCGGGACGACGCGGTGCTCGAACTGCTCTACGGCAGCGGGCTACGGGTGGCCGAGCTGTGCGGTCTCGACCTCGACGACGTCGATCTCCGCCGCCGGGTGATCACGGTGATCGGCAAGGGCTCGAAGCAGCGCCAGGTGTTGATGCACGAGTTGTGCGCCTCGGCGGTGGAACGGTGGATCCAGGACGGTCGGGGACTGATGATCAGGGAGACCAGCCCGGCGGCGGCCCTCTTCTTCAATACCCGGGGCAACCGGCTGGGCACCCGTGATGTCCGCCGACTGCTGGACCGGCGATCGCCGGTTCCCACCCACCCCCACGCCCTCCGGCACACCTTTGCCACCCATCTGCTCGACGGCGGGGCGGACCTCCGAGTTGTGCAGGAGCTGCTGGGTCATGCCAATCTCCAAACAACACAGGTCTACACTCATGTCAGCAAGGATCGTTTGCTTACGGTGTACGGAGGAACGCATCCGCGTGCCTAGGGGGAGTTTTGACCTCGACAACCGAGACGACCGACCAGGATGGACAGAGTCATGGGGTTGCGAATCAGTGGTCGGCGTACAAGAAGTCAGGCACCCGAGAACTCCGCGACCATCTGATCGTCCACTACGCGCCGTTGGTGAAGTTCGTGGCCGGGCGGATCTCCGCCGGGCTGCCCCGCCACGTTGACGAGGCTGACCTGGCCAGCTACGGAATCATCGGTCTGATCGACGCCATCGAGCGGTTCGATCCCGGCCTCAACGTCAAGTTCGAGACGTACGCCATCCCCCGCATCCGGGGGGCGATCATCGACGAGCTCCGCTCGATCGACTGGGTGCCCCGATCGGTGCGGACCAAGGCCCGGGCGGTCGAGCAGTCCTACGCCTCCCTCCAGGCCAGCCTTCACCGGACCCCCACCGACGCCGAGGTGGCGGCCGACATGGAGATGACCCCCGGCCAGTTCCAAAAGGTGCTGCGACAGGTCTCGGTGACCGGGGTGGCCGCCCTCGACCAGGTGTTCCGGGACGGAGACCGGTCGGACCGGCCGACCCTCGGTGAATCGCTGCCCGACAGCAGCGCTGGGCCGATGGCGATGTTTGAGGTCCAGGAGACCAAGGAAGGCCTGATCCACGCCATCAACGAGATGGGCGACCGGGAGAAGATGGTCATTACCCTCTATTACTACGAGGGCCTGACGCTGGCCGAGATCGGCGAGATCCTCGGGGTGACCGAGAGCCGGGTCATCCAGATCCACACCAAATCGGTGCTCCAGCTGCGGGCCAAACTGGCTGACCGACCCGACGGGGACGGCCCGAACCGGGGAGGCGGACCAACCGGGGGCCAGAGGAAGGGCGGCCGATCGGTCCCCCCCACGGTGAACGTCGCCAGCTGAGGGCGGGGCCGGGTCCCAGCCGGCCTGTCGGGGGATTCGGGCGGACCTTCGGCCCGCCAGTGGAGGGACCGCCCTTCCGATCCACTATAATTAATCGTGCCTTACCGTCCGGTAGGCATTCGCGAGAAACCATCACGCACCCGGCCGCGTCTACGGTCGCCCCCTCGGGGGTGTTGTCGTCGGGGGAGACCAACCGTCAGAGGAGCAAGATCATGGCTGTCGTCACAATGAAGCAACTGCTGAGCGCGGGCGTCCACTTCGGTCACCAGACCCGCCGCTGGAACCCCAAGATGCGCCGGTTCATTCTCGGCGAGCGCAACGGGATCTACCTGGTCGATCTCCAGCAGACCATGAAGGGGATCGAAGAGGCCTACACCTATACCCGCGACCTGGTCGCCGGGGGAGGAAGCATCCTCTTCGTGGGGACCAAGAAGCAGACCCAAGGTCCCATCGCCGCCTACGCCGACGCCTGCGGCATGCCCTATGTGAACGAGCGCTGGTTGGGTGGGATGTTGACCAACTTCCAGACCGTCTCGACCCGGGTGAAGCGCATGAAGGAATTCGAGGCCATGGAGAAGGCCGGGGACTTCGACGCCATGCCCAAGAAAGAGGCACTCCGCCACACCCGTGAGCTGGAGAAGCTCCAGCGGAACCTGGGCGGCATCCGCGGACTGACCAAGCTTCCCGATGCGATCTTCGTCATCGACACCAACAAGGAGCACATCGCGGTCACCGAGGCCAACAAGCTGGGTCTGCCGATCGTGGCCGTGGTGGACACCAACTGTGACCCTGACGTGATCCAGTACGTGATCCCGGGCAATGACGACG
Source organism: Acidimicrobiales bacterium (assembly GCA_036264255.1). Classification (GTDB taxonomy): domain Bacteria; phylum Actinomycetota; class Acidimicrobiia; order Acidimicrobiales; family RAAP-2; genus DASZIT01. The sequence continues at coordinate 7,544 of DATARI010000105.1, read as the reverse complement.
CCATCCGCTCGGGTGCCCTGCTCTGCCGGGTGATCGCCGATGCGGTCGTCGAAGGCCGGTTCATCGCCGAGCAGCGCCCGGCGCCCAAGCCTCCCGCTCCTCCGGCACCGGCGGCCGCTCCGGCGGCCGCAGCTCCGGCTCCCGCCGTTGCGGAGGCGCCAGCCGAGGCTCCCGCCGCTGCAGAGGCACCAGCCGAGTCCCCCGCCGCACCGGCAGAGTCGCCGGCGCCCACCACCGGCGCTCGTATCCCGCCGCCGCCCGCACCGTCCCCGGCAGCTTCGGCTCCGGCAACCCCCGCCGCTCCGGCTGAGGCACCGGCGCCCGCCGAAGCCAAGACCGAGGCTCCCGCACCCGCCGCTACGGCTGAGGCCAAGACCGAGGCTCCGGCACCCGCCGAGGCTCCCGCCCCGGTGGAGACACCGGCTCAGGCTGAAGCCGAAGCCGCCACTCCCGCGGAAGTGGCAACGACAGAATCCGCGCCCGCACCCGCACCCGCACCGGCCCCCGAACCCGCAACTGCAACAGAGGAAAGCTGATTATGCCCGCATTCACCGCCAAGGACGTACAGACATTGCGCCAGTCCACTGGCGTCGGCATGCTCGATGCCAAGAAGGCTCTCGAAGAGTCAGACGGCGACTTCGACAAGGCCGTCGAATGGCTGCGCCTGAAGGGCTTGTCCAGCCAGGCGAAACGAGCCGACCGGGAAGCAACCGAGGGGGCGGTGGCCATCGGGCGCGCCGGCAACGTGGCGTCGATCGTGCAGCTTCGGTCGGAGACCGACTTCGTCGCCAAGTCGGATGAGTTCAAGCGAGTCGTGTCCGAACTGGCCGATCTGGTGGCCGCCGATGGCGAGTCGGCGCTGGAGGGCCGCGCCACCGACATCGAGGACATGAGGACCCGGCTGGGGGAGAACATCTCGATCGGGAAGGTCGTCCGCATCGAGGCTCCTGCCGACGGCGCCGTCGACAGCTACCTCCACCTGCAGGCCGGACGCGGGGTGAACGCAGTGGTGGTGGCGGTGGCCGGCGGATCCGCCGAGCTGGCCCACGACGTCGCGGCTCACATCGCCTTCGCCCGCCCGACCTACATCACCCGGGACGAGGTTCCCGAGGCGGATGTGGCCGCGGAGCGGGAGACGGTCGAGAAGATCGCCCGCAATGAGGGCAAGCCCGATGCCGCGCTCCCGAAGATCATCGAAGGCCGGCTCAACGGCTGGTACAAGGAGCGGGTGCTCCTCGACCAGTCCTACATCAAGGACGAGAAGCAGACGGTGGCGAAGTTCCTGGGCTCGGCGTCGGTGACGCAGTTCGCCCAGGTCGTCATCGGCGACTGAGGCGGCGTGGGTAACCGGAGGCGAATCGTCCTCAAGATGTCGGGGGAGGCGTTGGCCTCCTCCGCGTCAGACGAGACCATCGACGCTTCCATGGTGGAGCAGATCGCGGTCGACATCGCCGGTGCCCGTGAAGAGCTCGACCTCGAGCTGGCGGTGATGGTCGGCGGCGGCAACATCTGGCGTGGGACCACCGGCGCCGGCGCCGGGATTGACCGGGCCACCTCCGACACCATGGGCATGTTGGGCACCGTGATCAATGCTCTGGCCCTCCAGGATGCCCTCGAGCACCATGGACAGGTCACCCGGGTCCTCTCCGCCGTCCAAATGGCCGAAGTCGCCGAGCCCTACATCCGTCGCCGGGCCATCCGCCACCTCGAAAAGGGCCGGGTGGTGGTGTTCGCGGCCGGGATGGGCAACCCGTTCTTCACCACCGACACCTCAGCCGCCCTCCGGGCGGCGGAGATCGAGGCCGAGCTCCTCTGCAAGGGCACCCACGGGGGGGTCGACGGGGTCTACTCCGCCGACCCGCGGCTCGACCCCAACGCCACCAAATACGACGAAGTGTCATTCATGGAGGTGGTCAACAAGGACCTCCGGGTGATGGACCTCACCGCCATCACCTTCTGCCGGGACAACGGGCTCCCGATCCGGGTGTTCGACCTGATGGGCGAGGGCAACATCCGAAAAGCCCTGAGCGGGGAGCGGATCGGGACGTTGGTCCGATGAGGGGCGCCGAGGCGATGACCAGGGAGAACGTCCTGGTCGCGCCCTTCATCCGATGGGGTGCAACCTTGCTCGCTACGCTGGTGGGCTGATGGACAACGAACTGACCGATTTAGTTGTCCAGGATGCGCAGGAACGTATGGAGAAGGCTGTCGAACACGCCCAGGCCGAATTCAGCGCCATCCGCACCGGCCGGGCCACGCCCGCCCTGGTCGAGCATCTGAAAGTCGACTACTACGGCACCGAAACGGAGCTGCGGGCGATGGCCGGCTTCAGTGTGCCCGAGGCGCGCCTCCTGGTCATCTCTCCCTATGACAAGAGCTCGGTGAACGCCATCGAGAAGGCCCTCCAGAACTCGGACCTGGGCATCAACCCGTCCAACGACGGGACGGTGATCCGGCTGTCCTTCCCGGTGCCTACCGAGGAACGGCGCAAAGAGCTGGTCAAGGTAGTCAGGCAGAAGTCGGAGGAGGGTCGGGTCACCATCCGCAATCTCCGCCGGTCCGCTCGGCACGAGCTCGAGGCCCTGGAGAAGGACGGCGAGCTTTCCAGCGACGAGTTGAAGCGGGTAGAAGAAGAACTCGACAAGATCACCCAGGTTCAAGTGGCTGCCATCGACCGACTGCTGGCCCACAAAGAGCAAGAGCTCCTCGAAATCTGACACATGGCGGGGCCGCCCGGATAGGCCCTGCCCATGAAAGGGAATATCGACGTGGACGACGGTGACGACCGGCGAGAAGATGAAGATGACGAGGTTGCGGAGATCCGGAGGCGGATCGCGGAGCGGAGCGGCCCATCCACCGACCAGGTGAGGATCGTGGGGGCCGAAGTGGCCGGCGAAGCCACCGCGGTGGTGCCGGTGGTGTCCCGCGACGATCTCTTCGGGGAGTCGGTCGAGCCACGCCGGCCACCCGAAGCCCCCGAGCCGCTGAGGTTCGCGGAGGTCACCGAGCCGCCGGATGCCGCCGAGACCGCCGTTCACCTGACCAATGAGCCGAGCGACCCCGCCACCCTCGGTCACACGGTGAAGCCGGTGGAGCCCGGAGAGACGGCGGTGCCGATGGGGACGCCCGCCGGTTCGGCCACCAAACTCCCGCACTGGACCGAGGCGCCGACCGGGCAGGTCCCGGCGGTCCTCAGCCGGGACACCGGCGAGGGCAGCGGGTCGCACTCGGGCATCGCCGCCCCCTCCTGGCGGGAGGGCAACAGCGACTGGCTGGCCCATGACGAGGAATTCGAACCGTCCATGTTCGGCGACGACGAGGAGGCTCTCGGGTCACTCGACGAGACCAACCGTACCGACATCGACCGCCGACCCTGGGAGTTCGACCTCCCCTCCTCCGAGACGCCGGCGGTCGACCGGTCAAGACGAGCCGGCGGGTCAAGCCGGGGCAAGTCGCGGGGCGCCCCCAGCGGGGCGGTTCCCGCCGCCGGGGTGACGCCGGAGGCCGCCATCGAGAACCAGCTGACCACCCAGATCCCGGCGGTCACCCGATCGGATGCCGCCGACTCCAGCTCCCACGATGGCGAAGGCAGCCGCAGATCCGGCTCCGCCGGTGGGGAGCGGGGGGGACGGTTGCCCTCCAGCCGGACCACCGGGGGGCTGGAGCCTCCGATCGGGCCGGACGAGCCCGAGGAAGTCATCGACGACCTTCCCGGCATCCAGCGGACCCGTCCCACCGGGACCGCCCGGGTCGGTCGGATGCGCCGGGGCGGGATGCGTTCCGATCCGGTGAAGGCGAAACGACCCGAAGAAATCGACGCCCTCATCGATCCTCCCCTGGCGGCAGAGCCGCCGGGAGCCAGCGTGACGGCGGTGCCGGGAGCCGGGCGCCGACGGGGAGGCCTGGCCGGCCTGGCCGCCGCCGACAGCGCCACCCAACGCTCCGGCCGACTCGGCCGCCGCCACCGGGGAGAAGACGGGGCCCATCAGGACTCCGAGTTCGACGGGGAGCCGGACCTGGCCGCCGAAGCCTATGCCCGGAGCCAGCCCTACCCCGACACCGCGGCCAGCGTCGCCACCTCCGTCACCCCGGCGGTCGATCCGTACGGCCAGCCTGATCTCTCCGGCACGCCGGAGACCGAGGTCACCCGTCGGCGCAGCGGGGGCGATACCGCCGCCTACGGGGTCCCTCTCGCCCGGCCGGCCCCCGAAGCCTACGAACCGAGCGACGGGCCTCTGGGCGGCGGCCCTCCGGTCCGGCGGATGCACATGCCGTCCCGACTGGGACGGGCCGACGACGCCGAGGGCGGGAGCCAAGGTGGGGCGAGCATCGGGATGCGGGTTGTCACCGGCATCATCGCCGCCGCGGTCGGGCTGCTGGCCTTCAAGCTGGGACCGGCGCCGGCTCTGGTCCTCTGTGCAATCGTCGTCACCTTTGCCGCCGGGGAGTGCTTCGGCATCATGCGCCGGGCCGGGTACCATCCGGCCACGCTGCTCGGCCTGGTCGGCACCGTCTCGTTGATGATCGCCGCCTACACCAAGGGCCCGGCGGCCGTCCCGCTGGTGCTGGTGCTGATCGCTGTCTTCACCATGCTCTGGTACCTGTTCGGCATCGAGCGGGGCTCACCGGTGGCCGGCAGCGCCTCCACCCTGTTCACCATGGCCTGGATCGCCCTCCTCGGTTCCTACTCGGCGCTGCTGTTGTCGCCGTCCCAGTTCCCCCATCGCACCGGCATCGCCTTCCTGTTGGGGGCGGTCATCGCCACTGTCGCCAACGACATCGGGGCGCTGGTCATCGGCGGGTGGATCGGCCGTCACGCGCTGGCTCCCAACGTCAGCCCCCACAAGACCTGGGAGGGCTTCCTGGGTGGCGCCGTCTTCTCGGTGGTGATCTCGGCGGCCCTGGTCGGGGACATCCACCCGTGGACGCCGGCCCACGCCGCCCTCCTCGGTGTGGTGGTGGCGGTGGTGGCCCCGATCGGCGATCTGTGCGAGTCGTTGCTAAAGCGGGACTTCCGGATCAAGGACATGGGGTCCATCCTCCCCGGCCATGGCGGGGTGCTCGATCGCATCGATGCGCTGCTGTTTGTCCTGCCTGCTACCTATTACCTGGTGCGCGCCCTCAACATCGGATGAACTTCGGGCAGGCTAGGGAGGTGACAGCCACCACCGTCAGCCTCATCGGCTCGACCGGCTCCATCGGGACCCAGGCGGTCGAAGTGATCGAGGCCTGCCCCGATCGTTTCGACGTCGTGGCCCTCGGGGCCCAGTCCTCGATCAAGGTGTTGGCCGACCAGGCCCGCCGATTCCATCCCCAAGTGGTGGCCATCGGGGACGAGACACTGGCCGCCGACCTGACTGCCCTGCTCCCGTCCGGGGTCGAGGTGGTGACCGGCCGGGACGGGCTGGCCCACATCGCCACCCTGGCCGACGTGGCCGTCAACGGCGTGGTGGGGTTCGCGGGGTTGACGGTCACCCTCGCCGCCCTCGAAGCCGGCCGCCGCCTGTGCCTGGCCAACAAGGAGTCGATCATCGCCGGGGCCCCGGTGGTCCAGCGGGCCCGGCGCACCCAGGGGGCGGAGATCGTCCCGGTGGACTCCGAGCACTGCGCCATCCACCAGTGCCTGCGGACCGGCTCCGCCGGCGAGGTCGCCCGACTGCTGATCACCGCCTCGGGGGGGCCCTTCCGGGGCCGCAGCCGTGACGAGCTGGCCAAGGTGGAGTTGGCCGAAGCCCTCAGCCATCCCACCTGGTCGATGGGCCCGAAGATCACGGTGGACTCCTCCACCCTCATGAACAAGGGGCTGGAGGTGATCGAGGCCCACGAGCTGTTCGGGATCCCCTTCGACGCCATCGACGTGGTGGTCCACCCCCAGTCGGTCATCCATTCGATGGTGGAGTTCAGCGATGGCGCGGTGGTGGCCCAGCTGTCCATGCCCGACATGCGCCTGCCCATCGGGTACGCGCTGATGTATCCCGACCGCTTGCCAGTGCCGTTCGGGCCCATCGATTGGACGACCCTGGCCCGTCTGGATTTCGAGGAGCCGGACCGATCGGTGTTCACCTGTCTCGATCTCGCCTACCGGGCCGGGCGGGAAGGCGACCTGGCCCCCGCCTGGCTGAACGCGGCCAACGAGGTGGCGGTGGCCGCCTTCCTGGCCGGCCGGATCGGGTGGAGCGCCATCGCCGAAGTGGTCGAGGAGACCCTCGACGGCTACGACCCGCCGACCGGCGAAGGGGTGGAGCGGGACGAGGACGGGAACCCGACCCGCACGGTCGATGACGTCCTCGAGATCGATGCCGCTGCCCGCAAGGCCGCCGAGCGAGTGGTCACCGCCCGGGGACCGGCGTGAGCACCACCGAACGAGCCGAGCCGGAGACGGCGAACGAGGGCTCAGCCGGGCCCGGAGGTTCGCTGGCGGCGCCAACCCTCCCGCCGCCGGGAGCACCGCCGTTGTTTCCCGAGAAGGTCAAGTCCCCACGGCAGTCGGCACTGGAACTGATCGTCATCCTGGCCGCCATCGTGGGGCTGACGGTGCTGACCGGGACCACCGACATCGCCATCATCGTCGCCTGCATCATCGTCATCGTGATGATCCACGAGTTCGGTCATCTGTTGGCGGCCAAGCACGGGGGCATGAAGGTGACGGAGTACTTCCTCGGCTTCGGCCCCCGGCTCTGGTCCTTCCGGCGGGGGGAGACCGAGTACGGCATCAAGGCGATCCCCCTAGGGGGCTACGTGAAGATCCCGGGGATGACCAACCTCGAAGAGGTGGACCCCGAAGACGAGCCCCGCACCTACCGACAGCAGCCGTTCCACGCCCGGTTGTTGGTGGCGGTGGCCGGCTCCTTCATGCACTTGGTGATGGCCTTCCTCCTGCTGTGGTCGGCCCTCACCTTCGTCGGCGTGCCGAGTTCGAGCCAGATCCAGATCCAGGATGTCTCCTCCATCGCCGGCCAGACCAGCCCGGCCGCCGCCGCCGGGATCAAGGCCGGGGACATCGTGGTCTCCATCGATGGGAAGGCGGTCAACGGCAACGCCGACACCCTGACCCACGCCATCCAGAGCCATCCCGGCCAACCGATCAGCGTGGTGGTGGACCGGAGCGGTCGGACGCTGACGCTGTCGGTGACGCCGGCCAACGGGCGGGCGGTCCACGAGAAGGGCGCCTCCGCCCCGGCGGGAACGGCTCCCTACGGGGTGATCGGAGTCGGTCTCGGGGCCCCCATCGTCAAGGCCAATCCGATCCATGCGCTGGGGACGACGACGGTCGACATCGGCCACTTCACCGCGTCGACGGTGACCCTCATCGGCGGCCTGTTCTCGCCTTCCTCCTTCTCTTCCCGCTTCCACCAGGTGACCAGCGCGAAGGCGGCCAACCAGGCGGCGGCCAACGGCACCCGGGTCTCGTCGATCGTCGGTGCGGTGGGGATCGGAGGCCAGGCGGTGCAGGCGGGGATCGGGGACACCTTGATCTTCCTGTTCTCGATCAACCTGTTCCTCGGGATCTTCAACATGTTCCCGATGCTGCCCCTCGACGGCGG